>JASHRG010000002.1 GCA_030037495.1 Microcaldota archaeon | reverse complement strand
ACGAACCTCTACTTTGACCATTTACTAAGGCTAGTTTTAATAGTATTCAGATTTGACGCAAAGGCATAGTCTATGTTTCTAAACAGCTCTTCGTTGTCTCTGTTTATGTAGCGCATCGTCATATCTGGCTTAGAATGTCTGGCGAACCTACTAGCTAGTACTACATTGCCATTTGTGGCCTTTGCAAAGTGTGTTATAGCATAGTGACGAAGGCTATGTGTAGTAAGCCTGTAAAGCTGCCTTTCTTTATGGTTTGGATAGGTTTCTTCTGAATGGCCATAAGCTTCGTCTAAATTCGAAGCCAAAACTGCTTCACGGAATACCTTTCTAACGTAATTGACTTCTATGTGAGCGAGCCTGTTTCTAACGTTGTAATCGTGTTCTTTAAAGAAGATGTAACCTTCGGCTAACTTTATTTCTTTAGCGTATTTACTCACGAACTCGATTGTTTCTCTAAACAACTCTGCTGGAATAAGCAGAGAGTCCGTCTTGTGAGACTTCTCGTTCTCTAAAGTCAACTCTCGTTTGTCGAAGTTGATGTTGCTTATGTGCAACTTTGAAACTTCGCCAACTCGAAGACCAAGATATGCCTGATATTTGAAAAGAAGCCTGAACTTGTCGTTCTTGACATTTCTAAAGAAATGTTGTAGCTCAAGTTCAGTGAAACCTTTGTTTATTGTGCCGTACTTTGGCCTGTTGTCCGTCACAAATCGCTTCTTGTAAACCTTATGCAACGAAGCTTTCATCTCTTCAAGCTTCGACTGTGGTAGCACTTTGGCTACCTGCTCTAGCTCGTCTAAAAGCTTCCTAAATTCGAACCTGATTTCTCTCTTTTTGCTTGACTTTAAGCTTGGAGCCCGACTAGCTTCGAACGTGGTTTCGCTCTCGAAAAACTTAAGCGCCCGAAGCAGGGATTGAACCTGCGACCTATTGGTTAACAGCCAATCGCTCTACCACTGAGCTATTCGGGCTTAAAGAAAGAAAATGGTTCCTGAAGGTTTATTATCCTTACGTACAGGTATGAGTGTTCCCCAAAAGTGTCAGTTGCCTCCACCTTGTCGGTATTGTAGTTATACCTAAAGAACCCAAAGTCCTTTGCAAGGTCCACTTTCGCGTAGCAGAAGCTCCTAGCGTCATCATCGTCGAGTAGCGCGAATGAGCCCGCGTATGTCATTGACTTGTGCTTGAAGACATAGGCCTTGCCCATGCTCTCATGCTCTATAGAGCGGGCTATTACCCCCTTTATCAATGAAGAGTAGTCCATTACCTTGATGCACTCTGACTTGGGCGTCCCCTCTTTTCCTGTAAATGGGCTCTTCCAAAGCTCTATTATTGGTATTATCTGCACGCTCCTGTTAAGCTGCGGCCTCGGTGCATCCTTCATCTCAAGTATCTCATTATCGGTTATTGTCTTGGGCTGATAGGCGATGTAATCGCCTATGCTCCTGCTCTTTAAGAAGAACACAAGCCTTACGTCACCCAGCTTGCCCATCGGCGTGAACAGGGCGTAGGCACCGTCGGTCTTTGCGGCAAAGACAGGCCTAACGCTTTCCCCAAAACTCACCACGTTCCTCGCAAGGTCCCCCAAGGACTTCAGCGCAACAAGACGCAATGCTGACTTTGCGCTCTTATCGGTTTTCTTCTTCATTGTGCCCACTAGACTAAGAATTAATCCCTATCAAGCCAAGGAGCTTGCTTATTATGTACATTAAAGCATAAACTGGTTGGTATATTATCGGGAAGCCGATGGCTCCCTGACCTACTGCCTTGAAGTCGTTTATCAGGGTTTCCTGTACAGTGAGGTTAACGCCGCTTCTCTTGTATACAAGGGGGCTTGAACCGGAAGTTACATTAAGGACTGCGTGATAGACTCCAGGCTCATATTCATAGACAGGGTAGGTAAACGTTTCTGAGGTATGGTGCAGCGCAATCACCGGCTTTGTGGTGTTCCAGGCAGGCAATCCTTGCATGGTTATTATGAATGGGCTGTCGCTTACCCCCGTGTTGTTTATTGTCACAAAGATGCTTGCAGGCTGCCCAGGTCCTGTGCTCACGTTTGTCGGCGCCACCTGCAGCACGAACACATCAGGGGTAATGTCTATTATTGCGGTGAAGGCAAGGGCGCCAAGGTGAGAATAGTTGGCAGTGTTTATTGCAGTTAGGTTAAAGGTGTACATACCTGTCTGTGCGTTTGGCGAGGGGTCTATCTTCACTGAGAGCTGCTGGTCATTCAATGACGAGTTCTGCACTATCCAGCCTTGGGGCACTCCTGTTGCCACAAGCTGGTTCCATCCGTTCTCGAACAATGCTCCTGTAGAGTTCTTGGTTGCAGCAGATATTGTTATGTAGAAGGTCTGTCCAGGACCATCTTTTCCAAGCAGCACACTACCTCCCTGGTAAAGAGTTGCATTGATCGGTTCCAGAACAGTGACATAGCTTGCGCTTGCATAACCGGCAAGCATCACAACCGCAAGGAGAAGCAGAACTGCTCTCAAGCTATCACTTTCTTCATTGCTCAATTAAGTTTTATATAGCTATTTATTCTCAGGAAGCCCCAGCCGTGAACTGAAGCGCCCTCTCTATTGTATGGTAGCTGCCGGGCAGCCCGGCATACGTGTAGTTCAGCCACACATACCCTGTATAAACAACGCCAAGCGGTAGCGAAGAGAGACCGCTGGCCCCATAGCAGTATACGCTTAACGTGTTTGAGGAGTCGCTGTACATTAACACACCAGGCCCTATCTTGTTCGGGTTGGGATAGTACTGGGAGTTCTTTATGTAGTTGCCAACCCATATGTTGCCGTACTGGGGAAGGTTCCCTATGACATTGACCCCCTGTGAGCACGCAACCCCTGTTATGTTTATGGTGCCTCCCAGGTTCTGCGAGAGCACAAAGGTAACCACTCCATTGCTATTGAATATAAGGGTGCCGCAAGAGAATGATGGGGCAGCTACGCACCCTGGCTGCGCAAGGCTGTTGCCGAATACTCCTAATCTGACAACAACGTATATCGCTATAGCAACTATCAGTATCGCTATTCCATAAGAGGTCATGAAGTCTACTGCAGCCTGCCCCCTCCTTTCCCTGCTCCTTGCGATCCTGATCATCAACAAGCTAGAACTGAGTATTAATTTATTCCTTTTCCTCCTCCTGGCTCCTGCCAACGTGGAGCCTTACCCCAGCAGAATCCCTTGTGATCTTTATGTCAAGCGCGTCTTTTCCGAATATTTTCATCAGTTCATCATAGGTGTAAGCCCCTATCCCTGATTCAGAGAGGCCCTTGCTCTTGAGCACGGCGTTCCTTCTCTCCTTAAGTTTCTCCTTTTCTGATTCGGTGAACACAAGGGATAGCTTTGGCACCTCCTCGGATTCAAACAATGCCTCCACATCGATGTTCAGTTGCTTGTATCCCGCATCCTGGAGCACGAACGGCAGCACTGCCGTGAACTCCTCCTTGACCCTCTTGACCACAGCGTCGACATTGTCCTTCAGCCCGGCAACCACGAACTCGTCGCTGTTCAGGAAACCAACAAAAACATTCTGGTCCTTGGCTATCTCGTCTTGGAGCAGCTGCGATATCAGCCTAAGAAGCACTAGTCCTGACTTCTCTCCGAATTTCTTCGCATATGTCCCAAGGTTCTCTATTCTCAGCGTGCCTATCACGTACTTTGCTCCCTGCTTTATCGAGCTTTCTATCTGGTTTGATATCCTCTCCTCATCAGGCAGGTCTATCAATGGGTCAAAGCGCTTTCCCCTTTTTCTAAGGAATAGGGTCACCAGGTTCCTCAGGTCGTTAGGGTCAAATGGCTTCTTTATGTAGTAGTCAGCTCCATACTTTAGTCCTTTGAACCTGTTGCTTGTGGGGTCCATCGCACTTACAAGAATCACTATTGTGCCACTGAGCTGCGGGTCAGCTTTTATGGTCTGGCATATGTCAAGCCCGTCCTTGTGCGGCAGCATCAGGTCAAGTATGACGAGGCTGGGCATCTTCTCTCTCACAGCAGCTATTGCTTCCCCTCCATCATAGATCTGGCTTATCTCAAAGCCCTTTCCTATAGAAAGGCTCATCAATTTGTTTATGTTCTTGTCATCCTCTACAATCAGCACTTTGCTGATGGTATTCTGGCCCTCAAGAAGGTAATAGGTAAGGATCCCGCCGCTGCTCCTTGATGCTATCGCTTTGCTTTTCTCCAGCTCTGAAAGCGCCTCCTTCAGCTTTGGCTCAGGAACACCTTGGCTGAACGCCCTGCTGCTCAGCTCATCGTAGGAAACCTGCTGGCGCTCATTGATAATGTCCATGAGTTCTTCCTTGTAGCCGGAATCATTAGCCATGGTCGCCACCGATAGAGTATCAACCCAAAGAATAATATACACCAATCAAAATTTAGGAATAGAGGCATACTCACGCCAGTAGCGGTGAACTGCAAGCAGTCGCGGTGCTGCCTAGACCGCTTCCCCTGCGTTCCTTCTTTTCATCAGGCCCAAACTCACAGATCCGCCAGCGATCCCGCCAAGCGCCAAAATCAGGCCCCCAACAATGACGAAAATTTCATGGGTTGCGATGCCTGCAGCTGTGACAACAACCCCTGCCCCTCCAACTTTCACTGAATCGTATCCTGCCCTGACAAGTGTGCGCACCCTGGCTGATTCCCTGCTTGCGGTTACCATAATCATCACACGGACTCTGTTTCTTGTAATATTTATGGGTTTCTGAACAGAAAGCGCAAAGAGCCTGTAATCTTTATAAGCCTTCTTAGATATATAGCTAGGATTTGATGGCGCCTCCGCAGAACCCAAAGTTTAGGCCCAGGACCCCAGGGCCGCGCGGCAATCCATACTTTCTCCTGATAGAGATAATAATAATCGTCGCAATAGCCTACCTTGTTGGCACATGGGTGATAAACTATCTTGCTGTTGTATCTGTTGGAGGGCCAACGAGCCTGACACTGACAAACACAACAACCCTATTTTCGCTTAACGGCGGGGAGTACTCTGGCCTGCTAGTGAGCGCAACATCAAATGCAGCGCAGATTGCAATAACCAAGCAGCCAACATTCCTGAACCCGACCTTCTATGTTGACGTATACGCAGGAAACACCACGAACTTCAACGGAACTGGAAGATACGCCAACATGCAAATAGAGCTAGTCAGCGCAAACCAGCAAAGCGCGCAGGTTACAATTACGCCCATAACTCCTGGGCTTACAATTCCTCCTGACACGGAAAGGATATCTGTTGCTCAGACAACGCTCACCCCATTCGGGTTGCCTTCAACTACTATAAACTATAACGGAACGAATACGCAGACAACCACCACGATTACGCAGGGAAGCACGACAACAATACAGCAGAGCAACGCGCAGGCATACTACAACAATGCGCTGGTCACCCTCCACAAGAATCCATTCTATGCCCTTATGCAGAACTATTCAGACATATACGCCAGCACAGCAGCAAACTGCACGCCTCCAATATACAACCAGAGCTATGTATCAAAGTACGGATCAAGCCCTCCCGCAGCGGACTCTTTCCAGAACATAAGCGAACTTGTGCCATACGCGCTCTCGATGAGCTTCACTAACACGACCCCGTACAACTACTCCGCGGTATACGTTACACAGTCAAACTACCCACAGGTAAGCAGCGGCACCGTGCTTGTCTTGAACATAAGCGGAGAGGCAAACTCTCTGACAAGCACGCAGATAGAGGGGTTCTTCCAAGGCCTGAACTATACAAGGCTGCTTTGCGGCTACAACATCGCCCACAACTTCGGCAACTCCTGCGGGATGTACGTGACATCATCGCAGATACATGCAAGCAGCTGCTGATCAGGGGCCGTTTTGCTGCGCCTGTGCCCTCCTTCTCTTCTGCCTGGGGACTATAGGCAGTGTGAACATGAAGGTACTCCCTTTTCCAAGCGCAGATTCTATCTTGAAGTTGCCCCCGTGCAGCCTGACAAGGTCCTTTGTTATTGCAAGGCCTAGGCCCGTGCCGGCGCCAGGCTGCTGCACAAGCGTGTTTGCGCTGCTCTTCTTTATCTCGTAGAACTTCCTCTTCCTCATCAGCTTCTGCTTGTCGTCCTCGCTCAGGCCTATTCCAGTGTCTGTCACCTTGCAAAGGACAGTCTTTGCGTTGAGTCTTGATATGCCCACCGTTATGCTTCCCTTGTCTGTGAACTTTATCGCGTTGCCTACCAGGTTGACGAATATCTGTATTAGCCTGTTCGGGTCAGCGTTTATCTTTGGAACGTCCCACTTTACCTCCCACCTGAATTCGAGGCCCTTGCCAAGGGCGGATTCCTCCAGTGCCTTTATGCTTGGGTTCTCTCCCATGTTCGATAGGTCGACATCTTTGAGCTCCAGCTTCACCTTCTCTGCCTCAAGCTTCGCAGCATCGAGTATCTGCTGTATTATGAGTGTTAGCCTGTCAGCCTCATCCAGAGTGATCTTCAGGTATGCCTTCTGCTCCTCGTTCAATGGTCCCGACTCCCCGTCGTAGAGAAGCTTGGAATATCCCTTTATGCTTGTCAGCGGCGTCTTCAGCTCGTGTGAAATGTTGTATATGAACTGGGACTTAAGCGAACCCTGCGTTTCAAGGCCCTTCACTCTCCCCTCCATCTTCCTTATGTAGGATTCCTGGTCGTCCACCTTCCTCTTCGTGGCAAGCTCCCTGAGTATTATCAGATACTCTATGCCGTTGTCCTGGTCAGGCGCATGGAGCAGCCTTATTGCATGAGTGGCGGGTATCAAGGTTTCCTGGTTTTTTCCCACAAGGTACACGAATGAATTGTCTATGACCTGGCCGTTCCTGGCGTGGGTTATGTCCTTGTCGAGAGCGCCCTGCTCCTTGTATATTGACCTTACATCCCTGCCTATCATCTCCTCTTTCTTAAATCCAAGAACATCTTCCGCGTGGATGTTACAGTCCCTTATGTAGCCCATGCCGTCAACTCCAAGTACAATATCTGAGCTGCCGCTTATGAAGTCATCAAGGTCTTTCCTGACGTCATCAACATATTTCTCAGTTTCTGCATTTACGAGTAGGAATATGTAGCCGTCAAGGAACCTCTTAGTCAGGTATCGCATGTGCCTTCTTCCATTCTCGCCCAGCTCAAACGTAACGGCTCCTGCCCCTGTGTCAGAATCCTTCTTGAACGAGTCCGCGAATCCTTTGCCGAACGGGCTCTGCGCGACCTTCCCGGTCATGTCAATGAGGCTGCCCCCGACAAGCACCGATTTCGAGAATCCAAATATCTTCTCAGCGTTTTGAGAAACGTTGGTTATCCTAAGGCCATTATCGGTTGTCACAATACAGAGCAGATCATTGTTTGCCACCATCGCGTTCATGGCGGAGTAGACGAACGCATCAGTGATGTCATTTGCAGCGATGTGCACAAGCCTGTCGTTTATCTTGCCCACAACTATCTGGTAGACCCTGTTGCCAAGCGTAATGCTGTAGCCAGCCCCCGCAGAGAGCTCCAGAAGCTTCTTGAAGCCAATCCCTGTTATTGAATCTACTTTCCTGGTCTCTGGAACCGACACCCCGAGCAGCTTCACCGCCGCCTTGTTGAACTTGACAACAGTCCCGTCCTCAGCTACTATCAGCTGCGGGAACTGGTTGTTGAACGCAGCATCGAAATACGTCGCTAGCCTTGTGCTCCTGCCAAGCTCTCCTTTGTACATGAGCACAAACCCGATGAGAGAGGCGCCGAACGCGACATCCTTTATCAGCTCATCGCTGAATTTGTTTTCGTCCTTGGAAAGCATCTCAAGGAAGGACACCACCTTACCATCAGCGACAAGCGGCATGACAGCGCAGCTCCTGAAACCATTGTTCTTGTAGTTTATCAGTTCAGGGAACGATGAATACTCGCTGAGCTGGTTGTCTATGTAGGTCTTTTTTGTGTTTATTATGTAGTCATGCAGCGCGTTTACCTGGTTCTGTACCTTCTTCGCCTCCATGAGCGCCACAGCATCTATGCCGAACGCTGCAGACACGGCCTTGGTGAACCTGCTTATCATCTCGTCTTCCCCGACCTGACTGGACGCTATCGGTATCACGTCAAGGAGGAACTTGCTTACCGCTACCTCTTGCGCCACTTTACCATCGTGAAGGTCGTTAGACAATCGGGGAATTCCGATTAGTCAATTACAAAATAGTACTAAAAGTATTTAATGATGACTTAACAATTCAGTCTGGGATGGAAATGAGAAAAGGGGTGGATCTCGTAAGGAATGCCATGCGAGATTTCGAACTAGCAAGGAAGTACAGGGACGCGAAGGAGTACCTCACGGCTTCGATCCTTTACAGGAAGGCGACGGAGAAGGTGCTCAAGGCGCTCTTTCTGCAGTACAGGAGAAAGAGCCCGCCTGCAAACGCGAGCCTAGAGTACCTTGCAGAGCAGGCAAAGCTGCCAGAAAACATCTACGACGAGCTGGTCTCTATTCCGGATGAAACCACTGAGCTGCAACAGGATGAGCAGCTCCTGGAATATGACGACTATGAAATGACGCACAGGGAGCAGGCCTCAGAATACAGGGACACGCTCTCAAAACATGAACTCGTCAGGAGGCTCCTGGACTACGCGAAAGCAAATGTATAAAAGTTCGAAATAAGAATGCATTGCGTCACGGCTAGCTGTTTTTATAGATGGTGCAATGCAGGTCAAGCCACTTTTTCCAGGAGTATATTCAATAAACGGAAAGCTCGCGACAAAAAACCTCGTGAAGGGCAGGAAGGTCTATGATGAGGAGCTGTTCCGGGTGGATGGCGCAGAGTACAGGTCATGGACTCCATACAGGAGCAAGCTCTCCGCTGCGGTAATGCACGGGCTCAAGGGCTTCTGGATAGAAGAGGGTTCCAGCGTACTCTACCTAGGCGCCTCAACAGGGACAACAGCAAGCCACGTGAGCGACATTGTCGGAAAGAAGGGCAGGGTGTACTGCGTGGAGATATCGGAGAGAAGCATGCGCGACCTCATACAGATATGCGAAACAAGGAGCAACATGCTGCCCATACTTGGAGACGCGCACGATGTAGCATTGTATTCTGGCATAGTGGGGCGCTGCGATGCGATATATCAGGACGTTTCAGCCAAGGAGCAGGCCGAGATACTGAAGAAGAACTCGATGTTTCTGAAGAAAGGCGGCCACGCCTATTTCGTCATAAAATCCCAGAGCATAGACATATCAAAGAACCCGAGCGAGGTGTTCAAGGTTGAGCTTTCAAAGCTTGGCGGCATTTTTGAGCTGGTGGAGAAGTTCTCGCTCGAGCCCTATGACAACGCGCACCTTTTCGCAGTGCTGAAAAAGCTGTAAGAAGCATTTATTATACTTGGTTTTTAATTAATCCTGATGCTTACATGCGCTTCCCGTTGGTGAGTGTTGGCGGTTATGTAAGGCTGATAGGCCAGCTCGGCTCAGTGCAAAGGACAATGTGCTGCTACTGCGGCAACGAGAATGTTGCTTCAGGAGACTACTGGATATGCTTCCACTGCGAGAGCGTGAACAGGGCAACTCTGCTCTCTATGAAGCTGAACGACCAGGGATTGGTGAGCACACTGTTAGAAGTAAACAGGTACCTGCTGGGAAACGAATACCTAAACGCAATAAACGAATATCAGAAACTGGTTGCAAGGTACAACGAGCCAGAGATGCTCTATAACACAGGATTGATCTACATGCAGTATTCGAACTACCAGGTCTCGCTGATCAGGTATGACAGGAAGGGGTTCATGGAGGAAAACTCGCTTTACAGGGAAGAGGCGAGCGCGCTCGCTTCAAAGGCAAAGCTAATACTGAACAAGGCATCGGCCATGTGCCAGGCAAAGATCAAGGAGAACGGGCGCAATGAATTCATAGACCACACGATTTTCATGATAAACATAAAGCTCGGGCGCCTGAAGAGCGCAATTGTAGCGCTTGATTCACAGGAAAATCACAACAACGAGTTCCTCGTCAACTACGAGCACATGGTGCTTAGCGCAGAGACAAAGGACTATGCGGCCACGGCCAGCTATGCAACCAAGCTGCTCCAGAAAGGGATGTTCTCCGCAAATGCATTCTACTATATTGCATGGGCACTGTTCAAGACTGGCAGGAGCAAGGAGGCGCTGGAGCTGTTAAGCGCGCTGGGGAAAGAACTCCAGGGCGGCAACGTCCTTGCGCTTGCGCAGGAGATCCAGAAAGCTACAACAATATAATCTGGTCACTTCGATATGAGTATGAAGCCCATCTTCTTCTTGTTATCGAGTATGCAGTAGCCAAATCTTTCGAACTGCACTATCTCATGATTGTCCAGCTTTTCAGCGTATTTCTCAACGAGGCCGGTCACGCTCTTCAAACTGTCTGGATTGACAGCGCCATTTTCGTTTAGCAGTTCCCCTGGAATAACCACACTGCACTTTGTGCAGTTGTCTTTTGAAACCCACTGTACTGTCTGCGCCTCCCTAAGCTCCGGCTTCAGTTTTGTAGCCGTGATGAGGCCCTTGCCAACGCTCTTCACCTTCAGCAGCATCAGGTCCTTAAGCCTCAGCACCCCGTTCTTCTTCGCCATCTCTGCATCAGAGCCGTCTATGAAAAATGTATCGCCGCAGTTGTACTCCCTGTAGCCGTAGTCGTTTAGAGGGTGCAGGCGAAGCTTTGCCATTGCGCCTTTTTCCCCATCAACCTTCAGCATCACGGGATCATGCACAAAGAACAGGTGCTTAGCAACAGGGTCTACCACTTTCCTGTTCTCAGCCAGCAGGGCTTCAAGCGGAAGCTCGCTATCGTTCTTTGTCATTCCAGCTTTAAGGGCAAACTGGCGTATTGCCTCAGGTACTATTCCCCTCCGCTTTAGGCCGAGGAAGGTCATGAGCCTTGGGTCGTCCCAGCCGCTTATAGCTCCTTTTGCAATCAGCTCCCTGATCTCCCTTTTATGTGTGGTGTTGCCCTTTATGTTAAGCCTAGAAAACTGGTGTATCCTCGGGATGCGAAGCCCAAGGGTCTCAAGTATCCTTATGTTCAGCTCATCCCTGAGCTCGTATTCCTTGCTCCTCATAATGTCTGTAACCCCGTTGACGGAGTCGTTTATGGGTGCGGCAAGGTCATAGGTCGGCCACACGCAGTATTTTGTTCCCTGCCTGTAGTGCTTCGCCTTCTTTATCCTTGCAAGTGTAGGATCCCTCATTACCGTATTTTGTGAATTCATCTTCCCTTTGAACCGCAGCACGGCTTCCCCATCATTGTACTTTCCTGAAAGCATCTTTTCAAATTCGGTTAAATTGGCCTTCGGGCTCCTGTCCCTGTGTTCGCAGCCCTTCATCTCCTGCCTCATCTTCTTTATGGTTTCCTGGTCGCAGTGGCAGACATACGCATGCCCCTTATCTATCAGTTTCTTCGCGCATTCGTATATATTTCCAAGGTTGTCGCTCGCATAGTACTCCTTGTCAAACTTTATGCCAAGCCAGGAAAGGTCTGCCTTGTCAGCGTCAACGTACTCCTGCTTCTCTTTCTCTGGGTTTGTGTCGTCAAAATACAGGAAATACTTGCCGTCATACATTTTCCTGAACTCATCCTCAAGGAAGATCGGCTTTGCGTGGCCTATGTGCTGGTATCCGCTAGGCTCAGGTGGCCACCTGGTTGCGAATTCTCTCTCAACAGCGCCCTCAAGCCTCATCTTCGGCTTTTCCGTCTTCCTAACAGTATCCTGTGCTTTCTTTGCGAACTCTTTTTCAAACGGCTTGTATTCCTTCTCGAGCTCCTTCTTGCTCATCTTGTTTATCTTCGAGACAATTGCCTCTACCTCTTTCCTAAGCTCAGGAACAGGTACGCCCTTTGCGCTTGGTATAATCTTGCCAAGCACGCTTCCTGCATCTGCCTTGCCATAATCGATCGCGTTCTTTACCGCGAACTTCTTGATAAGTTTCCTCGTCTCTTCGATCTCCATGCTCACTCCTTTGACAGGATAACCTGGTTATCATACACTGTGCCGTTCGGCGCGACAAGTGCATTTATCTTAAGCTTCACCTTGGTCCCAACAGGGCTTATCGGATACAGGTTAATCGAGAAGTTCGTCTGTTGCAGTGTTACGGCCACACTCTGCGTGTTCAGGTAAAGGGTCATCCTGCTTGGCAGCACTATATAGCTAGAGGCATTGACTGACGCGATGCTGTTGGAGCCAAGTCCTGTGTCAACAAGCTGCTCAAGCGAATACGCGTTTATTGTAGAGAGCAATACCTGGAAGCTGTTGTTAAGCTCTATGTAGCTGCTTATTGATCCATTTGCCTCAAGGCCCGAAAGTATCTTTACCGTTGCGTTCCCCACAGAAGCATTTGCACTCCTGTTGAGCAGAACAAGCGCGCCATTTGAATATCCTGAAACCGTGCCGTTTGCCGTTCCTGACACAAAGTATGTCTTTGTTGCTGTAGTGGTGGTTGTGCTTGTGACAGTGCTTGTGCTGTAGTTGAATGCAGCATAGGAGCTGATGAACGCTATGGCTACGAATAATGTGCCCAAAAACATCAATCTCTTCCTTAGCTTTTCGTCCAAGCCTACACCGTAAAAGAAGACGTATAGATTGGGCTTGAAAAGCTTTTATAGGTATTGCGTCAATATAACACTGCAATTCTGTAAATGCTGATTAGGTAATAAAATGCCATTTAAGGACGGAGATTTTCTAGAGATAGAGTACACGGTATTTGATGGAGAGAAGGTAATCTCGACTACTGACCAGAAAAGGGCAAAGGAAGCGGGCATCTTCGAAGAGAAGATGCAGTACGGCCCTGTGCTGATAATACTTGGCTCGTCCGGAGTGCTCAAGGGACTTGACAGGGAACTCAGGGACATGAAGCCCGGTGAGCCAAAGAAAACGGTTTTCAAGCCCATTGACGCGTTTGGGGAAAGAAATGAGGACCTCGTAAGGGTCATGCCCCTTTCGGAGTTCAGGTCAAGGGACATAGACCCTTATCCAGGAATGAGGGTCAACCTTGACGACGTAACCGCAACCGTGAAGAGCGTGAATTCAGGAAGAGTTGTTGTAGATGCAAATCACCCCTATGCTGGAAAGGACATAACATACGATTTCAAAATCATAAAGGTGCTGGAGGGAGAAAAGGAGAGGGCAGAAGCCCTGTTTAACAGCTACGGAGTAAAGCCCACACAGCTTTCTGCAAACCAAGAAAAGATAGAGCTTTTCTACAACAGCGACACCAACAAGAATGCTGATTACTTTATAGGAAAGGCAAGCGCAATAGCATCGTTGTTCACCCACTTCAAGGGGGTAAAGACAGTTGATGTGAAAGAGGAGTACGCAAGACCAAAGGAGGAGAAGAAATGAAGAAGAGAGACGCGGTTAAGGCAATTATCATAAAAGACAAGAAAGAAATACTATTTTTATGGGACCCGACATTTGATGACACTGATGAGAAGTGGGACGTTCCAGGCGGTGGCAAGGATAATGGCGAAACTGACATTGAGGCACTTGTCAGAGAGACTAGAGAGGAAGCTGGAATATCGATAAAAGTGATAAAACCGCTGGGCAACTGGAGTTTTCCAGTGAAAAGGTTTGATTTCTTTTTGTCTATTAATGCCTATTTGTGCGAGCCGCTCTCAACAGAAGTTGACATAACAGCAGATCCTGACAAGCAGCATACAAAGTTTCGATGGATTCCAATAAACGAGGCAAAGAAAATAGAGCTGACTCCGTGGCTAAAGGAAGCTGTCAGAAACCTCTAAGCCTTTATGTTAAGAGCAAACGTGCTGTTAACCTTGACACCAAGCTTCTGCGCTATGTCGGATTTCTCAGCATTGAGTATGACGGCATAGCTGCTCCACTTTGTTGTGAGGTCACTGCCTCCGCAAAGCGGACACTTATCCCCATGCGTTATTATCATCCTGCAGCTTTTGCAAACTTTACCTTCCATGTAATCACTAGTTCATTGCTTTTATAATATTTATTTCTTGCCCCTACCCCTGCCTCCGCCTCCTCCCTTGCCATCGTCCCTCTTGCCCTTCCTTGCATCAGCAGCAATCCACTCAAGCTTTCCAAGCCCTTCCGGCTTCATCGTAAGTGCTATCTTTGAGTCTTTCACAGTCTTCTTCATGCTTACTGTTGATATCTTTGCATATACTGCATCGCCCTTCTTCAGGTTCTTCCCTGTTTTCTTCGATATAAAAGCGGGAACCTTCTTGTCAAATGACAGGAAATCGTTGGCTATCTGCGATACATGAACAAGGCCCTCCATAGGCCCTATTCTGACAAAAGCGCCGAATTCGACAAGCTCCGACACCTCGCCTGCAACTATCTCGTCAACCGTTGGCATGTATGTAAGCACCTTGAACCTTGCATTGTGGTGCGTTGACGGGTCCCCCGGATATATCATCCCATCGCTGATGTCGCTGACGCCGAATATGGATACTATGACGCCCATCTGCTTGTCTATCAAGCCTTCATACTTCCTTCTAAGCACGTCTGTCGCAACCTCCTCAAGATTGTCCGCAAAATGTTCAGGAGGCAGCTTGAACACGTCGCTCACAGTGTATACTTTGTACAACTCAACACCTGATAAATGATAAATAGGAAAAATTACCTCAGAAGCCCACTTTTGGTAAGCTTAAGGGCTCTTATATTAGAGGCTTTAAGCTTTTTATACAGTGCGGTATCGTTTGTTATTACAACCGCGTGTGGATACTGTTGGGATTTTGCGTGTATCCACGAATCAACGCTTCTTGTGTTATTATCTACATCTACCTTTTTATACTTAAGTGATTCTATCGCTGTCTTGGCGCTTGCCCCTCTCTTTCCCATGTTCCTCGAAATCCCTGAAAGCTCCCTAAGTATCCCTGCTGAGATTAGCACATCTGCAGAAGGGAAATCCCTCTCAGCTATCTGGAAAACGTCCTTTTTGCAAGAGATCCCGAACAGTATCGAGCTCGTATCTATGATTACATAAACCACACAATCACTTCACTGCACTATTGCTAAATGCTGTCAGCTATTTAATCATTTCTTTTCATATAATACGGGGGCTATGAGGAAAAGGATATTGATAATGGGAGCTGCGGGCAGAGACTTCCACAACTTCAACGTTCTCTTCAGGGAAAGCAAGGATTACGAGGTCGTAGCGTTCACCGCAGAGCAGATCCCATACATATCAGACAGGAAATACCCAAAAGAACTAAGCGGCAAGCTTTACCCAAAGGGCATCCAGATATACCCGGAAGAGGAGCTTCCAGAACTAATCAAGAAACTTAAGGTTGACGTGTGCATTCTCTCTTACAGCGACCTGAGCTTTGACACCGTGATGCAGAAGGCAAGCCTTGTCAATGCCTGCGGAGCAGACTTCTGGCTTGTTTCTCCTGAACACACGATGATAAAATCGAAGAAACCCCTGATCGCAGTCTGTGCCGTAAGGACAGGATCAGGAAAAAGCCAGACTACAAGGTACATTTCACTGATGCTGAAAAAGCTGGGCGTAAGGCCTGTGATAATAAGGCACCCCATGCCTTACGGGATACTCAAGGACGAGATAACAGAAAGGTACTCAACGCTAAAGGACCTTGACAAGTACAAGACAACAATAGAGGAGAGGGAAGACTACGAGCCCCACATAAGGAACGGATTTGTCGTTTATGCAGGTGTCGACTACGAGAAGATTCTTAGGGAAGCGGAGAAGGAAGCAGATGTAATAATCTGGGATGGCGGCAACAACGATGCCCCGTTCTACAAGCCAGACTTGTTCATAACTGTTGCGGATCCGCTCAGGGCAGGCAACGAGGTCTCATATTACCCTGGGGAAACCTGCGCCAGGATGGCAGACGTTCTGCTCATAAACAAGGTCAATTCCGCTACCCAGGCGCAGCTGAGCCTTGTCACAGATGACCTTAAGCGGATAAACCCAAGGGCAAAGATATTCATGGCAGATTCGCTTGTAACTGCTGACAATCCAAGGCAGGTGACAGGAAAAAGGGTCTTGATCATAGAAGACGGGCCCACGATAACCCACGGGAACATGACATTCGGTGCGGGTACTGTTGCAGCAAAAGAGCTCAAGGCATTACACATAGTCGACGCAAAGAGGTACGCAATAGGCACGATAAGGGAAACGTTCGAAAGGTATCCAAAGCTTGACAAGGAGCTCCCTGCCATGGGCTACAGCCAAAAGCAGATAAAGGACCTTGAGGCAACAGTAAACCTTGCAGATTGCGACACTGTCATATCCGCAACACCCACGGACCTCAGGAAGATAATAAACGCGAACAAGCCAATAGTCCAGGTGTCGTATGAGCTCTCCCCAAGGGGCGAGGGCTTTGACAATACTATTAAAGCATTTGCAAGCGCTATAAAGAAGTCAGGAAGGAAAAAGGGTTGATTCTCTGCTGGGAAAGAACATAATATACATATTGGTCGCCCTTGGTATACTGGTTTCTGTCTATCTTACTATATCAAAATACGACACAAGCGTGCTGGCCTGCCCTAACGTGGGCCCGGTCAACTGCGAATCAGTGATAACCAGCCAGTACTCCAGCATTCTTGGGGTTCCGCTGTCGATACTTGGCATTGTGCTTTTTGTGCTCGCAGCAATAATGCTTTTCAGGGGCCCTGACATGCAGTTCCTATGGTCCCTTGCAGGAGGCGCTGCAATACTGTACTCGCTAACATCACAGGCAATACTCGCAGAAGTATGCATATACTGCCTTTTGACAGACCTGCTGATCGTTGCGACTATATATGCAACCTACGCTACTCCAAGACCCAAAAGCCCGCCGATAAAGGGGACGCCAATTCCGGCCAACCCAGCAGCTGTGCAAAGTTAGTGATCCAATGGCAAAGCTGCAGATACAGGACCCTGTTGTAGGGAATATAGACCCAACAGACACCGAGCTCAAGATCATAGAAGACAACTCTATGCAAAGGCTTAGGTACATAAGACAGGTGGGCTTCGCTTATCTTACATATCCGGGGGCAAACCACTCAAGGTTCGAGCACTCACTGGGAACAATGCTTGTGACCAGGCAGATAGTATCCCATGTGAACGACAATCCTATAGAGGAGCTTGAATGCGCTGGCCTGCTCCATGATGTCGGCCACGCAGCCTTTTCGCACAGCTCAGACTACCTATTAAAGAAATACCTGAAGACCAACCACGAAGAGCTGGGAGAGAAGATGATAAAAAACACAGGGATAAAGGACATAATACAGGATTCGTCGCTGTCTCTAGAGAAGCTTCTTGGGTTCTTCAGAGGGATTGGAAAGGGCCAGATAGTCACAGGGGCGCTTGGCTCAGACAGGTTGGACTACCTTGTCCGTGATTCATACTATACGGGTGTTGCATACGGTGCGATGGACTTCCAGTACATCAAGGCAATGCTTACTGTACATAACGGAAAGCCGGCTGTTCTCGAGAAGGGAGTGGGCAGTGTAGAGAGCCTTCTGATAGCAAGATACGCCATGTACTCATCAGTTTATCATCACCACACAACGCTGATAGCACATGGAATGTATGAAAATGCCGCGGAGTGCGCGCTTGCCTCAGGGGAGATGCAGAAAGAGGAATTGATGTACCTGAATGACTGGCAGATGCTCTCAAGGCTAACATCAATGAACGCTTCGCAGGAGCTTGCGAACAGGTTATTGGAGAGAAGGCTGTTCAAGAGAGCATACTTTGGCCGCGTTACAAATCCGCCTAGGCTTTCAGAGATAAAGGAGGCGGTGGAGAAGGCAGGCCTAAAAGAGGGAGAGTATACCATAACGCTGATGCCGCTCAAGACGAGCGACGCAGATGAGATAAACGTAATAGACAAGGAGGGAAACCTTGTGGGCAAGATATCAGAGCTTTCCCCATTGATAAAGACACTTGCCTCTACGCTGGGCAAGAGGCAGACCCTGCTAGTATCATGCGACAGGAGCAATCTTGCTAGGCTCAAGCCCTTTCTTGGAAAAGTGCTCTGAGCCGCAGGCCTTGGCAAGATATTTAGTTCTTGGGAGCCATAGAGACTAGAGGGGTGTGAATGGCCAACAAGCAGATGCAGACAATAGGAATAATAGTAATAATAGTAGTCGTGCTTGCAATAATAGGCATTCTTATTTTATCTTCGGGCTCTTCGAAAGGGTCTGGATACACCACCGTACCAGCAGGCTCAACTACAATCCAGTCATCAGCATCTTCAGCATCAACAGGAACATATCCGATACTGCTCAGCGACCCGCAGCAGGTGCCAAGGGGCACAAGCGCGCTGATAATAGGGTACTCCTCTGTACAGGCCCATGTTGCCGGCGGCTCGTGGGCGCAGGCGCAGGGAAGCGGCACGATTAATCTTACAGCAATACAGAACCAGGCGCAGGTCATAGCGCTTGCAAACCTCAGCTCAAACGCGAACATCGACATGGTAAGGTTCAGCATAACATCAGCGCAGATAATAATAAACGGCACAACATACGATGTGCAGGTGCAGAGCCCGCAGGTAGCTGCGCAGGTGTACTCAAACACGTCGGCGCCAGGTGTCCTTGTTGAAATAACTCCCGCAGTAATACCACTGTATTCAAATGTCAACGGAACAACATTCATACTCGCGCCATCGTTGAGCGCTGTGCCTGCTACAAACGTAAGCACCAGCGCAAGCCTGGGCTCAAGGACCAGCCTGAGCAGCTCTGCCATGGCGCAGCTGTCAGGAGTATCATCCCAGCTGCAGGTTGCTACAGCACAGCTAAGCTATGTAAACTCGTCAGGCACAGGCACGCTTTCAATAACCATAAGGAACAACGGGCACCAGCCTGCTGTGCTGCAGAACGTGTACCTCTACGGAAACCAGTCCATAAAGGCTGTTGCTGCCGGATCCCCAACAATAGGCATATCCGCCCTTGTCCCAGGGACAACAAGCAATGTCTCGATAATTAACGGGGCGCCAGTGGACTTCCAGCTCACATCGCAGACAAACGCAAGTGTAACCGCGCTTGTTGAGGCAGGCGTGGCAGCAAGCGATTACCAGATGCTGCCGTTCCAGGTGAATTCAAATGGCAACATGCAGCTGATAAATTCCAAGGCTGTAATCGGGGGCTCATACGCAATACCGCCGCAGAGCTCAGCAACGCTCACGTTCAGCGGATCCATGAGCGCGTCAGGAGGCTACCTCCAGTTCAAGCCAATAGGCAACAAGGAGTACACCATAGTAGTGCAGGGCATGAACGGCACAGTGATAACTGCAAACGCGACAGCAACAGTGCTGCACTGATAATTATTTTTCCCTTACTTTTTTCTTTTCCCTCTACTCATAGGTTTTTATAATGCTAACTAGCATAATTCCTAGTGCGGGCTCGTAGCTCAGCTTGGCCAGAGCGGCTGGCTCTTAACCAGTAGGTCAGGGGTTCAAATCCCCTCGGGCCCGTTGTTCAAAAGCTGCCCAGCCAGAGCGCAGAAAGGCATAATAACGAGTATGCAGCAAGAGATTTGGTGGCAGTGTGGGGAAAACAACGCTTGCGCCCGTCCAGGCCGGTACAAGGCAGGTATCAGAATCAATTCAGTATGGAAACTTTTTGAGACGCGCGGTTGGAACAGCAACGATGCTGCAGCTCACATCAACGCTTCACACCGAGAAGTCAACTGAGAAGGAAAAAACAGGGACCAATGCCCACAGGAGCATACGCAGCGATAATCATGGTTTCATTGGCTTTCTGGGCGGTCTCGCGGTAGTAATGCTCTCCCTCGGTGCGGCAGCCGCAATAGCCAAGGGGCTGATTGCAATAGATGTCCTTCCAACAAGCGACGCGGCGCCATTCATATTTTATTTGGGAGCGGCATTCGCAGTATCGTGTTTTGCAGCCGGTGCAATCTTCGACTAGCCTTCACGGCAGTGCTGCCCGAAGAGCATTTAAATACCTTCTTGACATAATACCTAGTGCTTAACCTGTTAGCTTTTTAAAGAAGTTATTACTAATATAAAAGCAAGCCAAGGTGGCGGAAACCGGTAACGCGTGCGCCTGGAAAAAATCTTTTTTCAAGGAAGCGCATGTCCCTCGGGACTTCTGGGTTCAAAAGCCTAATAAGCTGAATATCCCAGCCTTGGCGTTTAGTTTAGGTGCATAAGTGGCAGACAAAGATGAAAAGAAGGAGGCTCAACCACAGCCACAGCAAAAAGAGGAGAAGAAGGAGAAGAAAAAGGAGGAGCACAAGGAGCAGAAGGAAGTGAAAAAGCCGCAAAAAAGCAAGGAGGAGCAGCGGGTCACTTCCATAGTGAGGCTCGCAGGAAAGGATGTTAACGGGTCACTGAACCTTGAAAGGGCGCTTGACCAGGTAAAAGGAATAGGGCAAAGCGTCTCGCACGCGCTTGTTTTTGCAATAGGGACAAAACTCAGCATACCAAAGAGCTCAACACTTGGAAGCCTGTCGGAGCAGCAGATAGAGAGCATAGAGTCGCTTCTAAAGGACCCTGCAAGCTTTGGTGTGCCGAAATTCATGCTAAACAGGCAGAAGGATACTGAAACAGGAAAGGACGTGCACCTTCTAAGCAACGACCTGCTCTTCGCGACAAGGCAGGACGTAAGCAGGGATCTGTCAATAAGATCTTGGAGGGGTTTCAGGCACCAGTACGGGCAAAAGGTGAGGGGACAGCACACAAGGTCAACAGGAAGGACGGGAACAACGGTTGGGGTCGTGAAGAAGGCCGAGATGGCCAAGCAGATGCCTTCAAAGGCTGGAGAGGGCACGGCAAAGAAAGAGGAGAAGAAAGAGGAAAAGAAACCTGCAGCGGCGTGAATGAATGGGGGCACCTAGAAGGAACAGAAGAAAGTACGACAAGCCAAAGGACATGTGGAACCTTGAGAGAATCAACGCAGACAACGCCCTCATCAATGAGTTTGGCCTCAAGAACATGAGGGAACTGTGGAAGGTGCAGACAGAGCTAAGCAGGCTAAGGAGCAACATAAGGCAGCTGCTTTCCGGGTCGTCCACGCAGAATGATATTGTGCAGTCAAACATGCTTGCAAGGTTGTCAAAATATGGGATGGCAAACAGGGACTCTACGCTTGACTCGCTGCTTGACTTGAAAGAGAACGCATTCCTTTCAAGGAGGCTTCAGTCCCTTGTTTTCAAGAAGGGCCTGGCAAAGAGCATGAAGCAGGCAAGGCAGCTGATCACCCACGGATTCATAGCCGTTAATGGAAAAAGGATAAACAGACCTGGTTACTTGGTGAGCGTTGACGAAGAAGCAAGGATTGGATACTATAAGCAAATAGACCTCGGACTCAAGCCACAGAGGGAAGAGTTCACGGCAGAGACAGAGGCAAAACCTGTAGAGGGAGGGGCAACAGCGCAGTGATCGCATGGCCGGAAAGAAGGGAGCTGCAAAACCAAAGGAAAAGAGGGAAGGGGACGAGCCAGCGCAGCAGAAGAAGGAGATAGTCTCGTTCGAGGCAAAGGCCCTCGAGGAGGCGAAGCTCAAGCCCAGGCCAGAAAGATGGGCCGTGGCACACGTATACTCATCAAAGAACGACACGATAATTACACTGACAGACATGAGCGGCGCAGAGACCATTGCGGTCGGGAGCGGCGGCATGATGGTTAATGCGGATTCACAGGAAGGGACACCGTACGCGGCAATGCAGGCAGCGTACAAAGTAGCAGCGCTTGCAAAAGAAAAAGGAATAACAAACATAAACATATTCATCAGGGCGCCTGGAGGCCACGATTCTAAGACCCCGGGGCCTGGAGCCCAGGCAGTTGTAAGAGTCCTAGCAAGGTCTGGCCTAAGAGTGAACAGGATAGAGGATGTTACTCCAATTCCTACAGACACCACGAAGAGGCGTGGCGGAAAGAGGGGCAGAAGAGTATAATGCGGATAAATGCTGGGAAGCTATAACTATAAATATCAATATTAACATAACGCACTATGCATGTCAGTGATGCAAACGCTGAGGGTGCACCTGAAATGAAGGCAATGGTAGCAGTAATCCCAGTCCTTACAGTTATAGCCATAATAGGAAGCCTAGGCTTCACAACGCTCGCGTTAACTACGCTTTCAAACATGGCCGGTTCGTCCTCCTCAACCTCTTTTTCGGGCTCACTCCAGCCATTAACAGCACAGCAGCCCAGCCCGCCGATAGACGGCTATGCGACCAGCAGGGCAGCAACCGTCAGCTCCATAAACGTCACGTTAAGCACTTCAAACAGCAGCGACATTATAATGGTCTTTCTCGCAGAGGGCGGGTCGCAGGGCGGTACAGCAGCAATATCAGATGCTGACCATCTTATATGGGTGCTAGGCTCATCTATAACGAACCCTGAGGGTAACCAGGGATACTACTGGTATGCAGTTGCGCCAACGCCGCTTTCCTCTGACAAGATAACCGCAACTTTCTCAATAAAGGAAAACCTTAACATTTACGCATTCGGGGTTTCAGGAATAAACACAAGTTCGCCGATAGACAATATAGCAACAGTTTCAGGCAGCACAGGCACAGCGGTAAATGCGCTGATATCAACAAGTAGACCAAACGACACAGTTGTTTCATGGGTGTATGCAGGCTCAAGCCCCACAATAGCTGTACCGGCAGGGTTCAACGCGGTGACTGCCCAGCAATCCGGTGGCCCAACAACCCAGGCGGCATTCACTGCGTTTCCAGGCGTGCAAACAAATACAAACGTGAAATGGACATGGACTCCATCTGAAACGCTGGGCGGCATGTTTGTGGTGGCCCTGAATTCTGCAAAGGGCAATGTAGGAACAGGTCTGAATCCAGAGTCCGAACTCTACGCTTATCTTCCAATGACAATATCAAACTACCAGGACAATGCAGCTGGCCCGCCCTTCCAGATGATGGTGGCTGTGCCAGCAGGGTATTCTTCCTATGAGGCAAACAACCTGCAGAACGTGCAGTTTACTTACACAAACGGGACTGTGATACCATCTTGGCTGGAATCAGGCAGCGCCGGAACGCTTGATATATACTGGCTGAAGCTTGGGAAGATGAAGGCAGGGTCCGCATCAAACCCTGCAAACCTGACTGTTTATATGGACTTCATGTACAAGCAGGTGAATCTCTATTCACAGAACGGTTCTGCTGGCGAGGCGCCATATCTGAGCCCAGTGTACGGTGAGTATGACAATGGCGCAAACGTGTTCACCTTCTACGACTCTTTTATTGGCTCGTCCCTCGACTCTAAATGGACTGGTTCTGGAAACATAATACTAAACAACGGGCTGACGCTTGGCACAGGACCGTCAGACACATATATAGAGTCAAACCAGGACGCTAGCTCATCAAGGAACCTGCTGGAGTTCTACGGCAGCGTACCGGCTGTATCATCAAGCACAAGCGCAGTTGATTTTGGCATAGGCTCCATAGGGCTGCCAAAGACAAGGGCGCTGTACTGGTTTACTAAAGGCGGAGTCTTCAACGCCATAACCGCCACATACGCCGGCTCTAGCTACATAGCCAAGGGCGTTAGCCTGGGGCTTTCACAAAACTACCTGTTTGGACTTTATACACAAGGCACCTCGGCAGCGCACAGCTACTATTCCCAGCTTGGATTCGGCGGAGAGACCTTCCCAGTATACTTCTATACGCAGGATAACTACGTGTACAACAACACGGCAGAGCCCATAACCATCGAAAGCCAACCCATGGCAAATGTCAGCACGCACATAGACTTCGTGCGCATAAGGGCGTATCCGCCAGGCGGGGTCATGCCTTCGGTCAACCTGGAACCTGTGGTAACACTCAACATCAGCTTTGCAAACGGCAATGCTAATTCATCAACAGCATATGGCATCAGCAACGACATAGACACTGTAACAGTGAAAGGCATACCGGGCGACGAGATTGAGCTCAAACTGAATGGAAACATAGTCGCTGGGCCGACTGCAAGTGGCACGCTAAGCTATGCTTACAAGGCGCAAGTTGGAAGCGCGAGCTTCACCGCAATGGATATCAACAACGGGGAATCCGTAGCGAGGACACTAACAGTGCGCAAGGGCACGCCAACTCTCAGCCTTCTTGGCAGGAGCTACAACTTCAATGGCCTCTCAGAAATAGTTTACGTTAACTTCTCAACATACAAGAGCCAGGTCAGCGGAACGCTCTATATCAATGGCGTCCAGGCAAAGAATCTAAATTCATCCTACAGCTTCACAGTGGGGCCAACAGTGTTATCTTCATATAACCTGAGCTTCTCAACAAGCGGCAACTCCAACTACACAGCGGCAAACGCAAGCGATTTCATAGAGATATATCCCAACCAGACCACGCTGCCAAGGAATGTGATAAAGCACGTTATAATAATAACGCAGGAAAACCATGCGTTTGACAACTACTTTGGCACATACTACGGCGCGCTTGGCATACCTGCAAACGCCTGCGAGCCGTGGAACCTTACGGTCCCTGCGGACGGCTGCGTTGCGCCTTATCTGACAACAAACGCATCAGAGGTGTCCCTGGCGCACAGCTGGAACTCCTCACACACCGCTTACAACAATGGGCAGATGAACGGCTTTGTAGTCGCAGAGGCGGGCCCGCAGACCATGTCGTACTACAATGCCGAGACCATACCTGATTACTGGGCGCTTGCGCAGGATTATGTACTGACAGACCACATGTTCTCAGCTTCGCTCACATACAGCCTGGGCAACCACTGGTTTGAGGTTGCAGCTAACGCGCCGAACGCCTCCCTGTACGGCTTGGGTCTTTCAACGCCAGCCATTGCAAGCTCATACATAACCGAGGCGCAGCCTGTGCCAACCCTGGCTGATGAGCTGCTTCAGAACAACATAAGCTGGACTTACTACGGCACCGCAGAGAACGCCACACTTGGCGCCGCGGAAGCAAGCGGCGCAGCGTACAACTACTGGAACCCTCTGCTTGCGCAGAACAGGAGCTACACAGCAAAGTACGCGCCCCACTTCGCGCCTTTCTCAAACATATTCAACGCGATATCAGGAAACACTCTGCCATCTGTTTCGTGGGTGGTGCCAAACCTAAACGTGAGTGAGCATCCTCCAGCAAATGTAACGCTCGGCTCGCTCTATGTGACTGATATCATAGACCATGTAGAGAACAGCTCATACTGGAATAACACCCTGATAATAGTCACCTGGGACGAATACGGAGGCTACTACGACCAGGTGGCGCCACCGATAGTAAGCGGCACTCCTCTTGGATTCAGGGTTCCTGCACTTATAATATCGCCATATTCGAAACAGAACTACGTTGACCACAACAACTACTCATTCATGTCAACTATGAAGTTCGTTGAATGGAACTGGAACATCACAAGCCTGGACCCGCTTGACGCCGGGGCAAACAACATACTTAACTCTTTCTACTACAACGGCCAGTCAAGGAAGCCAACGATAATACCGCTCAGCGCCTCGCAGCTCAACAGCGTGAACAGCGCAATACAGCATGGGTATGTAGGCGGAGTTGGCGGTTACGTCAATCCTGGAGGCAACGGAAGCTCTTCCCTGAACCCCAACGCAACCGTTGATGTGAACGGCTACGTGCTTCCCGCATCATGGTTCGCAACCTGAGATCTAAGCCAACTTCTCACTGAATTTTCCTACAAGCTTCACGAACTCCACCTCATTCAGAATGTAAAGCTTGCTGCCCCTCCTTATTGTATGGAACCCAAGCGCCTGTAAAACGTAGTCGTCCATTTCATCAAGGTCCCTTATGAACATTCCCTTTGGGTCTTTGCCGCCGTCCATGTCGAATATCGCTGCAAAGTAGCTTCCAGAATAGTCGTTTTTGTACTTGAAGATTCTTGTCCTTGTTTCAAGGGCCTTGTCCATCAACTTCTTGAGCTTTGAGTTGTAGAAGTAGGCTTTTACAAGGCCCTCCTCACCTTCTACAAGTATCTTGTTGGGCTCTATTTCAAACTCATCTATAGATGTCTTGACAAATCTACTTACTATTCCGTTTATGCTAGTTGCCACGCCTATCGCCTTTCCCTTGTTGCACT
>JASHRG010000040.1 GCA_030037495.1 Microcaldota archaeon | reverse complement strand
AGCCAGACCTGTGCGTTTGTTATTGTTGTGCCAGAGCCTGGGTTTGACACTGACACCTTTAACACTGATTGTGCTTGTGTCTGGTTGACCGAAGCTGTTACTGGTACAGATGCATAGGCAAGGTTTCCTATCGCGGCCGCGATGTTTCCTGCTGAGACACCGTCAATTGGTTGCGCAGTACTACCTATTACTATCTGTACAAGTGGCTGTCCACTCGCGCTGATTATCGGTATGTTCTGGAAGGTTATTGGGCCTGCGAATGCAGTCGCCAATCCTAGTAAAGCAGCTCCTGCTGCTACTGTTGCAATTCTCTTTGCATTTAGAGTTTTCATGTTCTCGCCTAAATATTTCCTTGAAGTAGTTCGTAGAAAAGGTATATAAACCCATATGCCATTCTTATCAATTTTTTTATGAAAAATACTTTATACTTCGTTAATTGTAGTATTTTTGTTCTTTAATGGACGCATGCCATTACTGCTGCTCTGATGGCATACCCAATAGCAGTAATTGGAAGACAAGCTATAAAAATACATGGCAATTGCTTGGGTTTCTATGCTTCCATGATCACATGAAGCTTCGCACACTATTAAAAACCTTCTTTCATAATCATACTTGTTTTTCTTTGTTTTGCTTTACTGCTGGGAGTTGAATGGAAGAAACCACGCATAGCGCTGATAGTAGCAGGGGAGGCTTCTCTTGGCTCAGCACAGGCAACATCTATGTAATGGTTGCAATTGCAATAGCGATAATTGCGCTTGCCATATGGCTAAGGACAGGGCTACTGCAGTATCAGGGTTTGTTTGAGCCAGATGCCTTCTTCTACTACACAGCAATAAAGCAGGCAGTAGCAAACGGCTTTGTGCTTTCGAAGACTGTTGCCTTGTCTGGTTATCCATACCACAGCGGGTTCAATGAGGCGCCTGGAGTAGCATACATGACTCTAATTCCATATTACTTCCTTAGGTTTACAGGACTTAGCCTTCTGAGCGTTATGAGATGGGTTCCTATAGGGTTTGGCATACTTGATGCTATTGCTGCATATTTCCTTGTGCAATACCTGTCAAAGAGCAGGGTGCTTGGCCTTCTTGCAATGTTCTTTGTTGCTGCGTCTTCAGGGAACATAGCCAGGACTGCTGGCGCGGTCTATAGAGGGGACACATTTGTCTCGTTCTTTGCAATGATTGCACTAATTGCAATGCTTATGGTTCTCTATGTAGACAATGAGAAGAAGAGGTACATATACACGGCAATAACTGCGCTGCTCGTCAGCCTTGGCCCGGTAGTGTGGAACGGTGGCGTTCTTGTGCCGGCGCTGTTTGTTGCAGCTACAACTTGCATAGTGTTATACGGATTCGTTGCATCAAGCCAAAAGACGCTTAAGTCTGGAATACTCTTACTCGTGGCAATGCTTGTTGCATATTTCCTTGACCAGGTCTACCTTGCAATGAGCGTAATAAACCAATCGGTGTTCACTTCAATAGACTTCTTCATATTATATGTGCCGCTTGCTCTCGGCGCAATACTGATGTACTATCTTATAAGCGCAAGGCACACTCTCAAGCAGGGTTCCATAGGATCGCAGCTGCTTGGCAGCATATTCAACAGAAGCGTAATACTCGTATTCGCTGCGCTCATTCTGCTTGTTGTAATGGCAACCTTCTTTGCGCCATACCTGAAGAATGTGCTCACAAACGGAAACTCGATATACCAACAAAATAATGTTGCTGCCACAACGCAGGAGCTGCAGCCTCCCACATACGGCTTCATTTTCGCTAGCTTTGGCCTCCAGCTGTATCTTGCTCCAATAGGCGTGCTGATGTTCCTGCTATTTGCACATGTGCATGGAAACACCAGCTATCTTAGGAAGGGGAAGCTCTCTGTAAACATGAACTACGGCTTTGTGGTAATATTTGTGTACCTTGCCGCTTCAACATACCTGCAGCTTGGCGCAATAAGGTACAATTCAATAATATCAATACCGTTGGCGCTGTTCTCGGCATACGCCATTTACTCGATATTCAAGCTTATACAGCCATACAGCATAGTGGTTGCAAGGGCGGACGTGCCCTTAAAGTTCGTCTGGATTGGCGTTGTGTTTGCGTTCCTTGTTCTGCAGGTGGCTCTCACTGCAGGGCAATCCTTTGGAAGCGTCCAGGCAGACGGCATAAACCCATATTTCCTGCAGGCAATGGTCTGGCTGTCGCAGAACACGCCTCAAAATGCAACAGTATTGCCTCTCTGGCCTGACGGCTCTGTCGTAGAGGGCTGGGGGAATAGGCAGGCATTCATGGACAGCGTTGGCGGGGAAAACGGCACAAGGATACTCCAGTTCGGCCAGTTTCTCTTCAACACAAGCCCTGACCAGAACTACCTTATAAACAACGCTTACAAGCCAGACTACATTCTTGTAAGGAACTTCTGGTTTGATGAGCTTGGCGGCATAGCGATAGAGGCCAATATAACAAACCTCTCACAATATGGCTATGACGTGATGTCGGGCTTCTCAATAGGCGGCAACCAGTCGCAGCAGATATACCAGTTCACAAGCGGCACATATGCTGCGCAGCTTGTTGTTACCCCAAATGCAAACGGGACAAGGAGCCTTGTTGCGCTTATAGCCCCTTATGGGTCAAACCAGTACCTGCCAATAAAGCACATACTGTTCATCAATGGCACCACAGGAAACTATACGCAGATAGACTCAAACTACAGCCAAGCCCTCAATTACACTCTGCTGATAAGCCTGACAGGCAGGAACATAACAAGCGCGGTCATACTTGGGCAGACCCTGCCATACACGAACCTGTTCAGGTTCCTTGTAGAGTGCACATATACCGAATGCAACTACAATGCGCAAAACGTAACTGCGAGAGTGGTCTACGCCAACTCTGATTCTAAGATAATAAAGCTGACATACACATGACTGATCGCAATGGCTGGAAACGTAACGGTATTGGACAAGATACTCGCAAACAGCAGCTACATCAGCAACATGAGGGTTGCATCTGATGCTGTTGGCTTCCTTGGAATGTTGAAGATATCAATGCTAAGGCTTGGAATACTGGGCAGCGTAAGCGTAAGTGGCAATGGAAAGAGCGTTATGCTGACAAAGGCCACGTTCCCGCAGTTCTGGAGGAATGTCGCGATAGCTGCAAACTACCACAACGACAAGATAAAGGTGCATGGAAACAGGATCAGCTTCGAGTACAATAATAGGAAGATTGTCTTCAACGCAGACACAAGGAACCTGAGGGTCGTAAACGAAACCATTGCGCTTATAAACGAGCAGTTCTTCTCAAACCAGTACGACTTTAAAAGGATAGAAGGCAGGGCGGTTGTTGACATAGGGGCCAATGTAGGCGACAGCCCAATACTCTTTGCGCTGAACGGTGCGAGGAAGGTCTATGCTTATGAGCCCTTTACATATGCGTATGACCAAGCATTGAAAAACATCGCGCTAAACCGCCTTGGCAGCAGGATATTGATGCATAATGAGGGCGTTGCAGGAAAGGAGTCAAGCGTTAGCATGGACCTTGGCTATGTGAGCAACACTGCAGATGACATAACAAGGCTAAGAAGCGCTGGAAAGAGGAAAAGCAAGAAGATAAGACTGGTTACCCTTGATTCAATAGTTGAAAAGTACAAGATAAGGCATGGTCTGCTTAAGTCAGACTGCGAAGGCGCCGAATATGGAATATTCATGAACTCAAAAGACAGCACACTAAGGGCATTTGACGAGATGATAGTAGAGTACCACTACGGCTACCTTGACATAAGGAAAAGGCTTTATGATCTTGGATTCAGCACTACGGTAACAAGGCCAACAAAGATGATACATGCCGACAGTTCAAACTTCGGCTATGCCGGGCTGATAAAGGCAAGGAAGGGCTAAGATAAAGTATATATTGATGCTTTATCATCTCTTAGCATGGACCTGATTCAGCTAATATGGAGCCTTCTCCTTGACACAACAGCATCATGGCTGCGAATGTTTGTTGCGCTCGCCATATCAATTGTGATAAGCCTTTTTGTCGGGATCTGGGCAGCAAGGTCTGAGAGAATTGGAAGGATTGTGCTGCCAATAGTTGATGTGCTGCAGACACTTCCAATACTTGCTTTCTTCCCATTTGTTATCTATGTTGTGCTGTACGTATTCCCTCCATTCCTTGGCATAAACGCGGCTGTCATATTCCTCATAATAACCAGCATGATATGGAACCTGATATTCGGTGTCTATGAGGCAGTGAAGACTCTTCCAAATGAGTTCCTTGACGTGGCCAACCTCTACAAGATGGGGCTTGTGCAGAGGCTCAGGAAGGTCTATATACCGGCAGCAATGCCAAGGCTTGCAGAGCAGTCAGTGCTCTCATGGAGCATCGGCCTTTTCTACCTTGTTACAAGCGAGATATTCTCAACAGGGAGCAGCAGCTACAGCGTTTCGCATGGAATAGGGGTTGCGCTAACCCAGCTTGCGCTGTCAGGAAGCTTCCTAGATTATGGAATAGGATTAGCGATATTCATACTCTTTGTAATAGCCACAAGGTTCCTTGTGTTCATGCCAATGGAAAGGCACTTCTCAAAGCCATACAAGAACGTGCAGCAGAAGCAGCTGGTGCACAGGTTCCACGAAGGCACAATGCACAGGTTCAGGCTCTTCCATGAGATAGAAACCATGTACAAGAAGAGCCTTGCAGACAGGATAACTAAGAGGATAAAGAACATAGAGAAGAACCCGAAGGTGCAGAAGGAGATGGTCCCTGCTTTCATGGAGATGCACAGGCAGAGAAGCCTGAGGGCGCAGTTCTATTTCATAATAGTGCTTGTGCTGATACTAGCGCTCCTGGTTTCTGTGGGGATAATAAACTATACAACAGCTCTTGACGAGGAGATGGCGCTTGTTGCGCTTGCTGCATCGTTTGCAAGGGTCTGGATAACCTTCCTTGTAATAACAATAGTGGCTGTGCCTCTCTGCGTCTACCTGATATTCATGTCAAAGAAGATCGACAGATACATAACATTGTTCCAGGTGCTTGCTTCCATACCAGCAACAATAGTGCTCCCAATAATAGTCGTGCTGCTTTCAGGTTACGCATACCATGACGAGCTTGTAGCCTTTGCAGTATTCTTTCTCAGCGGCATCTGGTACGTGATATTCAGCGTTGTTGCAGACGCGAGGAGCCTCCAGTCAAATGTATTTGAAGTTAAGAGGATATTCCAGGTAAAGGGGACAACAGCCTGGAAGAAGATCTACTTATTGGCAATTGCCCCCGGGTTGATAACAGGGGCAGTGACAGGGATTGCTGCTGAGTGGAACGCAAGCATTGTTGCAGAGTATTTCACAAGCACAGGTGTTGGGGCAGGTAACACTATAAGCAGCGTTGGGATAGGCATGGGCAAGCTGCTTGACGTGTCCCTGGCAAACGGCAACCTTACCCTGATGCTTATAGCACTAATTAATTTAACAATTATGATAATACTGATTAACACATTCGTCTGGAAGAGGCTCTACAAAAGAGTATCTGATGTTTACAAGTGATGGGATGGCGCTGATAGATGTAAGGAACATTGAGTTCTATTATGACCCTGCAAAGGAGTTCAAGATAATAGATGATGTATCCTTCAGCGCAGCCCGCCAGGAATTTGTCTCCATAATTGGCCCGTCCGGCTGTGGAAAAAGCACATTGCTCAGGATAATAGCAGGGCTCATACCTGCAAATGGCGGAAGCGTAGCATACATGGGCAAGAGAATCGCCGCTCCGATACCACAGATATCCTTTGTGTTCCAGGACTTTGCGCTCATGCCGTGGCTTACCAACATAGAGAACGTGAAGCTCGGCCTCACTCTCTCAAGCATGAATGATGGCCAGAAGGAGAAGAGGGCGATAGAGCTTCTTGACCAGTTTGGATTAAAAGGGTTCGAAGACTCCTACCCAAATGTTCTGAGCGGCGGAATGAAGCAGAGGGTTGGAATCGCAAGGGCAATTGCATCGAATCCCAAGGTGCTGCTGATGGATGAGCCATTCAGCTCCTTGGACGAGCTCACCGCGAACACGCTCAGGGCAGATGTAGTCTACATGCTGAAGAACAAGAAGATATCCGTTGACTGCGTGATAATGGTGACCCATAATGTTGAAGAAGCTGTAGAGCTTTCAAACAAGATAGTTGTGCTATCAAACAAGCCCTCTCATGTAAAAAGGATAGAGGCGATAAAGCTGAAGTACCCGAGGGACAAGCACAGCAAGGAGTTCATTTCATTGACAGACAGGCTTTTCGCTGACTTGACCGCAGAGCAATAACTTGATATTACAATATCAAAACATTTAAATAACTTGATATTCAAATATCAAGTATGAATATAGAGCAATTGGCCGCACAGAACCCATGGTGGAGCGACAGGGAGCTTGTCAGGAAGGATGACAAGATAAAAGCCGTTCTCGAGACTGGAGAGCGGGTGGAATTTCCGCTGATGCGCGAGAGCGAGGTTCTTATAGGGCCAAGGCAGCTTGGAAAGACTACTGCACTTAAGTACGACATCTACAAAAAGATAACAAGACAGGGAATAGACCCTCACTCTATAATGTACTACTCGTTTGACACTGCCAGGAGTTTCGACGTGATATCCGGCGTGCTGGACACCTTTGCTAAGGGCAGCGGCAAAAGCTATGTGTACCTTGATGAGGTAAGCTTTGTTGACGGATGGCAGAGGGCGATAAAGGGCTTCCTGGATTCCGAGAAGTCGAAGAACGTCATCATGTATGTGACCGGGTCTTCGTCAATAAACCTGAAAAAGGAGCTGATGCCTGGCCGGAAGATAAGATTTCTGGAGTTTTTGCCCTTGTCGTTCAGGGGCTTCCTGCGCAGCTTCGGCTCTGAACGATTAAAGGCATTCTTAAAAAGCAATGCCGCGGATGACTTTAAGGGCGCGGTCAAAGTCGCAGAAAGCGCGGCCTCCCACTTTGAAGAGATCAGGAAATGGTTTGAAATTTACACAAGAACTGGGGGCTACCCAGACGCGATATTTGACTATTTGAAGAACGGAAGAACCAGCGACAGCCTATACGACGTGCACTGGAATGCGTTCGTATCTGACATCAGCAAGGACGACAAAAGCGTAGAGATCGCTACAGCTGTGGTCTATGGCATTGTTGAATGCTACTCCTCAAAGATGAACCTGTCGAACATCGCCAGGATGCAGGGCATAAAGTCGCACGTGACTGTCAGGGCCTATCTTGAGGCTTTTGAGGATTTGTTTGTGTCAAAAGGCATATTCCCTGTTGCGGGAAAGAAATACGCCTTCAGAAAGGAGAGGAAGACATACTTCAATGATCCATTTCTTTACAATCTGTTCGCCAGAAAGGCGAACATTGTCGACAAGGAGAGCGAGCCCAAGATTGTGGAAGGAATACTTTTTAGCCACCTCTACAGGTTCATAAACAGAGATAAGGGCATAGCAGAGCCAAAGACAAGCGTTGGATTCTGCTCTGGAAAGAAGGAGGTTGACTTTGTAATCGGTGATTTTGGCTTTGAGCTGAAGTGGCAGAATGATGTTGCGGCTTCGGATTTTCCAAAGATTGGAATAAAGAACAAGATACTGCTTTCGAAAAAAGGGTTGCAGGCTGGAAGAGGAGATGTAACAGTATTGCCAGTCCAACTCTTCCTCTCGGCACTGCGCGACAGAGGCGAGGGTGAGCTCTGATGCCAAACGTCTACACACCAGAACAAGAGGAGGAGAT
>JASHRG010000039.1 GCA_030037495.1 Microcaldota archaeon | reverse complement strand
AGGTGGAGGACTGCGAATTGTGCGGCAGGCAGACAAAGAATGTCTACGTTGTGAATATAGAGAACGTGGAGATGCGCACGTGCGCCTCTTGCGCGAAGGGCAAGAAGGTGATAAGGTCAGAAGTGGAATCCGCTGCAAAGAGGCAGAGCCAGTACCAGAGGCCAAAGAGGGTTTCCGATGAGGACAAGCAGGTCATAGAGGACTATGCGCAGGTGATAAGGAAGGCCAGAGAGGGAATGAAGCTCCCGATAAAGGTGCTTGCCGAGATGATAAACGAGAAGGAGCACCTGCTTCTCAGGATAGAGGGACAGAAGACCGTTCCATCAATTGCGCTGACCAAGAAGCTGGAGAAGGCGCTGCACGTCAAGCTCACAGAAGAGGCTCCAGAGGAGCATGGCAATTTCTCGGCAAAGAAGGCGCGCAACGTCACGATAGGCGACTATCTTGATGGCAATCAATAAAGCAGTGTTACGATGGCGGTTGACCTAAGCAAGCTCGTTTCAAAGAGAAAGATAGGGTTCGAGGAGCTTAATGGCAGGACAATAGCCATAGACGCGTACAATGTGCTCTATCAGTTCCTTTCGATAATAAGGGGACCTGATGGAACCCCTCTCATGGATTCACATCGCAATGTAACCAGCCATCTTTCCGGTCTCTTCTACAGGAACATAGAGCTCATAGGCTTCGGGATCAAGCCAATCTACGTGTTTGATGGCATTCCCTCAATGCTGAAGCAGAAGACGATAGACGCAAGGATGAAAAGGAGGGAGGAGGCAAGGGAGGCATGGAAAGAGGCACTTGAGAAGGGAGAGCTTGAAGAGGCGAAGATGCACGCACAGGGCAGCACAAGGCTCACCAAGGAGATAGTGGAAAGCGGGAAGAGGCTGCTTGACTACATGGGTGTCCCGTACATAAATGCGCCGAGCGAAGGAGAGGCACAGGCATCGCAGATGTGCAAGGACAACCTTGTCTACGCCGTGGGAAGCCAGGATTACGACACCATGCTCTTTGCCGCGCCAAGAGTTGTCAGGAACCTTACAATAAGCGGAAAACGGAAACTGCCAAGAAAGAACATCTACATAAACGTGGAGCCTGAGCTGATGGAGTTCAAGGCCACAACTGAGTCGTTGGGGGTTACGCAAAAGCAGCTGGTATGGATAGGGATAATGCTCGGCACAGATTACAATGCTGGGATAAAGGGAATAGGCCCAAAGACCGCCCTGAAATTGGCGAAAGAATCAAAAAGCATAGATGATATTGAAAAACACGTAAAGGAAAAAGCGCAGGAAGGGTTTGAGCTTGATCCAAGGGAGGTAGAGGCAATGTTCCTGAATCCTGAGGTCAGGGAGATCTCAGGAAAGGAGCTCGATTCTATAATGGGCAAGAAGCCAGACATTGAAAAAATAACGAAGTTCATGTGCGACGAGCACGATTTCAGTAATGATAGGATCACAAAGTTCGCGGAGAAGCTCCTGGAAGCAAGGAGCGTCACGAGGCAGAGAGGGATCGGAAGTTGGTTAGGAAAAGAATAAACTTTACAGAGCTTTTATATTTGTTTCTGCATAATAACTAACGGTTGGGGTGGACCGATGAATAGGAAGAACGCGGAGGTTTCTGAGATCAACAGGCTGATAGCACAGTTCCTCGATGATGTCGCGAAGGACTTCTCAGAATACAGCAACATAAAACCCCAGAGCGTTCCAATCGTTTACAGGCAGATTGACGTCGGTGTGCAGAAAGAGCGGTACAGCTACGGCTCGCCAAAAGATACAAGCAAAGAAAAGGAACCGCTCATCGACATAATAGAGAACGAAAGCAGCATAGTAGTGATAACAGAAGTCCAAGGAATAAGAAAGAAGGAGCTTAGGCTTACCGGCTCAAGCAAGGAAATCCTGATAAGGGCGAACTCGCAGAGCAGGAGCATAGCCCTGCCAAAGCAAGTGGACCCAAAATCAGCAGCCGCGAGTTTCAGGAACGGCATCCTTGAAATCACGCTCAACAAGTCCACTTATTCTAACTCATTGGTTACGATAAGCGTTAATGACTGACAGGTGTTTGGTTGCAGAAGAAAGTTTCAAAGTCGAATAGGAAGATTGGCAAGAGGTACAGGCACAAGCAGAAGGCAAGGCGGCTCAAGAGAAGGCAGAGAAGCGTGTACAAGAGATCAATGTAATCAGCTGATCTCGATGTACATGTTGTCGTTGAACTCGTAGCACGTAGTATCATCATTGATATTCTGCGACTTTATCAGCGCCTCCCTGCTTCCAAACCTCCTGAACCCTGAAGCAAAGTCAAGCAAGTATGCCTTGCCGGAAAATTCATAATAGGTAAGCACCTTCCTGCCAGTTTCCTTTATACTTACAAGCACCTTTGAGGCGGGGTTGCCTAGCGCTATAAGCAAGCTGCACAGCAGCGTGCTCTTGTCTATTATGTCGCCCACTCCGAAGCTGAGGGTTTCCTCAGGCCTCAGCCAGAACTGGACAGGCATTGACACTTCGCCAACGTTGTTCCTGACAAAATGGAACGCGTTTATGCTGGCCTCGTAGAAGTGGCTGTCGTAGCTGTAGCTGCCAAACGCTGATTTTATCTCATCAGCTTTCTTTATGACAAGCTCGTCTTTTGGGGTTACGAAGGAAGGAAGCTCTGCTACAGAAACATGCTCCCTTGCTTCTATCACATCCCTGTACCTTGATATTATGGCAAGATAGAGCTGATTAAGCCTGCGTTCTTTTTCAAGCTCCCTGCCATCTTCCTCTACCAAGATCCCCATATAAGTATCGTCTGCAAGGGATAAAAGGCTTGGCTTTTAATAGTCATAGAGGGTGCATGGAGAACAAGAGGATAGCTGAGATCCTTAGTGAAATAGCCGCAATGATAAGCCTGACCGATTACCCAACTGCAAAGTTTGAGGTCAGGGCGTATCAAAAGGCATCACTTACGATAGGCACGCTGCAGGAGCCAATAGAAGAGGTGTACAAGAAGGGAGGCCTGAAGGCGCTGATGGAGCTTCCTGGCGTAGGGAAGTCAATAGCAAGCCACATAGAAGAGTACATCAAGACCGGGAAAATAAAGAAGTATGATGATCTAAAGAGGAAGTACCCTATAGACATGGCAGGGCTCACATCCATACAGGGCATGGGCGCGAAGAAGGCCCTTATTCTATACAAGAAATTGGAGATAAAGAACATAGACGACCTGAAAAAAGCGCTAGAACAGCACAAGATAAGCAAACTGGAGGGATTCGGGCCAAGGAGCGAGGAGGTTTTGCAGAAGGGCCTTGCGTTCCAGGCATCGTCAAGCGGGAGGATGCTAATAAGCGAGGCCCTGCCTGTTGCGGAGAACCTTGTTGCGCAGCTAATCAAGAGCGGGCTGGTTGAGAGGGCTATGGTGGCTGGCTCTGCAAGAAGGATGAGGGAAACAGTTGGTGATCTTGACCTTCTTGTAATATCAAAGCGCGGTGAAGATGTAATGGACTTCTTCATCAAGCTCAAGGATGTAGAGAGCATAATAGCAAAGGGACCAACCAAGTCAGCTGTGAGACTGAAGATGGGGCTGAACTGCGACCTCAGGGTGCTTGAGCCCAAGAGCTTCGGCGCAGCAGTGCAGTACTTTACCGGAAGCAAAGACCACAACATACAGGTAAGGCAGATAGCCATAGACAAGGGCTACAAGCTCAATGAGTATGGGCTTCTTGACAGGAAGGGCAAAGACGTGGGAGGCCTAGAAGAGGAGCACATATACGAAAAGCTTGGCATGCAATGGATGCCTCCTGAAATGAGGGAGGCAAGGGGAGAAGTTAAGCTTGCCTTGGCGCACAAGATACCAACACTTATAGAGGTAAAGGACATAAAGGGAGACCTTCACACACATACAAAGGAAACAGACGGCGCAAACTCCTTAGAGGAGATGGCGCAGGCAGCGATGAAGCTTGGCTACGAATATATAGCAAATACCGACCACACAAAAAGTGAACCAGTGACAAAAGGCAAGGATGACAAGGGATTCGAACAGATAATGAAGAAGACGGACAAGCTCAACGATTCGCTAAACGGCAAATTCACAATTCTCAAGGGCGCAGAGTGCGACATACTCAAGGATGGATCGCTTGACCTAAGCGCCAAAACTCTTAAGCAGATGGACTGTGTTGTGGGCGCAGTCCACATGAACACAAAGATGGACGAGAAGCAGATGACAGACAGGATAATCAAGGCTCTTGATACAGGATTGATACATGTTCTTGCGCACCCTACAGGGAGAATAGTGAACATCAGAGAGCCCTACAAGGTCGACCTTGAGAAGGTGGCAGAGGCAGCAGAAAGAAACAACGTTGTGTTAGAGATAAACTCCAACTCAAGGCTGGATCTTAACGACACAAACATAATGCTGGTATCAAAATATAAGGTAATGTTTGCGATAGATACGGATTCACACAGGACCCACGAATACTCGCTGATAAGATATGGAGTAGGCACAGCAAGAAGGGGCTGGCTCACAAAGGAAAGGGTGCTAAATGCGCTACAACTAGATAAACTTAAGAAAATGCTAGCTAAATAATGGTTGTCAAATGAGGAAACTCATAATCTTTGATTTGGATCAGGTACTAATAAAGCATAACAACAACCTTATTGTAGACCGGATGTCGTTTGCAGTAAATAAAGTATTCAAGCTTAATACAAAGATAGGAGAATTTCCTACTGGAGGAATGACGGACACTTCGATTATGCTGGAATTGGCGCGGCGTGCAGGAATAGACAGGAAAACGGCTGCCAGGCGTATGGACGCACTGTACAAGGCCGAAATTGATTACGTCAGAAAGCACATAAAAGATTCTGACATCGCCCTCTATCCCGGAGCTCTACAGCTTCTTAAGCGCCTAAAGAAAGATGGTCATATTATATGTGTGGCTACCGGAAACCTGAAGCCTATTGCATCGATGAAGCTTGACAAACTTGGTGTTAAAAGCTATTTTAGATTCGGTGGGTTTGGAACCTCTCTAAAACGAGCCGATCTAATAAGAGACGCAATAAAACAAGCAAGAAGGAAGTACGGAAAAATAAGCAAGAAGAACATATTTTATTTTGGCGATTCTTTGCTAGATGTAAAGGGCGGAAAGGCTGCCGGTGTGAATATGATAGCTGTTGCAACAGGCACATACTCGGCAAAGGCGCTGGCGAAAGAGAAACCAGATTATGTTCTCAATGACCTAAAGGATACAAGAAAAGTCATGTCGATAATAAACAGTTAGCTACATATAGTTTGCGAGGTTGAACTGCCCGGCTGGTCTTTCTCCCCCACCTACTCCTCCAAACACCTTTTCAATTTCGTCCCTGAGCAGCATTATCCTTTGTCTAATGTAAGGCTCAAGCGAATACCTGTCTGCGAGCTCTGTCGCTATGTTGAGGTACTTCTCTATTCCTCCCTTGGATATTGTCAGCACTATCTTGCCTTCGCATCTTGTGCACTTGCCTCTCAAGGGCACCCTCCTGTACTTTGCGTTGCATGCAACGCACCTGAATGTCTGCTTTGAGAACGAATGTAGGTTGCCCATCAGGTCAGGTATGAAGTGACTTATTATCAGCTTCCTTGCTGTGTCTTGTCTGTCAATGGTGTAGAGCTTGTCCATCAGCTTGAACTGGAGGTCTATCTTCTCCTGCATGCTCCTTAGTCTCGTATACACGCTCTTGACAGGGGCAGCGGTAACCGCCGTGCTGCTTGCATAGTGCGTGAACATTAGTCCGTTGTAGACCTCCTTCTTGCCAAGCCTGCTGCCTACCAGCTCAACGGCAAAGTCCCCAGTGGGAGTTCCGATAAGGGTCTTGTCATAGAAATCGACACCATAGCCGTCAGTAACCTCCATGGCATGGACCTCGTCATCCACCTCTTCAGGTATAACGTGGAGCGTTAGTATGAGCGGCGCGTCCATTGTGCCGCCTATTGTCACAGGCAGGTACCTTCTTGAGAAGTTTATTAGGCCGTCCAGAAGCAGCATTGTGGTATCCTCATCTCCATCACAGTTCCTCCTCCTTGCCGATATCGTATACGGATGCGCAAATCCCACTGTTGCATCGGTTACGCCTATTATCCTGCCTAGGACCCCGCAAGATGTGTGCGGCGACAGCGTTATGACAAAATGGCCAGTCAGGTCTTCAGGGCTCTTTACCCTGTAAAACGGCTCCAGCTTGTAGAACCTCGCCAGAAGATCATCCATGAACCTTGCAACCCTGAACAGGTAACCGGAGCCCCTCCTGTTTATCACCACGTCCTGGTGCTTCATCTCAACAAGCTGGTCGTCACGCTCAAGCTGGTTGCCAAGGTAATCCCTGTCATAGCCAAGCTCGTGGAGCTTCTCAATACTGGTCCCTATCTCTTTTGGATAGAAATGGGTCATCGGCGTGTCTGTTGCATCGAACCTTGCGGTCCCGTCCTTGAATATGCTTATTTCGTTCATGCTTCTTAGTATGCCTTTCTCAATTGCCTCAGCAACCTTGTCCCTGCTAACCAGTCCCTTTACCCCTTTTAGTGTCTTTGGCAGCACCTGGAGCCCAAGGTTTGTCATTGCCGAGTCGACAAACCCCGATATATTTATGTTCATGCTGCTGTACCCCGAGGTTTTCCCGCTGCACACAGGACACACGATCTTGGAAGTCACCCTGCCACAGCGCTCGCATACTCGCTCAAGCACAGCCCTGCTCTTGTGCGCAGCGCAGTATGGAGAAACCACGTATTCTAGACCTTTTGCGCACTTGTACCTGGCTATCTCTATGGAAGTTGTAGCTGCACCAAGCTTCCTCCTATCTTCAACATACGCCTTATAGAGGTTCCTCTCCTTGCCCCCGTATTCTGCGATGGGAAAAAGAAGGTTGGGTGCCGGCGTCATGAGCCTCTCTCTTGCTTTTTCCGGCCTGCCTATTCTGGCCCCGATCCTTGTAGACCTCTTCATTATTTTGAATGGAGAAACAGCGTTCAGCATGCCAAGCTGCTCCATCGAAGCATCATACCGTTCCGGGACATGCGATTCATGATAAAGTTTTCCGCCCTTGGAAAATCCGAGCGTACAGAGCAGGCTCTGTGCGTCATCCCCATTTATTTTTATAGATGTGCCATCGTCAAAATGCGGTACGCAGAGTCTCTCCAGAGTCTCCCTGGTTTCCTGCTCCGTTACAGGTATTGTAAGCTCCTTCACGTCAAATATGCTTTCGCCGGCCCTCGCTATGTTTGCCCTTAGGATCAACCTTGCAAGGGCGAGCAGGGCCACGCTTGACACGTCAGAGTACTCATAAATCCACCTCGGGTGCATTGGCACAGAATGCTGCATTGAGAGCTCATACGCTTTTGCAAATGACGGCACATCCCTTGCATTCCATTCAATGCCCTTCTTTGCAAGCTGCGCAATCCAGTACTCCTCAACATAGCTGGTTTGCGGCATAGGCGTGTTTGTCTTCTTGAAATCGCCATAAGTGACTAGTATGTCCCCTACAGAAAGTATCTTCTTCACGTTTGCCTCTATTGACTTTGCCTCATCTACAGTATTGACCCTGAGGGCCTCTCCGGTGTCAAGCTTCACGAATGGCCCTTCTATGCTGTCTACAGGGGTTGCTATGCACCCTTTTCCTGGCTTCTCCACCTTTATTTGGGTTCCAGTGGCTATGAACTCCTCGAGTATGTACATAGAGGCCGGGCTGAAGCCCTTTGCAGCTATCCCTGTGAGCCTTGACCTTCCATACCTGAGCCTGAAGCTTCCTGGGTAATCAGGATACGCAAGCACAGGCCTGCCTGCAATAAGCTCTTGGAGGAACACCGCTTCCTTCTTCGGCTGTGCGGATGTGGCCTGCGCAGCCACCTTGTCTATCCTTATTATTGTGTTTAGCCAGCTCCAGTCGAGCCCAGCGTTCTTAGTGTGCTTTAGCACGCTCTTTGCCTTCTGTGCTATTCCCTCGCAGATTACAAGGCCAACCCCTCCCCTTATCTTGTTTGTAAGCGGCTGCTCCCTTCCATTTGCGTCAAGTCTTTTCATGTTCCTGTGGATTCCCACTTCCATTTCCTCTGTTGGAACACCATCAACGCATACCGGACAGTTCTCAAGTATGAACCTCATGTCCTGTTCGCTGGGTTTGTACTGCAGCCTCGCCTTTCTAGCATCATATATCAGCATCTCCTCTATCCAGCGCTCCACCTCTGTCTGTGTAGCCTTGTAGTTGCCTATGTTGAAAATCCTCCTTGCAAGGTCTGCGAGGGCAACAGAGAGCGCAGCGTCCGTGCCCCCCGCGCCCCTTATCGGCCCAGCGTAGAGCACGGCAATGTAATCTGTGCCATCAGGATTCCTGTGGAGTTCAACCCCCTGCAATCCCTCTGTAGGCGCCACAAGTATCCCCTCAGTGAGTATTGACAATCCTATTCTTACAGCGAGGGTTATGCGCCTCTGCACCTCCATCTCGAACTTCGGGTTTGTGCATATCTCCCTAACTATGTCGAACGCAAGCTCGTGCCTCGACTTCTCAGTGCCCTTCCCTTTTATTATCTCTGCAAGGCCATCAAGCCCTATTATTCCCTCGACTCTTGCTGCAAGGTCAGGCGCCGCCTTTATCTCAACGAAGCTCTCTGGGTCAAAACCCCTCTCCCTTGCTGCCATCGCCACGCCGTTTGCTTGGTCAAACCTCTTTGTGAAAAGGGCAAAGTACTCTTCTGTATCCATCATGCACCACTATTGAAGTTTATAGAATTGAAAATGTGGTTCTTCATATCATAAACAGGGAGCACGCACGGCGTTGGTATGTGACCCTGCCTTATCTGGAAGTCAGTCCTTGACTGCCAGGTCCCGCTGTTGACCACTTCAACACCGTGATAGTTCGTTATCCCGTTCTTGTGCACGTGGCCCATGTGCAAAATGTCAGGTATCCTCTCTATGACAAGGTTGTCCTCCTTGCTTGGCACTATGGTGCTGCTGGCTGCATTTCCATATACAGGTGAAACATGCCTCCTCTTCAGCAGCTCAATCATTGCCTTCTCTGGCTGTGCATAGCTTAGCCCAGGGACCATGCTTATTATAGAATCAAGGGACTTCCCATGATAAGCAAGCACGTCCATTCCATGCAGTGTCACGTTCCCAGGGTTGGACAGTATGTGCACGTTGTCTTTCCTGAAGTCCTTTAGCAGGTCGCTGGTAAGCGGTGGCTGCGGCTCGGCAAGCTGCACCGCATCATGGTTGCCAGGCAGCATGAATACGTGTATGTATTCAGGTATTGCGTCAACAAAGCTCATAAGCTCCTCATACTGTGCGTATATGTCGGGAATAGCCAGCTCCGCTTCCTGTCCAGGGTAAATGCCAACTCCGTCAACCACGTCGCCTGCCATCACGATGTACTTTATCTTCCCGGCAACGTCCCTGTTTGCCTCTATATTCCCGTTCAGCCACCTTATCACGTTGGAGAAGCTCTCCTTCATGAACCTCTTGCTTCCCACATGTATGTCCGACATGAACGCTATTGAGACGTCTTCGTCAACTTCCTTCCTCTGCTTGATCGGTATGTCTGGCCATATCAGGTCATTTGCTATGACAAACGGCCCCGATATCTTACCCTTTACAGCAACCACTTCGTCAAAGATGAGGTTACCGGCCTTCTCGAACAGCTCCCTCGCCTGCTGCGATGTCCCGTTCATTATCATAACCTTTGCCTCTCCAGTTTCGTCCTCGAGAATTATCATCAGGTTGCCCTTCTTCGTCTCTATCTTGTTTGAGACCATGCCAACTATGCTAACCTCTCTCCCATTCATGAAGCCCTTTGTCGCTTCAAGGTTGGGTATCAGCCCATAATCCCTCCTTGTCTCTATCAGCGCCCTTATTTTCTTGAGCCTGCTGTTGAAGTGGCTCACGAAATCGCTTGCCGTACCCTCTGTCCTTTCTGATGGGGTGTTGAACATGCGGTACTTTGCCTCTGTCTCAGCTGCTATGGGCCTGAAGTCAGCAGATCTTATTACCTCTATTGGAACAGGGGCCTTCTCAACCTTGAGGCTGTCAAGCACCTTCAGTATCTCCTCCAAAGTGACTATGTTGAGCGCTGCAGTGCTTCCCATTCTCGCCTCTATTACCTTTGATGCCAGCAGCTCCACGTCTATCCCACTTAGCGCCTTCTCGTCTATGCTCCCGGATAGGACTATCTTTGATTGTGATAGCAACCTCACAAGTTCCTTTACCCTGTTTTCTGGCATAAAATTATTCTTTTATCGACTCTAGCATTGAGAGTATGTTCCAGATAACGGTTCTTGCCTGTGCTGGCAGGTTTATGTCCGCGCTCACCTCGTCTATCTTGTAGATCGCGGAAGATATCCTTTCAGTATAGTCTCCCTGGGCATTCAGCTTTGCCCTAGCCTCTGACACAGCGCCCCTCACATTCTTCGGAACACTGGTATCAGCGATGAGCATGTCCATCCTCTTCGTTATCTGTTCGATGGACTCGTCTAGCTTCCTGTCTTCTGCCATTCACTCCCCTCACAATTAGTTATAATGGATATACTCCAAGTTATTGCACTAGTAAATGGCGAAGAAGCTATTTATAGCTTTCATATCGGTGCAGCACCGACAAAGTGGCCTATCAGGTAGCCTGCCAAACCTGCAACAAGCCCTATTATCATTAATTGAAGTCCGTTACTCCACCATCTCCCGGCCGTGAGTCTTGCTTCGTAGAGGCCGATTAGGAAAAGCACAACCCCGCTTATTATTACAGACGGCACTATCCCAGCAGCAGGAGTAGAGCTTATGAAGACATATGGCAACAACGGTATTATCGAGCCTATTACTGTTGCGGCCCCGACAACAGCAAAGCTTCTTAGCGGCTGGCTTTTTTCAACTGGAGCAAGGTGCAGCTCATGCGCCATCATGAACTCTAGCCAAGCCTTCGGGTTTTTCACTATCATGTCTGTGGCATGTTCAAGCTCCTTTCCCTTGTAGCCCCAGTCTTTGAATACAACTCTTACTTCCTCTCTCTCCATTTTCGGCACCTCCTCCATTTCCCTCTTCTCCCTCTCAAGTTCGCTAAGGTATATCCTTCTTCTGGCTCTGGTCGAGGTGTATGCAACCGCAGCCATTGATATTGTCTCTGCTCCGGCAGCGGCAAGTGCAGCAACGTATAATATGGTCAGGCTCGTAGTGGCAGCGCTGACGCCAAGCACTATGCCAAGAACATTTACAAGGCCGTCCTGCCCCCCGAGTATTATATCCGAGAGCACATTGCTCTTAGGGTGCGGCTCGTGCCCCTGTATTACATCAAACTTGCTCATAACAAAACAATTCTCTAGCAAGTTCTATAAATCTTAGAATCCATGGAGTTCTGTGGTTGCTTGACAGTAAAGGTGCTGCTTACAGGGTTTGAGCCGTATCTCACATACACCACGAACCCCAGCGGAGAGCTTGCGATCAGGTTCAACGGCAAGGAAATCGCAGGTGCAGACGTTGTTGGCAGGGTGCTCCCTGTGCAGCATCAGGTCTCGGCAAGCGCAGCTCATGAGTACATTATGACAGAAAAGCCAGACATAGTTATCGCCACAGGGATAGCTGCTTCAAAGGGCTGCGTAGCGCTGGAAAACATAGCGATCAACAGGTATCTGTTCAAGAGCAAGGAAGAAGACATCGACGAGGAGCTTTACAAGGATGGAAAGGACGTCTACATGTCAACGCTGCCGCTAGAAGCGATAAAGGGGCACCTCCAGGCAAAGGGCATACCGGCAGAGTATTCATTTACGGCAGACACTTACATATCAAACGAGGTTTTCTACGAGGTTATGAGAAGCGCAGAGGAGATGGACATAAAGAAAGCCGGCTTGATCCACATACCATTGTCGCACGTGCAAGTCGTTGACATGATGCACGTGCACCACGTCACAAGGCTGGGCATCCCAAGCATGGACATGAATACACTAGAAAACGCGATAAGAATAGCAATTACCGAAGCTGTCAAAGATCAGTAGGCATTTGCGCCTTCCGGCGGCCCAAATTCCTTCAACGCCGCCATGTCAGAACCCCACTCCTTTGTAAGTTTGCTTTCTATTTCAAACATCGACAGGAGCTTCCCGACTGTCATGTCAACCATCTCGTTCATGCTTCTTGGCCTGAAGTAAAACTGAGGCATAGGTGGCATTACTATCGCCCCTGCCATAGAAGCCTCTAGCATGTTCTTTATGTGTATTGTGCTGAGCGGAGTTTCTCTAGGCATCAGAACCAGCTTCCATCTTTCCTTGAGCGCGATTGATGCGCATCTTATTACCAGGTTGTCTTCATAGGCGTGCGCAATTCCAGAGAGGGTCTTCATAGAGCACGGCGCAACAAGCACCCCGTCCAGCTTAAAGGATCCGCTCGCAATCGGAGCCATAAGGTTATGCTCATCGTAGTGAAAGTCTGCAAGTTTCTGCACTTCATTCACATTAATCCCAAGCTCCTGCTTTATCACTATAGAACCTGCCTTGCTTATGACAAGATGCGTCTCCGCGCTCTTCATAGCAGAAGTCTCCTCCAAGAACCTGTGGGCGAATGCTGCTCCAGAAGCCCCTGTCATCAACACCGCAATTCTTTTGCGCAT
>JASHRG010000038.1 GCA_030037495.1 Microcaldota archaeon | reverse complement strand
AGGGCAGGGGAATTGTGCTCGTAGTGTTTCCAATTTATCTTCTTTACCTTCTTGTAATAACATCAAGCGTCGCCCTCACAATCGGGATTTATTCCATAAGGAACACAAGAAACAATGAGGCAAAAGAGGTGTCAACAGGACTAGGCACAGCAACAACGCTTCTTGGAGGCGTGATAGGAGGCTGCGGATGCTCTGCGCCATTGATATTCGACCTTAGCGCCACCGGCCTCAGCGCAACCCAGACTTTTGCCCTCTACAGTTTCGTTTCAATGAACCAGACAACTATACTCACAGCAATGATAGCTATAAATCTCTTTGTAGTGTTATACTACTTGAATAAACTATCGCGGCCATCATGCAAGATAAGGAAAAAGTAGCGACCAAGGCTGTGTGATGGGTTTATTGGATGGCGACCAAGAGACTCATGAATAGGAAGCAGCATGCAAGGACCCTGCAGAAAACCGTAACCACGACCAGAGAGAAAGGCAAGCCACAGGAGAAAGGTCCTGACACAGGCAAAGCTAGTGCTATGGATTTTGTGAATAAGGAGCCGGTCGGCTATGAGGAGGCTGTGCTCAGGAGCATAATGGGTAATTCCAAGGGCGAAGGCGTGCCTGACGAGGCATTTATGCTCAGTACTGTACTCTCGAACATGAGCGAGGGGATGAAGCAGGTGAACTACAGGCATGGCATCTCGCTGGGTAGGGCGCTCTACAAGGTAAAGAGCCCAGGCAGGGGCTACATGCTCCCAGAGGAGTCAGTTGTCGACCTTGTAGAATTCTTCCAGAATGCTGGCCACAAGGCCGTGAGCTTCACAGCGCTTCCAGGGAATGACATAGAGATCAGGGTGTATGACAAGCACGGCCCAAGGGTAGGGGCACCGCTCCACGCATTCGAAGCAGGTATAATATCAGGGTTCCTGAGCTCTGTCAATCACAGGTATGTCAATATAACGGAGAAATCATGCGTGAACGGCAGCGGTGCATACTGCAGGTTTTCGGAAAATCGCGGCGAGCCGGAGCACCACCCTGACGGACCTGATCTCATTGGCCGCATAGTTGAGCATGTCGCAGAATCCAGCCATGCAAAAAGAGCGCATGAAAGGTGCATCAAGAACGAGTACTACTTATTAGAGACGCTATCGCTGTTTGACCCAGCATATATTGAGCACGTGAAAGACATAGCCACATATGTAGGCAAGAGCGTTGGCGACAAGCTTGACTCGATGGGCGGAAGGGCGAAGGTCTCAGCGCTCCAGAATGCGATAAGGCTTCTCAACTTCGGCACCCCTGCAATACTCGCAACAAAGCCAATGCACATAAGGCTACACTTCAACAGGATGAACTCAAGGAGGGAATTCATAGAGATGTCGCTTGCATTCATAAACGGGCTCCTCTCAAACTCCATGCAGAATGGCGCTGTTGCCGTAGAGCACAGCGCAAACGGCTCATATGTGATAGACATAAAGGAGAGGAAAAGCACACCAGGCTAATCCTTAAATAAGCTAATAATCAATAGAAAGCAACAAACATAGGCTTAACCATGGCACTTGAATTCATAGACAAGATAGCGCCCTACATACCAGGAATAAAAGGCCCTGCGTCCCCACTTTCACTAAGAGAAAAGATGTTCTGGACAGGGATAGTGCTTGTAGTATACTTCATGCTCTACAGCACTGTTGCAATAGGTGTGTCGCAGCAGGCAATATCACAGCCGGTTGTGCAGCTCATTAGCATAGTATTTGCTGGAAAGATCGGCAGCCTAATCACGGTTGGCATAGGGCCGATAGTGCTTGCAAGCATAGTGCTCCAGCTTGCGTCAGGCTCAGGCCTTTTCACTGTTGACATGAATGACCCTGTGCAGAGGTCAAGGTTCCAGAGCATACAGAAACTGGCGGCAATAGGCATAGCAATCATAGAGTCTATTGTCTACGTAGCAACAGGATTCGTGCCGATATCTTCGCCGCAGCTTTACTGGCTTGTTGTCCTCCAGTTAGCAGTGGGCGCAATAATGATAATATTCCTTGACGAGATAATGACAAAGTGGGGGGTAACCTCAGGAATAAACATATTCATTGCAGCTGGAGTTTCCTACTCCATAGTCGCAGGAACATTCCAGATTCTTGTGCCGGGGGCTATAGCTGCGCTGCAGAACGGGGGTGCATCTGCTCTGCCCAATGCGCTGCTTGTGTTCGGCCCATTGCTATTCGCAATAGTGATATTCCTGATAAGCATATATGCATATGAGACAAAGATAGAGCTGCCTCTTGCATTTGAGCAATTGCGAGGCATAGGAGGTAGGCTTCCGATTCCATTCCTGTATGTGAGCGTGCTCCCAGTAATACTTGCATCATCGCTTGAGCTAAGCCTTACGGTATGGTTCAGATTCCTTGCCGGGGTCGGCGGAAGCTTCGGCAACCTTGCAAAGTTCATAGCGTTGTACCAGTCTACAGGCGGGTCAACCCCCTCGCTCACGGGCGGTATAGTCTATCTGATATCACCGCAGTTCCCAAGCCCGTTTCCAGCTCCATACGGGATAGGAGGCTACGGCGCGTACTTCAACTACTTCGCAACAGCCACATCGCAGCTCTACCTTCCGTGGGGAGGCATAGTGCTTGTGCCAGAAGCCCTCCACATACTAATCTACACGGTTGTGCTTGTTATCTTGTGCGTGATCTTCGGAAGGTTCTGGATAGAGATGACGGGGCAGAATCCAAAGACGATGTCTGAGCAGATAGGGGAGATGGGGTGGCAGATCCCAGGGTTTAGAAGAGACCCAAGGATAATAGAGAACGTGCTAAACAAGTACATTCCAACGGTTACCATACTTGGCAGCATATTCGTTGGGCTGCTGGCAGCGCTTGCAACCCTTACAGGGGCTATAGGCTCTGGCATGGGCATACTACTAACAGTGGGTATTATCTACATGCTCTACCAACAATTAGAGCAGGAAAGGATATTTGACACATATCCTATACTCAACAAGATTGTGAAGTGACCCACGATGCATAGGCGCAAAGCCGCGAGGCATGCAACAGCGCAGACAGCCATAGAGTACATGGTCACCTATAGTTGGATGTTTGTCATCCTTGTCATAGTAATCTCGGTGCTCTACGAGTACGGAGTAATAGGAGGGGCAACGTCAACTGGGAACATCTGCGTACCTGCTGCTGGTTTCTCTTGCTCTACTCCTACGCTCAACTCAAGCGGCACCCTAATGACGGCGATGAGCCAGCAGAACACCCTGCCAATGTACATCACAGGCACAGCGTGCAATACTAATTCATCTACTCCATCTACGTTTTTGACAACGGCTGGGAGCGCAACCCTGCTCTATCCAGGCCACGCAGCTGTGCAGTACCTGTTTGACTGCCCTGTGCAGGGAACCGCAATAGGGGTTCCTTTCAGGGGCAACCTCTGGTTCGAATTCAACAACGGGCCTGGAACAGGCACAAGCATATCAAAGGTGGCAACAGTACAAACAGAGATAAGCAGCAGCGAGGATCTATACCAGGCGCTTTCCTATGTGGTGTACAATCCAACCTGCTTGAGCAACACTGGGGACATAGTGACATACACGCAATCCACTACGCTTACGTGCGACATACTCGCATACGACATAAACATAAACACTGGAGTCGCGCTTACCACTGAAGGGCACAGCCTCATTGCATACAACTCCATAGACGGATCAGGCAACATATACACGAACAACGTGCCGCTTGACCTTAATGGCTACGGAGTTGGAGGGTATGGGCTCTACCTCCAAGCATCAACAATAAGCCTGCATGGATTAGTGTCCACTGCAGGCGGCACAGGCATGCCAGGCAGTGGCTACAGCCCGTGCGAGGGCGGTGGCGGAGGGGGAGGCGCCGGCGCTGTCCTTGCAGTATTCCAGTCCAGCTATTTCATCTCAAGCTTCAATATTTCAGGTGGCGCTAATGCCGTGTATACGCCAGCCAGCACAAGCACACAGTGCGGCCTTGGTGGCTCAAATACACTTGCATCAGGCGGCACAGGCCCGTGTGTAGTAAGCAGGGGGGGCTCCGGCACAACTCCTTCCCCACCATCGCTTACCTCTTCACTTATACAGGGCTGGTACAACTCAGGAATGATCAACTATCTGAGCGGCGCCTCTGGGGGCAACGGATTCCCAAGCACATCATATCCAAACTCATACGGAGGCTCTGGCGGCGGGCAGGGCAGCACCTATACTGGTGAAAACTGCTATGCTGGCGGAGTTGGCGGCAGCGGTCAAGTAATTACCTATAAGTACACCACTGCCCCTGTTTCACTCACTCCTCCGTGAGAACCCTACTGCACATGGCAGGTCAGAGCTCTCCGACTCTTCTCTTCTGCGCCCTTCTCAATCTCTTGCGCCTCTTCTTCTTCCATTTCCAGCGCATCCTGCCCTTCTTCTTCCACTTCCTGGGTATACTTCCCAATATCACACCTTATGAAAAGCTCAAAACGAGCATAACTATTTAACCAGTTAAGAATATATATGTAGTGCAATCTAAGTAATTGAGTTTCAAGACCAAAGTGTTCGCATGGCAGCCGTAAAAGGCATCGTAGCATTCATAATCCTAATAGTGGCAGTTGTGCTATTGTGGTACTTTACAGAGGGGTTGAGGCTGCCTGGAGGATCCTCAACAAGCGCTGCGTCTACGACCTCAACAGGCTCAGGGCCCAGCACATCAGGAACCACAATTCCAGGAACCACCTCGATAATATACACACAGAACTGCGGCACCTTCACACTCTTCACCGGCAGCTACAATGCAACAGAGGTTAGCGACTGCAACTGGCGGGGAGGTCCTCTCGGCATCTGGGTCGGCGGCGGCAATACCGGAGCAGAGCAGATCACCATGGTGGGTGCTGACAACATAACATACCTTAACCAGAGCTCCACATACCAGTGCGTTACTTTCTGGAAAAACATAACCATACCGGCACAGACGTACAAGGTCACGCTTATGAGCGGCCCCGGAACGCTTAACAAGAGCTCAACCTGCACATATGCAATGGCAATAATGAATACCACGCTGAACCCTCCAACGCACGTGGTGTACAACAACTTCGTCTACAACGGCAACTTCTCCAGCGGCACATACTCAGGGTGGAACGTGACAGGTAAAGGCTTCGGAACCAGCCCATTAAACATAACATTTGCGAACGGCAACCTGAACGTTACGCCGGCAAACTCCGTAGGCAACAACAACTATACCACGGCAAACACAGCAGCAGGGTGCTACATAGGCTCCAAATGGTCAAACTATGTAGGAAGCTACATCGCGACCACGTACATGTGCGGCACGCAGGTGTCCCCAGGGAATATAACATCAAGCCCGTTCTTTTCCAGTTATCCATTCCTGAACTTTAAGATAATCAGCCCGCAGAACCAGAATCTTTACGTCGAGATACTCTACAATGGAACGCCTGAAATAATCGCCCATTACGATACCTACAACACATCGCTCGGAGCCAACGCCTCGTCAACATTCAGGAACGCAAGCATACCCCTTGTCACTGTGATAAACAAGCCGATACAGATAAAGGTGGTTGCGGACACGCAGCTGCCGCAGAACTTCATAGCAGTTGGGGACTTCCAGATGGCGCGCATACCATCCCAGACAAAGGGGATACTGGTGAACATCACCTGAGCGCTTCTTCTAGACGAGTTCACTTCTCGTCTTCTTTCTTGCGCTGATCAAGGAATTTTTTCCCAAGCTCCGCCCTATTGTCCATCTGCTGCTTCACCTTCTCGAGGTCTTCCCCGGTAAGCAGCTTCTCAAGTATGTACTTTGAGTACGTCATAGATATCTGTGACAGGTCCATTAGTATCGACTGCAGCTCGTTTGGCTTGAAGCGCATCTCCTTTTCAGGCCTGAGTATCTCTATACCGGCTGGTGCGTACTTGAATGCTATGCCTACCAAAGGAGCAAAGCTCCTGAAAAGCACTGTTATGACACCGCTGGTTGTGAAGACTCCGTGCTTCTCTATCGGCTCCTCTATGCTCCCATAGACATAAACCACGCCCTGCTCCTTCATCAGCTGCTCATTGACAAGGTTGATCATGAGTGGCTGCAGCTTCTCCTTGTTCTTGTCCTGCATATCAAAGTAAAACCTTACGAGCATGCCTCCCTTCGCAATCGCCTCCTCCGTGACCTTCTCAACGTCAGTCTTCGCCATGGTTTCACTTCTCGAATTTCAGTATTGCAAGCATCTCCTCTATGCTCATAGTATTCTCGCTTCCATCTATTAAGTTTCGTATCCTCACGCTCTTGGTCCTCTCCTCGTTGTCACCAACAATAACAGCGTATTTGAACTTGAGCGAGTTCGCATAAGCCAATTGATTGGATATGTTCCTGCTGGCAATGTTGACATCAACTGCAACTCCCTGGTCTCTTATCCTGTTTGCCAACTGCAGGGCATAGGCATAGTTCTTGTCACCTATAGTAGCAATGAACACGTTCGCGTAGCTGTGCTTTGCCGACGAGGAGAAGCTCAGCACGTCGAGAAGACGGTCAATCCCAAGGGATGACCCAACCGCAGGAAGCTGCCTTCCGCTGAAAGTGCCTATCAGATTGTCATACCTGCCTCCGCTTCCAACAGAGCTCTTGATGCCCGGATCGCTAACCTTGTACTCGAACACTATCCCTGTATAGTAGTCTATTCCCCTTACAAGGGAGAAGTCTATGCTAACCGCACTCTGCTTCAGCTTGTACATGTCAAGCAGCTCAATCGTCTCCCTCATCTCCTTGACTTCAGGGCCAAGGTTCAGTGTTTTCTCTAGGTATGATAGCTTGTCGTCATTTGTACCCTCGAAGGCGATAAGCGAGTCTATCTTCGCTATCATGTCTCTTGAAAGGCCTAGCTTCTGCAGGGATTCGATGACGCCATCGCGGCCCACTTTGTCAAGCTTGTCAATCGCCCTCATAACCCCGGCTCTCTGTTCAGCAGGGATCCCAAACGATTCTAGCATCTTGTCCATGAACTTCCTGCTGCTTATCTTTATCGAGTAATCTATTCCAAGAGAGGCGATCGCTATCGCGCCGACCGCTATGGTCTCAGCGTCTGTGGCCGATGGCCTTCCGCCGACTATGTCTACATCTGCCTGCGTGAACTCCCTGTAGCGCAGTTTCTGTGGTTCCTCCCTTCTCCATACCTTGCCAATGCTGTACCTCCTGAAAGGCATAGGCAGGCTCTGGTGCATGGCCATGTACCTCGCAAGCGACACCGTGTGGTCATACCTAAGCGCAATGTCCTCGTACTTCATCTCATATATGAGCTTTGCTTCCTCGCCTATGACTCCCTTTGCGTTCAGCACCTTAGTCGATTCAAATACTGGAGTATCTATGGTAAGGAAGCCGAAGCTCTGGAATGTCTTCTCAATCCTCTTGAGGACCTCGTTCCTGAACAGGGCCTCATTGGGCATCAGGTCCCTTACTCCCCTAGGGAATGGTATGTCCTCCATCAAATCAGCTATTTAGGTATTAAGGCGTGGAACCTATAAAAAGATGAGTCAAAGGTTCTTGTCTATCCACTTTTTCAGGGCCTCTTTCGGCACTGCTCCCACCTGCATTGCCCTTACCTTTCCATCCTTGATAAGCAGTGTTGTAGGAATGCTCATCACATTGTACTTTGAGACTATGCTCTGGTTCTCATCAGCGTCAATCTTTACGAATTTCACTTTACCATCGTAATCTTTCGATGCTTCGTCGATTATCGGGCTAAATAAGCGACACGGGCCACAATTATGGACCAAAAACCCGTTCGCGATGAAATTCGAGTACTTGTCTACGGTTAAGCTCTGCACTTCCGGTAAATGCGTTTCGCTAACACTCTGAACGCTCTCCCATACAAGCCCATCTTGCAGCCCAGCGGTTGCGGATTCGAGCCATGTTGGAAACCTGTCATGTGTGAAATTTATTGTAGGCTTATTTCCCATTCTCCAACCCTCAACCGTGCTAGGGCTTACCTGCAAAATAGACGCAATTTCCATCCTATCCGTTCCTTGATTTAGCATGCTAACCGCGCTCCGGTACTTGGCTTTCCACAGTTTCCTTTCGTTTAACTTCTTAGCCAGGAATTCCATAACGTAGCTGCTTCTCAGTTGCTTCTGTGCGCAATACGCATAACCTATAGCACCAAGGGCGTACACGGAATCAAAAGAGTTAGATAGAGATACATGTATGCTAGTGGATCTCCCTCCATAGCTTCGGGTGAAACTATCATTGCCACGAAATACCTTCCTTATTTTAACCCCATGTTCAGCAAGCATTTTTGAAAGCTGATTGCCAAAACGTAGCCCAGACTGGACCAAATCCACGTTCTTGTAAAACTCTATGTCATTTATAGCCGAACTATTGTAGGATCCGCGTCCCTTCCTATCAACTACTCTAATGGAGAGTACAGCCCCATCTCCTCCTAAATATCCAGAGAGAAATTCTTTCCTTATAGCCTTTGAGGTCTTGCTCAGCCAAGAGGGTATCTCATAATCCAAGTCGGTCTTTCTACCGCTTGGTACGCCAAGCGCTCGCATCAACAGCCAAAACGGGGTTGATACGAGCCTTACTCTAATAGATTTCAGCCGTATCTCCCTGCCGCCAATCTTGAACCGGTTATCTCGCTTTTTTGCGTAAGCTGCAGGGAATCCTAATTCTGCTAGGTCCGATATCAGTTCTGTAGCATCGTCATTTGAACCCACGATAAAGTCAGCACAACAATAATTGTTCGAAGCCCGTCTATATAATGACCCATCTGAAAAAAGTAGGCCCACAACCCTTGCGATTATACTGAGCTTTCGGCTATCAGTTTTTAATCCAAGAAGTCCGCGCTCTTTCAAAGCTGCCAAACTACCTTCAATCTTGATTTTACCATCGCCAAATTTAGATATATCGGCATTTTTAAGTACTATTTTACCTTTAGTTTCTTGCTCTGCATGGTTTCTAGTGTCAAAAAGAGGATATACTGCAACTTTATCCCCTGCGTTCAATTTATCTGCTCTTTTCCACCCAGCCGAAGTGTAAAAGAGATGGTCATCTGTAGCCTCAATGCTTCTATTCACCACTGTGGTTATCTTTTTGCAGTGCCCCATTTTCGATGAAGTCTTGCTTTCTAAGACCTTTGCTTCTTTCAGCTTGCCGCCATCGTAGGCAAGCACGTTTCCATTCTTTAAAATTTTATCAGCAGCAGTGGACTCATATTTACTTTTGAGAACAATAGAGTCTGGCGCTACGCACCAGGTGGCCCAAATGTCTACTACAACAGGTGTCTTCGACTTTAGCACTTCTCCCTCAAAATTTGACTCTTTCACTTCTATAACTGCCATTGTATCACTGACATTACCATTTTGGAATTAAAGTATAAAAATGTGCGCTTCCATTTTCAATCACCATGTCTGTTGTTAGCGAATTCATAGACTTCATATCAAAAGGCGACGTGATAGCGCTTGCCGTCGCAGTAGTATTCGGAGTCGCGTTTAATTCAGTGATAACTGCGCTGGTGACCGACCTCGTAACCCCGCTTATAGGGATACCAGGCCACGTCAACTTCAATTCCATAACATACACTGTGAACAACAGCACGTTCCAGGTGGGTGCCTTTGTTAACTCGATAATAAACTTCATAGTTATAGCGCTTGTGGTATTCTTCCTAATTGTGAGGCCAGTAGAAAGGTTCCAGAAGATGAGGCAGTCAAAAAAGCAGACCACTCCAACAACAAAGGTATGCCCAGAATGCCTTTCAACAGTGCCCATAGGCGCCAAGCGCTGCATGTACTGCACCTCAAAACTCCGCTAATCATGGAAAACGCACAAGCTTTTTATTGCTTGTAATGGATATACAATAAATGATGATAATGCACTACGCTGAGCTTTTGCTGTGACGAGGATCTTGAGTGCTGATATAGATGGGAATACCAAACAACGCCATAAAGAAGATGGTAAGGGCAAGATCAAACGTAATGATAAGCAACTCTGCCGCAAGCGCGATAGCAAAGCTGCTAGAGAGAAGGGCAAAAACGATAGCAAAGTATGCTGTAAAAAGGGCAAAGGCAAAGGGAAGGAGCACTGTGCTTGGAGAAGATGTGGATTACTACAGGATGAAATTCGGTGACTGAATGCCAGATTATGCCAGGCTGTCAAGGAGCGACGATGGCAGGGTTAAGCTAGAGTACTCTAAGGATGGGAAAGAGAGGATAGCGCTCTGGGAGCCGTTTGGCGTAGGCGTCTTTGAAACGATCTTTGACAAGGATGGAGCTGTCCTGTTCCAGAATCTTCTCTACAACCAGGGAAACAAGCAGAGCATGATAGAGGGCTTGTTGAAGAAGCACCTGGATTCGGTCAACATAGACAAGGCGACAAGGACAGAATACACGGAGGTTAAGCTCAAGAAGAAGTGCCCAGGCTGCGGCGCAATGTTGCTAGAGCGCGTGATTGACCTAAAGGACGATCCCAACGTGCCAGTAATGCCAATATACGTGTGCAGCGGCTGCAAGACAAGGAGCTACTACCTCTCTGATGCCTACCTTGAGCACCTACTAAAAACAAACGAATCCCTGTTTTCACAGGAGGAAAGGAGCTACATGGACTCAAACAAGACCGGCTTTGTTGATGAACTAAAGGAGTATATAATAAGAATATTTGCATCCAAAAGGATAATGCGTATTAAATAGGTGACCAAATGACTATGCTGATATCAGAGCTTTACGGAAAGCAGATAATCACGAACACAGGGCAGATGGTGGGGATGGTAGAAGACATAATACTTGACTTCGAGAAGGGCGCGATAGCAAACCTTCTCCTTACAAAGATGGAGGACCTTGTGAGGGCGCAGAACAGCCCAGGGCAGCTTGCCAAGAACAGCGTGAAATACGACAGGGTAAAGAGCGTCTCCGAGACGATAATAGTGGGAGTAAACAAGTAACAAGTGCCATTAGTCGGTTGTAACCTCCCTGGCCAGGTTTGGCCTCTCCTTTATCAGTATCCTTGCCCCGCAGTAGGTACATCTAATGAAGTTGTCTACCAGTTTTATCTTTTTCCCGCATTTTGCGCAAACGTATGCCATATTTTCACCATTTTTTAGATCCTTACCAGCTTGCTGGCGTCCATGTTCGCCGCAGATGACTCGAAGAGAGCCTTAAGAAGCAGGTCTATGGTCAAGCCAAATCCAACTGCAGACGCCACAGCAAGTCCGAGTACTAGTGCTTTAGCAGCCACAGGCAAAAAGTCACCAGTTCTCAATATCGAGTAGATCGCGTATCCGCCAGCCGGCCCTGCTACTCCGGTGTCAATGGAAACTCTGGTAAGTATTCTCATTTTAGTCATGGATTACATCTGGCTCTTCAGCCACTTCGTGAACTCCAAGTGCAGGTTTGATGCGCTTGTGTCAATTACCCTTATGCTCTGGGCCCTGGGGCCGAAGTTCTCGTCCTTGAGCTCCATTATGGGCTTGTACTTGTCCATCCTTGTGTACTGGACCTCCATCCAGTGTATCTTACCCTCAAGGTAGTCCTTTATCACGTCCCTTGTCCATGGGAGCGAGCTGAACGTGAAAAGCACGCCGTTGCACCAGTAGAGTGGCACTGCCCCTGCAGGTGTGATTCTGCTCCTTAGCAGGTCATCCAGCATCACCATTATGTGTTCGTGTACAACTATCTCCTTTATCGGGGCAAAACTTATCTTTACCAATCAATCATCTCTTGGTTATGTCATTTATCAAGCGTCTAGCCACTTCTCCCTCAGGAGTTGTCATAGTGTAGGCACCGCCAGCATAGGTTGCGTTGCAGTGCCTGCAACGCCATATCCCAGTGGAAACCCTTCTAACCGTCATCTTGCCGCAAGCCTCGCACTTGTATTTTGCCTGCTTCTTGGCCTTGACCCCAGAAGCCCTCTTCCTTATAGTGGCCCCATACCTAGTGCTGTAGTTTGCCATTGTATCACTGCATCAGGTTGTCTATGCTGCTCTTGACCTCAGCATATTTAGATAGGGAAACATCTACTAAGCTTTCTATTTCTGCCTGGGAGAGGCTTCCGCCAAGGCCCTTCTGCATAGCCCTTATCAGCTTTCCATCATTTGCAATGGTGAGCCTTGCCGTTGCTGCATTCTCTTCATGAATGTTTGTGTCAAGGAGCAACGCCCCCTCAACCTTTCCGAATGTCGTTGATACGATGTGGTTCTTGAGGCTGAGAGGCTTTGTCCTTTCCTCGTATATTGCCTTTCCATCCTCGAACTTCGGCATTCTTGCTGTTGCCAGCGCAGACATCGCAGCTATTGTGCTAGCATCAAATAGGTTTCCGTTGTAGTTTAGCACATACAGATCAATGAACACGCTCCACACCTTGCCCTCCTCGATGAATAGGCCAGGCATGTCAACGCATTCCGCAGCTCTTATGCCTCTGTCAACAACTCTCGCCAACTCTATTGACTCAGGGCTCGGAGGTCCGCTCTCGAATTCTGCGTGTGCAAGCGGCAGCAGTTCAGCAGAGACCATCATGTTGCCGTCATTCGGGGTGTCTTTCATGGGCTCCTCAACCTGCAGCTTCACGCCTGCGAGTACCCTTGTTGCGCCTAGGTCTACCTGCGCAGATCCCTCTGCATGCTTTATCACCCCAGGGGTTATTACTATCTTTCTGAAGTCGAACATGCCGCGGCCGTCCTCCCTCATTCCCTTTGCTATCATCTCCTTTATGTACTGGCTTTTTACTACATCAAATCCTTCCATTCAAACACCGTTTCCATTCTGGGACCTTGCTCCAGCCTTTTTGTAGACATCCTGCAAGGCCTCCTTTTGTATTCTCGTTATTGTTTTTCCGGCCTCACTGGCCATCTCAATTGCGCGGCTCATCTGCTCCTTTGTAAGGTTTCCGTCCATCTGGAGCAACACCAGGTTGCCATTCCTTGGCGATATAGCCATTGGCATATCGCAGTCAGAGTAGTTGTCTTCCAGCATGTTCAGGTCTAGTATCAACTCCTCTCCAACTTTCCCGACTGAGACCGCATAAATCAGGTCCCTCATGTGGATTCCAGCGCTCGCCAGCGCCACAGCAGCTGCAGTTATCCCGGCTGCCCTTGTGCCTCCGTCGCTCTGAAGTATTTCAATGAATATGTCGATCTCGCTTCCTGGGAAATCATTCAACAGCACAACGTTCTCAAAGGCCTCCTTTGTCACCTTTGATATCTCTATCGCCCTCCTGTTCGGTCCGCTCCTCCCGTGCTCCCCCATGGACGAGAAAGGCGCCATAGCGTATTTGCACTTTATTATAGCCTTTGCAGGGTCTGCCATGTGCTTTGGAAGCGCCTCCTTTGGTCCGTATACAGCAGCAAGGACCCTGTTGTTGCCCCACTCCAGGTATGCGGATCCATCCGCGTTCTTGAGGATAGACGACTCTATCCTTATCGGCCTTAGCTCATTCGGCATCCTCCCGTCAAGTCTTTTGCCGCCGATTATCAGTTGTGGTCTGTCTGCTTTGCTTGCCATCTTATCACTTTGTAGCGTTAGTTTCTAGCATCTGCTTTATCCTTTCCGTCAATCCAGAGGTGTGCGCCTCGTCTTCAATTGTCCTTATGGCAGTTGTAGCAAGGCCTATGTTGCCTCCCTTCAGCCATATTATGCCGTTGTTGCCCACCACAATGGTCGTCTTCGTAAGCGCGCTTATCTGCTGCACCATTGTGTCGTTCTTCCCTATGATCCTGGGAATCTTTGTTGGCTTTACTTCAAGGATTGTGCCTCCATAAAGCACCCTTGGCCTCCAAAGTATTAAGGTTTTCCTGTTCTCTATGTCCTTGACCTCTGATTCAACAACATCGCCTATCTTGTAGGTCTGCCTGTCATACTTGCTTCCTATGAGTATGGCTCTGCCAAAGAACGAAAGCTCGATCTCGTAAACAGAGTTCTTAGACCCCGTCACTATACCAACAACTATGTCGCCTATCCTTGGGCTCCATGCGCCTTCAAGCGAGACCACTGCGCCCTTCTCACGCTCGAACAAGCCCATGACAGTCGCGTAGGTCTTGCCATTCTCGACAAATGTGTTCTCCTGCCTGACCGGCTTGTCAAAGAGCAGATCCCCGGGCATTACTATTTCTTTCATGTTATCACAGCATTCTAGTAGAAACCTTACCCTGCGTTGCCTTGTTTATCTTGTTGAAGAATTCTGTCTGGAGCCCAGCAGGGAATTCCAGAACCGCCTTCAGGCTTCCGTCACCAAGCCACTCATCAGACTTCAATCCATACTGCTTGAGTACCCCGAAGCACCTGTTTGCCGATTCAGCTGGTATTATAACCTCAATCTTAACGGTTGTGAACTTTAGTGGCAATATTGGCCTCAGCTTCTCGACAACAAGCTCGACCTGTTCAGGCACGCTCTTGAATGGGTCAACAGAGACCCTTGCTTCCTTCATTGCATTTTCAATCCTTAGCGGAGGATTTGGTGCGTTTGTCCTCGGGTCAATCGAGTTTTTTGATATTACCTCAATGACCTGCTTCCTTTTCTCCTCTGCCATCTTTGCCCTTTGTTCCGTTGTTATCGGTACCTCTCCCTTCTTTAGCATTATGTCAGCTACCTTCGATATCTCGGTTGTGCCAAATGTCTTCTTTATCTTTTCCTCGCTTGCCCTCTCTCCCTTGTTGGCGTCCTTGAAGATGTCTTCTGCCTCAAGCACAGAAAGCGGGTCGCTAATCCTTCCAGTGATGTACTCGTATGCCCTGTCAGAGTCAACGAGTATCTCGAATTCGTCTCCCGAATGCTTGTATTTTACTATTACCGTCTTTGACATTTTACTACCTTGCAGAAGAAGAAGCACTCAGAGGTACTTGTTGATCTCATCGGAAGCAAGAAGCCTGAAGCCGTCCTTCTTTGTTATAAAGGCCATGTCAAGATTGTCTTGCGTAAGCTTTTGTTCCGAAGCCTTCTTCATAACACTGAGCCCAAGTTTGACAGAGTCATCAATGCCCATGCCATCCTTGTACTCCTTTGTAAGTATGTCCTGCGCTACCTGTTTTCCTGACCCTATCGCATCTGCCTTGTAGCCAAGGAACGATGCGCCAGCATCTATCTCATAAAGCTTTGGCTCCTTGTCGTAGCCTCCTACAAGAAGCGATACTGCATAGGGCCTGATCCCGCCGTACTGGGTCGCAACCTGCATCTCCTCAGCGATCTCCCTCGCGGCCGTCTCTACGGATTCGGTCTCATCATAGACCATCCTGTGCGACTGCGTCTTCTGTCTCATCATCGCAACAAGGTGCAGCCCGTCCGAGACAAGGCCCGAGTATGTGGCGCCTATCTTCGCGTCTATCTTAAGTATCTTCTGCACTGTGTGTGGTATTGCAAGTGGTTCAAGCACGTTCTTGTGCGCTATTAGCACCACAGCCTCATCAGCAACCAGCCCTATTGATGTTGCTCCCTTTCTCACGGCTTCCCTGGCGTAATCCACCTGGAACAGCCGCCCATCAGGGCTGAACATGACTCCCCTATCATACGCTTGTATGTTTGGATACATTTATTCCACCATTACGACTAATATTATCATGCCAGCTTGGTACACATATAGGTACCAGATAGAATTGAGCACTTAACGATTGTATCGGTTTTTCTATCTCTATACGGAAGTATTCTGTTATTAAGATTTATAACCCTTTTGCCTATGACTTTGCCTGGTTCTAGGCCTTCTCTACGTGCACCCTGTGGTCTTCCGGGATCACCTTGTACTGCGCGTTCTCGAAGTGCATAGCCAATTCTCTTCCCTCATAGAACAGGTGAAGGAATATGGCTATTGCTGCCGTGGAACAGTGGGGCTGGGTTGTTATGCTCACGTTGAAGTCGCTCATCTTGTACAGGTTCTTGTACGCTTCGGTGAGCGTCACTATGAGCAGTATGTTCTTGTAGGTCTTCAACGAATATTTCAGCTTGTTTATCGGCGTCCCGTACCTTGTCAGGTATATGCTCTTGTAGTTTTTCTTTCCTGCTATGAATCCCTTCCAGTCATCAGTGAAGTCAACGGCGAAATCCCCGCCCCACTTCCTGTTCAGCCTTGCAAACTGTCTCGCAAACCTTGGGCTCTTTCCAGTTGCAAAGGTGACGGACTGGGCACCGAAAGCGCGCGCTGCCAAGCAGAGGTCCATGTTGCTTTCATAACTGCCCTTGCCTATGACAAGCACTGAAATCGTTGTATCACCCTACCCATATAAGAGACAATGGCAATTCTTAATAATATAGCATAACTTTGCATTTCCTTAATTACATCATGGGTCACACAAGCTGTGCGTCCACCACGCTAGCATCCCTGTCCACCTTCATGAGCCTGACACCAGATGCGCTCCTTCCAGTTACCCTAATTGCCGATACAGGGAACTGTATTGACAGTCCTTTCGAATTTATCAGCAGTATCTCGGATGTGGCTTCCGCTTTGATGGACTTCACGACAAATCCCGTCTTGTCCTTGACCCTCAGGTTTATCACCCCCTTTCCGCCCCTTCTCTGCAGCCTGTATTCCTTGAGCTCTGTCACCTTCCCAAAGCCGTTTTGCGTTATTGTAGCTATGAAGTCCGTCTCCTTTGCCTGGAGCAGGTTTACAACAGCGTCATCTCCGCTCAGTCTTATGCCCCTGACTCCGTGGGCGTTCCTGCCCATGGTCCTCACGTCGCTTTCATTGAAGCGCAGCGCCTTGCCCTTCTTCGTGGCAATGAATATGTTTGACTTTCCGTCTGAAATGCACGCATCGGCCAGAGCGTCTCCCTGCTTCAGCGGAACCGCTATTATCCCGTTTGCCCTCGGCCTTGAAAACTTCTCGGCCCTGACCCTCTTTATAGTTCCCTGCTTTGTTATGAATGTGAGATAGCTCTCCGCAAAGACCCTCGTGTTCACAAGCTTCTCAACGGTCTCCCCTTCGCTGAGCTTAACCAGGTTAACAGCCGCCTTGCCTATGCTGTACCTGCTTGCCTCTGGAACCTGCCACGCCTTCAGCCAGTACGCCCTTCCCTTGCTGGTCAGCATCAGCAGGTAATCCTTTGACATGCATGATGCAATCTGCTTGACAAAGTCGCCTTCGCGTAGCTCTATTGCTATTATGCCCTTGCCGCCGCGCCCCTGTGTTCTGTATACGTTGCTTGGCATCCTCTTCATGTAGCCGTTCTTCGTCAGTATCACCGTGGTTTCAACATCTGCGACAGTATCCTCGCTCTGTATCTCCTCTATCTCAACATTGCGCTCGATCGCTGTTCTTCTCTCCCTTCCGTACTTTTCGCGTATTTCCTTTGTCTCCTCCTTTATTATCCCGAAGACCCTGCTCTCGTTTGAGAGTATCTCATTGTAATTCTTTATGTTGCCCACAAGCTCTTTCTTCTCGGTCTCCATGGAGGCGCTCTCGAGGCTTGTGAGCTTGCTAAGTTTCATATCAAGTATTGCCCCCGCCTGCTTGTCAGAAAGCGAGTACTTGCCCATCAGGTTTGCCCTCGCCTCTTTTGCATCAGAGCTCTTCTTTATCATGTTGACTATCTCGTTGATGCTTCCGATGGCTATGAGGAGCCCCTCAACTATATGCAATCTGTCAGAGGCTATGTCAAGGTCATACTTTGTCCTGTTCTTTATGACCTCTATCCTGTGGTCGACAAAAACCTTGATGAACTGCTTGAGGTTTAGCGTGACGAGGCTGTTCCTCAGCACAGCAATGTTCATTACCGGTAATGTGATCTGGAGCTGCGTGTGCTTGTAGAGCGCGTTCAGCACAACCTCTGGATTCGCGTCCTTCCTGAGTTCTATCACAATTCTTACACCCTCCTTCCCTCCTTCGTCTCTCAGGTCGCTTATCCCCTGCACAACCTTGTTCTTGGCGAGCTCAGCAATTTTCTCTATGAGCGATGACTCGTTTACTGTATAGGGTATCTCCTTTATCACGATGGCGTTCTTGTTCTTCTGCTCCTCCATGTCTGTTTTCCCCCTTATGGTGCATGCGCCCCTTCCGGTCATGTACGAAGCCAGAAGCGAGCTATTGAAGAAGATTGTTCCTCCGGTAGGGAAGTCTGGCCCCTGAACAAGGCCAAGCAAATCCTGTATTGTTATGCCAGGGTTGTCTATGTAAGCTACAATCGCGTCGCACACCTCTCTCAGGTTATGCTGCATTATGCTTGTTGCAACGCCAACTGCTATCCCAGCCGCGCCGTTTATCAAAAGGTTTGGAACCTTTGCCGGCAATATGGTGGGCTCTTCTTCAGTGTTATCGAAATTAGGCACAAAAGGAACAGACTTCTTGTCTAGGTCCTGGAGCATTTCCTCAGCAAGCTTGTTCAGCCTCACTTCAGTGTAACGCTGCGCAGCTGGTGGGTCTCCTCCTATGCTTCCCATGTTTCCCTGTCCCTGCACAAGCGTGTGGTTCATCGAGAAGTCCTGCGCCATCCTCACAAGGGTCTCATAAGCGGCAAGGTCCCCGTGCGGGTGATACTTCCCGATGGTATCACCTATGATTCTTGCGCTCTTCTTCGTAGGCTGGTCATGGAAGTTGCTTAGCTTATACATAGCATAGAGGATCCTTCTCTGCGCTGGCTTGAGCCCGTCCCTTGCTTCGGGGAGCGCCCTGCCTATTATTACGCTCATCGCATAATCAAGGTAGCTGGTCTGCATCTCCTTCTCTATAAGTGTATCGGTTTGTTGCTCGGCCATGTTATCATATGTCTAGGAATTTTACCTCACTGGCGTGCTCTTCTAGGAAATGCCTTCTCTGCTCCACGTCAAGGCCCATAAGAATTGTAAACATGGTGTTTGCCAACTCAGCGTCTCCTACGGTTATTCTTTTCAGCACCCTTCTCTTCGGGTCCATTGTCGTTTCCCAGAGCTGTTCCGGGTTCATTTCTCCAAGACCCTTGTACCTCTGTACGGTTGCCTTCCCGTCATAGCCCTTCATTATTTCATTAAGCTCGCTGTCGGAATAAGCATACTTCACCTCCCTTCCCTTTGCTATCTTGTAAAGCGGTGGCTGCCCTATGTAGATGTAGCCCTTGTCTATCAGCGGCCTCATGAACCTGTAGAAGAACGTCAGAAGCAGTGTCCTGATGTGGCTTCCGTCAACGTCCGCATCTGTAAGCAGTATTATCTTCTTGTAACGCACAGCTTCAGCAGAGAAGCTCTCCCTGATCCCTGTTCCAAATGCGGTCACCATGGTGTGCAGGGTAGCATTCCCGAATATCTTTTCTTCGGTTGCCTTCTCTATGTTCAGTATCTTGCCCCTGAGCGGAAGTATTGCCTGGTAGAACCTGTCACGAGCCTGCTTGCTTGATCCAGCCGCACTCTCCCCCTCTACAATGAATATCTCGCACTTCTCCGGGTCCGATTCTGTGCAGTCTGCAAGCTTTCCAGGGAGCACAGCTCCCTCAAACAAGCCCTTCTTCCTCGCAAGCTCCCTTGCCTTTCTTGCGGATTCACGCGCCTCCGCAGCAGTGTAAACTTTTTCAAGTATCTTCCCAGCTTCGCCAGGATTCTCTTCCAGGTACCTTGACAGCTCAGCGTAGAACGTGTTCTCAACAAATGCCTTTATGTTGGTGTTGCCAAGCTTCTCTTTCGTCTGCCCCTCGAATTCCGGGTTCTGCATCAGTATCGAGACTATTGCCACCAGCCCCTCTCTCGTATCCTCCCCCTCAAGCGATATGCCCCTCTTCTTCCCGTTGCCCTTTTGGTTATAATTCGCGATTGCGCGTGTGAGCGCAGAGTGGAACCCCGTAACGTGCGTCCCTCCCTCGGCTGTCTTTATCTTGTTCACGAAAGAGAGCAGCTCTTCATTGTACGTGTTGATGTACTGCATTATTATCTCCAGCTTCATTGCCCCTGACTCTTTTGTTATGTAGATTGGCTTTGTCAGCTCGGACTTTGAGCCTCTGAGATGGGCGAGGAAGTCAACAAGGCCGTTCTTCGAATGGTACTCAGCCGTCTTTGGTGTTTCCTCCCTTTCGTCAATATATTTTATGCTTATCCCGGGATTCAGATAGGCTAGATCGCGAAGCCTTTCTATCAATTCAGTTGTGTCAAAGCTCTTCGCAGAAAATATCTCCTTGTCAGGCTTGAACTTTACGATCGTGCCGGTTTCGTTTGCGCCAACGCTGCCCATCACCTCCAATTGGGAAACAACGGTGCCCCTGCTGAACCTTTGCATGTAGAGCTTGCCATCTTTCTTCACTTTTACCTCCACATATTCCGAAAGGGAATTGACAACGGTAAGCCCAACCCCGTGTAGCCCTCCAGAAACCTTGTAAGCTTTGTTCTCGAACTTGGCTCCTGAGTGCAGCGATGTGAAAAGCACTTCAAGCGCGGGCTTACCTACCTTCGGTATAACGTCTATTGGTATGCCCCTTCCATCATCACTTACCTCTGCTACGTCTATCCCTTCCTCTCTGGTGAGCCTCACAACTACATTCTTTGCATAGCCTGCTATGGCCTCATCTATTGCGTTGTCAAGCACCTCATAAAGCAGGTGTATGAAGCCAGGGCTGCCTGTCGAGCCTATGTACATTGCAGGCCTTTTTCTGACCCCCTGCGGGCCGGAAAGCACCATGATGTCCTTTGCGCTATACTCGCTATCAGCCATGCTAAAACCAAGCTCATTTTCCGACGACAAGTCGCCCTAACTCTACTACGTATAATCATCTGTTTTTGTCCTTTAAAGCACTTTCGGTTTGCCCAAAGAATGCCACAAAACTAGGCTAGTTTTTATCCCTTTTTAGCCAATATTCCTGCATGGAAGACTATTTAAAAAACTCCATTGTAAGGAGATGCTCTTCAAGCCTTAAGATTGGCGAACTCCTAAAGGAAATAGGCGCAATGAGCGGGAAAAGGGAGCTTGCCCAGGTGTTTGACCCAAGCAGGGTGATCAACAGCATGCACCTTGTTGGCGCCTACGCAAACGCGGCTGAGGCATTCAGGTCAAAGACAAACATATCAAAGAGCATCGGGGTCGAAATGCTGCTTTTTGCCGCTATGACAACCCAGATAAATGTGGCAATAGAACTGATGGGGGCAAAGACCAACAGCGATTTCATCATGTTCTCAAGCTCCAAGGCCATTTACAACAGAGTAAAGAGGCTGCTGGGCAATGAAAGGGCGTTTGCCCCAAGCAGAAGCAGTCAGATAAGGGTAGCAAAAAGTTTTGGGATAACCCAGGAAAAAAGGCTTGACGAGTTCATGCTACAGAAAATAGCAGTCTCAAGGTTGGAAGGCTAATCCATTGAAGAGTACCTGTGGTTAAGGGTCTTGTGTATGAGCGCGGCCTTCTTCTTGCCTATTTTTTCTACGTCAATCAGCTCTCCCGGATCAGCGTCTGCTATCGCCTTTACGCTTCCGAAATGCTTGAGCAGGGATTTTGCAAGCTTTGGGCCTATTCCAGGAAGGTTGCCTACTATAAGCTCCTGGAACTGCTCATTGGAATGCGCACGCGCGCCGCCCTTCAATGAGGGAAGCCTCTTCTTGCCGTCCTGTTCCCTTCTCGCTATTGCAGTTATTATCTCAGCAGTATTCTCAGGTCCCTGCGAAAACATGACAGGCATGCCAAAGTCAACATAGATGGCAACTATCGCCCCGTTTATAACACTGTGTTTTAATCTAAAGGTTTCCCTGTCGCCCTCAAGCACCAGTATGGGAAACTCATAAGCCTCCCTGAGCCTTCCAAGCTGGTCAAAAAGCCTGCCATTGATTATAGAGCCCTCGAAGTCAGAAACAGTCTTTCTTTCAACACATATCCTGTCAGATACGACGTAATCTCCAACAGGTATAGTCCTAAGGTCGATGGCAAAGCCCATCTGCTCAAGGCTCTCAAGGAGCTCAGTGTTCCTCTCCCTCTGGTCAACTATGAGCCTGAGTTCCTGCATAAGACTACTCTTGTTTCAAGGTATATTAATTTGATGTCAGAACCTCCTCGTTATTATCTGCGCAGCTGTCTTGAAGCCGTAGATCAGCTTCGAATTGGTGAGCCTTGACTCGCCCAGCCTCCTGATGTAGTACTTTATTGGCACCTCCTTTATCTTGTAGCCGAGTTTTGCAACCTCTATCTGGAAGTAGAGTATCTGCGTTTTGTACTTCCTTGCATTTTTCACCTTCTCGTAGCACTCCCTCTTCATCACCTGCAGTCCTGTAAGCACATCGTGCACTGCCTGCAAGTAAAAAATGTCGTATATTACTGAAAGGGCGCTGTTCCCGAACCAGAGGTAGAAGCTCATTGATCCTGGCTCAGGGTCCGCCATTCTGTTTCCCAGCACAAGGTCTGCGCTCCCGTCCTTCACAAGCCTGAGCCCTTTCTTTATCCCAGAAAGCTCGTGAGTTCCATCAGCATCGATCGTGGCTATTATGTCTGCGTGCGCATGGGCAAAGCCCTCTATCAGGCCGTTTTCCACTCCGCGGCTCTTCTGCCGCACAACAACTATCCCGGTTTTCTTAAGCCTCTTGTAGTATGCATCGCTGCTCAGGTCTATGGCTATTATTTCTGCGCTGTTTCCGAACATTTTCTTCAGCTCCTTTATTACCCCAAAGGCGGCCTCCTCGTTCTTTGTTGGTAGGACTATGCTGAGCTCCCACTTCATCCCAAAAACCACAACAATAGAACTAACAACTTATATAAGCTTTTGTAGATAAAGAGTAAGAGTCTATTGATTCCTTTAGTTTCCGGCATAAAAAACGGTCAATAACATGAGCGATGATGACAAGGAGGAGAGGAAGGGCTTCATAGTGCTCAAGGACGCAAGCAAGCCAGCGGAGCAGCAGCCCAAGACTGAGCACGCCGAGCATCATGCGGCACACGCAGAGCACGCTGAACACCAGCACGGCCACACCGCCAAAAGGAGCATAGTCGTATCATTCACGGAGAACGTCTTCCAGAAGAAGTACATATTCTCAGTGATAATCTATGCTGCCCTTGCGATTGCGATGTTCGCTCCAATATTCGCGAATATGGCATCCACAGCGCCGGGCTACGGAGGTGACGTATACCTAAACCTGTGGGACGTGTGGTGGGTCAACTACGCAACCTTCACCGCTCACACCACAATATGGTCAACCAACCTGCTCTTCTGGCCTGTAGGAAGCAACCTTGCTTACCAAACAATGTCTCCGATAGGGTCGCTTCTTGTGGGCCCATTCACGGCAATAAGCGTTCCGTTTGCATACAATGTGCTCTTTTTGCTTGGATTTGTCCTGTCAGGACTCACCATGTTCATACTTGCGGAGTACCTTACCAAGAACCCGTACGCGGCTTTCTTTGCAGGCCTTGTGTTCGCGTTCAGCGCATCGCACATACCGCTTGCGCTGGACCACATAGACTGGACAAACATCGAGTGGATTCCATTGTCAATCTACTTCTTCCTCAGGGTTGTGCGTGAATACGAGAACAAGTACATAAACGCGGTTGGCCTGGGCGTCACATTTGTGCTTACAGTCTTCATGGGAGACATAGAGCAGGGGCTTATGCTTGCCATGCTGTATGTGCTTATACTGTTGGTATACCTGCTCTATAAGGGAACCAGGCACCTAGTGTTCAACCCGAGGCTCATACTGGCGCTCATAGCTGCGATAGCCGTGGCATGTGTGGTCGGCGCTTTCGGCTTTCTGCCAATGCTAAACGCAATATCCCAGAGCGGGGGCATCAGCAACGCAAACTACCTGAATGACGTGCAGCACAATGAGCTCTGGAGCGTGGACCTGCTCTCGTTCTTCATACCCAGCTACTACAACGGGGTTTTCAACGGGATTGAATCAGGGCTCTACAATACCCTCTACCACGCTGACCCGTCAGAGGCAACCTCGTACATAGGCTACACCGTGCTTGCGCTGGCTGTATTCGCGATCTATACTGACTATAAGAAAGTAAGGCTATGGATAATAATCGCGCTTTTGTCTGCTTGGATGGCGACTGGGCCATACCTGCAGATTAACACCTACGTATCGCCAATACCTGGGATCTACGCGCTCTACCATGCAATTCCGGTCATCAACGTGATAAGGGAGCCTGACAGGTTTGATATCATATTCAGCGTCGCAATGGCGGCGCTGGCCGCATTCGGGATAACAGAATTGATGGAGCGCTCAAAGAAAATGAACGCAAAGAGCCTGCTGGGCAATGGCCTGTACCTGGTGCTGATACTCTCTGTGCTGTTCATAATAGAGAACAACGGGTTCCCGCTTACAAGTGCCCTGCAGAGCCAGGACTACACGAGCATATCAATACCGCATTTCTTCTACCTAATCGATGCGCTGCAGCAGAACTTCTCGATATTGCAGCTTCCCATAATCACCGACCAGTACTCGAGCGTGCCTGAACTGTACCTTGGCCAGGCAACATACTATGAAACCGCAGACACAAAGCCTCTGGTGGGCGGAGACACCACCAGGCCGAACGATAGCGACGAGCTCTCGTTGTATAATCTTCCATTGGCTGTCCAGGCGTACAACCTGCAGGTGTACGGGGAGCTCGCGTACCAGTCTCCAGTTAATGAGAACTACACCAACCAAACGCTGCTCACGCTGTACAACTACGGCACCGGGTTCATCGTGATAGACAACGCTGCGTACAACTATTCCGCGTTTGTGAAACTTGGCAACTATCTATACAGCGTGTTCGGGGTTCCTATATACCAAGACAACTACACAACTGCGTTCCAGACATCAAAGGCTATAAGCAACTCGATATACAGGAGCTACGTTGCCTATCCGATACTGACGAATTGGCAGCCGGTCAGCCTAAACATAAACGGAAGTTCAGTCAGCATGTGGCTGCCATCCTACCCTGGGACAGTTGAGGTGTATGCGCCGTACGTGAATTCAACAAACCTTACGCAGGCAGCGGCAGGTGGTCCTCAATACGCGTTCACCAATATGCAGTTCCGGGCGATTTCGTTGACCGGAAGCAACACCGTGCTTGAGATCGCGGCGCTCTCCGATACAGGTACCGTATCTCCACTTACAGCTGTCAACATAACGGCAGGGCTCGCCGATTACGGCGTGCAGCTTGCGTTCCCATCAGGCCCTCAGGGAACCACCCTAATGTTCATATCAAGCGCACCAAACTCCACGTCAACGGTGGCCCTGAGCAACATAACCTTTTCGAAGTACGCAGAGTCCGTATAGGAGCGGAGATCCTATGGCATCTATAGATGAAAGCAGCAGGAGTAATAGCGCAATGGTTCTTGGCAGGAGGACCGCGAGCATAGCGAGCTCTCTTTTCATAACCAAGGCGCTCACATTCCTTGTCATGGGCCTAGCGTTCATACTAATAGTCAGGCTGCTCGGCCCCGCTTCATACGGCATATACACGCTTGCGCTCGCAACAGCCGGATTCTTCGGAGCTTTGGGGGATATGGGGGTGTCAACAGCGTTCATAAAGCTGATACCTCAATACATGCAGAAGAAGAACACAGGGAAGATCAGATCGCTGCTTGCAAATGGCTTCGTCATAATGGTAATAGAGAGCGGTGTGTTCACCATACTGGCTTTTGCCCTGTCCGGGTTCGTTGCGCAGAACGTGTTCCACGCTGTTTCAGATACGCTGGCCCTGCAACTGGTCTCATTTACCATAATCCTTTCAGTAGTCTGGGTGGGCGGATATTCCACCCTTATAGCGCTGGGCAGGGGAGGCTCATTGGCCAAGGCGGTCTCAATACAGGTGATGCTTCAAGCGTCGATCAGCCTTGCGCTTGCGCTGCTGCAGTTCGGGGCAATTGCACCTATAATTGGGTTGCTGGTCAGCTATCTCGGCGGCGCCGCATACAGCATAAGCGCTTCATATCCCAGAACACAGTCAAAGGAGAAAACAGTGGTCTCAACAGCTGAATGGAAGAAGCTGCTCTCGTTCTCGCTGCCCATAGGTATATCATCAGCGCTGAACGGGGTTAGCTCAACGCTGGTCGCAAATATATCAATAATAATCCTTGGGTTCTATTCAACGGCACTCGTGCTCGGCAACTTCGGTGCGGCCTACAAGGCGATAAGCCTCTTTGATGTGCTACTCGGTTCTATAGGGCTGGCGATCCTCCCCTTCTTTTCTGTGGCCCTCTCAAGCAAGAAGATAACAAGGCAGATAAACAAGTATTATAACTACTCAATATACTTTGCGCTGCTATTTGCAGCGCCTATAATATTCTACATAGTGTTCCTGTCCCAGCCATTCTCGTATACATTATTCGGCGCCACATACTCCGCAGCGCCGCTCTACATGGCAATAATGGCCATAGGCACCCTCCTCATAGTCGTCAATACCTACACAACAAACCTGCTTATAGGTGCAGGAAAGGTCGGCAAAGTGCTCAAGTACAACTTAATAGTTGCGGCTGTGCAACTGCTGCTGGTCTGGCTAGTAGTGCCAAACTTTGCAGGCCTGGGGCTGGTGCTGCTGATGTTCATAGTCATGCCGCTTCTCTCAAACGTGCTGTTCCTGAACAGGGCTAAAATATCCTTCAACGCAAGCCTGGAATACGGAACGCTTGGAAAGGTGCTGCTATCCGCGCTGATCAGTGCGCTTCTCACAGTGCCGTTGCAGCTGCTGCTTGGGAGCAACTCGATTCCATTGCTCATAGCTTCGGCTGCGCTTGTCCTTGTAGTTTATCCTGTAATAATCTCGCTCTTGAAAGGAGTGGACAGAGAAAGACTCAGCATACTAAACAGGGTTACGCGCGGCCTTCCGGTTTTCGGCCAGCTGATGCGCTTGCTGACTGGCTATACGAGTATCTTCCTTCGCTAGGGCCAGTCTCTTCATGAAGCGCGCTTTTTATGAATGCTGAAAAAAGCGGAGCCGGCTTCCCGGGCCTGGATTTGAATTCAGGGTGCGCCTGCGTCCCTATTCCAAATGAACTATTCCACTCTATTGTTTCCACAAGGCCATTATCCGGCGTTGTTGCGCTTATAACAAGCCCTTTCTCCTCAAGGGTTTTCCTGTAATCACCATTTATCTCGTACCTGTGCCTGTGCCTCTCCCAAAAGGTGTCGGAGCTATACGCGGCGTGGACCCTTGTGCCAGGCTTTATCTTTGCTTCCCAGGCGCCAAGCCTCATTGTTGCTCCCTTGTTAGATATCTTCTTCTGCTCCTCCATCATGTTTATTATCACGTGTTCGGTTGCGCCGAACTCCTCTGAGCTTGCGGCCTTGAGCCCGCATACGTTCCTTGCGTATTCAACAGCCATGAGCTGCATGCCAAAGCACAGCCCCAAGTAGGGAATCTTGTTGACCCTTGCATACTCTATTGCCTTTATCATCCCCTCTGTGCCGCGCACCCCAAACCCGCCAGGGACAAGGATGCCATCGCTTTTTGCAAGAGCCTCGGTTCCGCTTCCGGATTCAAGGCCCTCAGATTCAACCCAATTTATTCTCAGTTGGGCGTTGTTGTGCCATGCAGCGTGCACCAGCGCCTCTTTCACGCTCGCATACGAATCCTTCAAGTCAACGTACTTGCCGACAACGGAAATGGTGACGTCTCTCGGCTTCTCAAGAGTGAAGCCCGCCTTCCACTCATCAAGTCCCTTCTGGTTTATGCTCCAGTGCTCAAGGCCAAGCTCATTCACTATCATCTTATCAAGATTCTGGTCTACCAAGCGCAATGGAGTCTCATATATGTTGTCAATGTCATGGTCATCTATTATCCTCTCAACCGGGAGGTTCGAGAACAGCGCAAGCTTCCTCTTTATCTTCTCGTCGAGCGTTCTCCCAGATCTGCATACTATGAAGCTCGGCTGTATCCCCTCCTGCCTAAGGCCCCTGAGCGCTATCTGCGTGGGCTTTGTCTTCTGCTCACCAACCTTCTCCAGCTCAGGGACGTAGGTGACATCAATGAATATCGTCTTTCTCTTCAGCGCAAGCTGCCTGACAGCTTCGACAAAGTAGCTGTTTTCAATGTCTCCAACTGTGCCGCCCACCTCTATTATCATCACGTCAAGCTTCTCCTTCTCGGCAACTTCTTCCAATCTGTTTATTATATAGTCAGTGATGTGCGGTATTATCTGGACATCAGTGCCAAGGAAGTCCCCCTTCCTTTCTTTGTTTATTATTGCGCTGAAGACCTTGCCCCCGGTAAGCGAGAAATCAGAGCTGATGCTCCTCCCAAGGAATCTCTCGTATGTGCCGAAGTCCATGTCCACCTCTCCGCCGTCATCGAGAACAAAGACCTCGCCGTGCCTGAACGGATTCATTGTGCCGCAGTCGTAGTTCAGGTATCCGTCAAACTTCAGCGGCATTACCTTGTAGTTGTAAAGCGAGAGCAGTTTTGCTATAGAAGAAGCCACTATCCCCTTTCCGATTCCGGAAAGGAGAGAGCCGAGCACAACGATGTATTTCGTCTGCATTATGTTATTCTGTTAAGATAATTTATAAACCATTCCATTTAATGGAGGTAATAAAGTAATTCACCGCATAAGAAGCAGCTTGAAGTGCATAAGGAAGAGCCTAACTCCCCCAAACGGTTTGAACATGTTGGATGTGCCTACCCTTACGTAATAACTGGTAGGTATCTCGACAATCTTGCAGTTGAGCTTCTTGCACTTTATGTTCATCTCGGACTCAACCCCGAAATTGACTTCCCTGAGGCCCAGCTTCTTGAATACAGCCGTCCTTATTGCGCGGAGCCCGGTCTGCGAATCCTTTAGCTTGAGCCCGAACATCAGGTTCCCAGTTAATGTAAGTACTCTGTTGCCAAGCTGCACATAGCCAGGCATGGTTTTTTCCGTTACCCTGCCCATCCTATTGCCTATGGCCATGTCAGCCCCGCTCCTCACAAGGGCAACAAGCTTCCTCAGGTCCCGTGCCTCATAGGTTCCGTCACCGTCAATAAAGCACGTTATGGGAGTATGTACGCGCCCCGCCGCCTCGACAAGTGCCCTGCCCTTGCCAGTGCTCCTTTGCTGGACCACCGCCACACCCACGTGCCTCATCTTGATGTACGGGGATCCCTTGTATATGACAAGTGCCCTGCAGCCGGGGAGCGCACGCAGCACCGACTTCACAACTTTCTCTGTAGCTGGCTCGTCCTTCACCGGCACGACCACTGTTGTATCGCTATAATCCATAAAAGCACTTCAGGCTAATTAGGCAAGTAGATATTAAAGCTAGATATAATAATTTAATGATTGTGTGGAGGAGAACATCAGGGCGTTTGTCTCAATAGAGCTGCCTGACAGGGTGAAGAGTGAGCTGTTCAGGGTTGCAAACAGCCTAAATTCGCCTGAAATAAGAGTAGTCGCAAGGGAGCATCTCCACATGACGCTCTTCTTCTTCGCCCGAATGAACGATGATCAGGTAAAGGAGATCATAAGGGCGTTGGAGAGCATTGAACAGGAAAGCTTTGAGGCAATTGTAACCGGCTTCGAGGTCTTTAATAGCAAGCACCCGGGGGTAGTCTTTGCGAAAGTGGACGACAAAGGAGCATTATCAAAAATGTTTGAGGCGATGGAGCCATCAGTGCTGGACGCTGGTCTTGACATAGAAGAGAGGGAGTTCACGCCACACATAACGGTTGCAAGGACGAGGCGCTTCGACAAGCATACTATAGAAAGAATAGAGGGCTTCGTAAACGAGGCAAAGATTTCGTGCGCTTTTGCGCCAGTATCTATTACCCTGAAGCAGAGTATACTAACAAGCACTGGGCCCATATACAAAGAGATATACTCAAAGCCCTTCGGTGCTGTTCAGGGATAGGTCTAAATAGCTAGTGTATAAATATAAAACAGATTTTATGGCGCCAATGACGACAGAGCCAAAGCCAGCCAAGATTGATTTTCGGGGCCAGGCACGCAGGTTCGTGCATGAGAGAAGCCCGGAAGACGTAGCAAGGCAGATAGCCAGGTTCGAAGAGCAGGCAAGAACTGGAGTAAGGGACGGAGTCCAGATTCCAAGGGAGGAGATGGCGGAGAGGGCGCAGCTCGCGGCTATAATGAGAGAGGAGATTGCGCTTAAGCACGATCCAGCTGCGCTAGACGCTGCGATCAGCGCGCTGGTTACAAGCCTGCCAAGGAACGTGTAATAGAAACTTTTATATTACTTGAAAACAGTATACTAACCTAAGTCTTTTCTTAGTGGTTTAATGAGCCAGTTCGGAATACAAATACATGGAACTTCGAACACGAAGAAGTTCGGCAACGGAAAGAAGAAGATAAAGTTCAGAGACAAGAGGAAGAGCGAGATAGGGAACTATTTCTCAGCCACGAAGCTTGCAGACACAAAGAAAGAATCAAACGTAACAAAGAGGGTTAGGAGGACTGGCGGCAGGGAGACGACAACGCTCAAGGCGGCCGCGTTCGCAAACATGCTTACAAAACAGGGTTACAAGAAGATAAGGATAATGAACGTCACAGAATCAAGGGACAACAGGAACTTCGCCAGGCAGAACATAATAACGAAAGGAACGATAATAACAACAGAGCTTGGAAAGGCTGTAGTAACAAACAGGCCCGGAAGGGAGGGCAGCGTCAACGCCAAGCTTGTTGAGGGCTGAAGCTCGTGGCAGCGCGCGTCTACGAATGCGATGTAGCTGAGGTCCAGGCGCTCAAGAAGCTCCTGAACTATGACCCGTATCTAGACCCTAATCTCATACCAAAGATACCTGAAATTGACGAAAAAGCACTTGCGGCGATGAGCGAGGAACAGAGAACCCAGATAAAGCAGAAGGAGGAGGCGGCAAGGGCTGCGTCAAAAAAGCTTTCAGAGGACAAGATGGCAAATGTGATCTTCGCAAGGCAGGACTGCGACCTCAGGGAGGGGAAATCATTTGGCATAGAGGGCAACAAGAGCTATTTGTTAATAAGAGCAACCGACGAGTTCCTGAATCTTGCAGAGGAGCGCTTTAAGAAAGAGTTCAAGACAGTAAAGAGGGCTCCTCATGACATAGAGAAGAAGCTCATTGCGCTTAAGGAGGACGAAGAATCCAGGGCAAACGCCGGCTTCGGCTCCATATTCGGTTGATCTGATGCACTTCCTGAGCTCTGATGATCTATCAAGAGAGGGTTTTGAACAAATATTCAAGATAGCGGAAGAGATAGAGGACGAGAAGGAGGAGCTTGCGCTCAAGCCACATTCCATACTGGTTCTGTACTTCGAAAAGCCATCGACACGCACAAGATTGGCTTTCGAGGTTGCGATATCGCAGCTTGGCGGGAATGCAGTTTATATAGACCCGAACACAACACAGCGCTCAAGAGGCGAATCTCTCTCCGATATGATAAAGATGTTCAGCAGCTATTCTGACTTCATAGCAGCAAGGTTGTACAAGCACAGCGACCTGCTTGAGATGGCACAGGATTCTTCCGTGCCTGTGATAAACGCACTGACAGACTCCGAGCACCCTACCCAGGCGCTCTCTGATATGTACACAATAAGGAAGTACAAGAATAGGATAAAGGGGCTAAAGATTGCTTTCGTTGGCGACATCGCAGACAACGTTGCAATGTCGCTCATGCTCACAGCAGCAAAACTAGGCGCGGAATTCGCGCTGGTAGGCCCAAAAGCGGTGCAACCTAATGCAAGATTGCTCAACAAGGCGATGGAGTACTCTAAGGTTGTTGTTACTGATTCGGTTGAAGAAGGCCTCGATGAAGCCGATATAGTATATACCGATACATTCGTGAGCATGGGCCAGGAGGCCGACGCTGCAAAAAGGAAGCAGCTCTTTGCCCAATACCAGGTGAATTCAAAACTTGTTTCGCTCGCAAAACCTGACGCGCTGGTCATGCACTGCCTTCCTGCACACCGAGGCGAGGAGATCACCACAGACGTTATAGATGGACAGTCGAGCATAGTCTGGGCTCAGGCAAAGAACAAGATGCTCCTCCTCAAAGCTCTGCTTCTATATCTGTCAGAGCGTCAATGATGCCTAAATCACACCGAAGCAAAACCGAAATATCACAAAGGGTATATAAAAAGCAATAACAGAATGGTATTGTTCAATGGTGGAGGTATGACGAAGACCTGGGATACAAAAAACAAGATATTGAAAATGCTTAGCGAGAAGAGGATGACACTTACACAGATATCTTTGGCGCTCGGGCTAGCGCCATCAACCGTAAACCAGCACATAAAGGAGCTTTTGTCAATAAATGCGATAAGGCAGGTGAACAACCCCTACATATTGAAATGGAAATACTACGAGCTTAATCCATCATTTAATAAGAAGCCAGCAGAAATGGAGATGAAGGTTCCGGTAAAGAACCCAATCGTCAAGGCAGTCCCATTTATAGTAATAATAGGCGTAATAGCAGGGTTCCTCTTCCTGTTTGGTGGCAAACTTGGTTTGACCAGCGCTGCAGTCACCGCAGTTCCAGCAGGCTCTGCGCTGTTCAGCATTTCTGATTCGCCAACAGTCGCGGCTGTAAGCTCTGTTAATATAACGATAGACAGCATGCAGGTCAGGAACCTTGAAACAGGCAAATGGTACACTGTTCTTAGCACTCCAGAAACATTCAACCTAGTTTCCCTTGATAACATCTCTCAGCTGATAGGCACGGCAAACCTGTCAGCAGGAGAGTACGACGAGATAACAATACAGGTACAGAACGTTACCACAGTTATAAACAATCAGACAGAACCTGTGATACTCCCAACACATACGCTGACCCTCATAGGCAAGTTCAATGTCACGAGCAATGGCACATCCTCATGGGTGAACATAGACGTCAACCTTGACAAGTCTCTTCACATAACACAGAACGGCGAGGTGGTGATGCTGCCAGTGATAGTTCTCAGGTCTGAAAATGGCGCAAACCTCAGCATGACCTCAAAGGGCATACTATCAATAAAGTCTCCTGGAAAGCTCTACCAGCTTGAAAGCGAGGGTATGGATGCAAATGGCGTGATGGAGCCAGGCAGCCAGGTCCCTGTGGCATCACAGGTAAACATAACCTCAAGCGGGGGAGTTGCCATAGTGTCGGCCAGTCCAGCCAATTCCACAGTAGTAATACGCACGCCGGACAAGATAATCATAATAGTGAACGTGAACTCAAGCACAGCCCTAAACATAACTGGCGAAAGCAACAATAGCACTTCTGTGAGGGTGATATCTGTGGGGCCACTTGGCGGCCAGGCAGGTCTGCCACCTACAAACGGCACGCTAATATGCAACAGCAGCAACTGCTGGTCCAACGTGAACATGTCAATAAACACGTCGTTTCCATTGAGGCTGTGGCACACATGCATGTGCCCGTTCCAGACGGTTGGCTGCAGATGCTATGGCACCAACTCAACAGTTATCGGCAATTTCAGCATAAGCAACGCAACGCCTCCGCAGATGCCTATGGTTCCGTGCCAGTTCTGCCCAGGTACTCTGGTAAACAGCAGCGGCAATTACAGCTGCACGCCCAGGGAAGAGAGCGGCCAGGCATGGCCAAGCTTCAAGTGCGGTCTCGGCGCGCCAGTGCCAACGCCTGACCAGGGTTTCCCCAATCAAGGTATACAGACTGTAATCAGTGACAACAGCCATGCCAGGTCTGGTATAGGAGGTTTTGGACCAGGCCAGCAGTAGCCTTCATCTCAATGGCTTTTTCCCCTTGCAATGTAGGTGTAGTAGAACACAGCAGGAATCATGCCTGTCCATGCATTCAGCGCTGCCGCAATAACAAAGCTCAGCAGAGTTGCGAGTACTACTCCCCCTATTGGCAGCGTAGCAAGGGCAAGCGTTAACACCTCAAGCACGGCCGAGATGATTCCCGCAACTATAACCACAGCAAGGATCAACAGGAACAGAGTGACGAAGTTCGCCCTCCCTATTGCAATGCTCCTTTTCACTGCGTCAACTGCGCCCCTGTTCTCTATCACCACCGCAACCCCTATCTGATAAAATAAAATCCCAGCAACAACAAAGTAAACCACAAGTACTGCTCCTATTATGAACTTCAATACCAGGATTCCTCCGGCAAGCACAATCAGGCCAATAAGCGCCCCAACGACTGCAATGTAAATGACAACCAAAAGCAGTGCTGCGCCAAACAAGGAGGGGTACCTGCGCAGTGCAGTGTTCCATGCAGTTTGCAATGACACTTTGCCGGTCTTTAACCCCTGGCTAGCCATGCTCATGTACATGCCAAGCAGGAGAATCGCCATAAAGCATGCGATTATCACAATTACTGCAAGCGCCGGTGCTATTACCGTTATCGCCCTCACAACTTCCATGGCAAAAGCCCCTGCTACCATGCCAGCTGCGCCCCCGGCCCCAATGCCTCCATTGGAGTGCAGTGATGAGAGCTCAGAAGCCGGTATGAGCGCGGTGATCAGGCCAACAGCCAGGAACGCCACGACTGCCGCATATATCAAGTACGGTACTATGACTACAGGGTTTCCCTTCAGTATGTCAAAACTCTTCCCCATGACGTCAAATATGCCCATGTTCACACCGATTACACTAATTAGTGAAAGTATTTAAACCAGCGGCTCAGGAAAGCTCAAGCACTATGGGGCAGTGGTCCGAGCCCATTACGCTCTTCAGTATCCTGCTCGAGACCAGCCTGCTCTTCAGGCTCCTGCTTACTATGAAGTAGTCGATGCGCCAGCCTATGTCCTTGCTCCTTGAATTGAACATGTATGACCACCAGGTGTAGTGGCCCCCGTCTTCGTTGAACTCCCTGAACGTGTCTATGAAGCCGCTATCAAGAAAATCGGCAAACCAGTCTCTCTCAGGTTTTGTGAACCCCGCGTTGCCCTCGTTTTCTTTTGGCCTTGCTATGTCCTTCTCGGTATGCGCAACGTTGAAATCGCCAGTAACCACTATTGGTTTCTTCTTCTCAAGCGACTTGCAGAACTTCATGAAGCACTCATCGAATTCAAGCTTAAATTCCAGCCTTGTAAGCTCCCTGGTAGAATTTGGGAAGTATGCATTTACAAGGAAGAAGTCCTGATACTCAAGCGCAAGCACCCTTCCTTCGGAATCAAACTTGTCTATGCCTATTCCGTTCACTACGGAAATTGGACTTGTCCTTGAGAAAACCGAAACCCCGCTATAGCCCCTCCTTTGGGCATAGCCGTGGAACTGCCTGTAGCCATCAAGCACCTGCGGCATCCTGTCCTTTGCTGCCTTTACTTCCTGGAAGCAATAAACATCGGCTTCCTCTTTCTGCAGCGCCCTGATCGCGCCCTTCTCTGCAGCAGAGTTTATCCCATTCACATTCCAGGATATTATCTTCATGAATACGCCTGCTGTTTCTTGACCCTGCCACGCAGCAGCGAAAGTACCGCAGCAATAAGCATCAATACAAGGCACGCCGCGAACCCTGTGCGCAGCCCAGAAACAAAAGCAGCGGTAAGGCCTCCGAGCAGCTGGGTGGTCCCGACAAATACCTGGAACGCTATCGCCCTTGGAACAGCTGTCGATGCGATATAAATGCTGACAACGTAGCTCATTAATCCTCCGGTATTCTGCAGTGTTCTGAGGAGGCCGTTCATGCTGCCGTAAGAGTTTGCCGGTGCGTTTGACATAACAGCCGCGTTGTTTGCCGGATAGAACATCGCAACGCCAAATCCTGAGATGGTCGAAGCAAGGAGTATGGCCCAGTACGAGAACGGGGTAGAAAGCCCAAGCGTCATGTACACCAGTATGGTGAGCGCAAACGCTATTACTCCGAACGTAGCCACAAGGCCGGAACCGAACCTGTCCGAAAGCCTGCCCATCCTTGGCGATAGCAGGAACCCTATTACCGCGCCGGGTGTCAGTAGCAGCGCAGCGTTCAACGGAGTAAGGCCTACTATGCCCTGCAAATACAGTGTAATCATGAAGTATATCGAGAAGTAGCCCATTGAGGTGAACATCGCAGCAAGGAGCGAGCCGCCAAGGACCCTGTTCTTGAACACTGACAGGTCAATCATAGGATCTGCAGACCTGCGCTCCATCAGCAGCAGAGCAATAATCATAATGACGCCAAGCGCTATCAGCGCAGCGTCCGTGTAAGAAAAGCCCACAGACGCCACGCTAATCGCATCATATGATATAAGAGTAAGCGCAACCCCAAGAAATAGCATGCCAAAGATGTCAAGGCGCCTCTTGACAGTCACATTGTCTTTCACGTACTTAAAGCCCAGCACTGCAGCAACTATTCCTATTGGCACGTTAATGTAGAATATGTAGCGCCACCCAAGAAGCGTTGTAAGGACCCCTCCAAGCACTATGCCAAGGAGGGCGCCAGCTCCCCATCCAGCCGCGATATACCCATATGCCCTGCCAAGCTTCTCCCTTGGGAATATATCTGCAACTATTGCTCCTGAGTTTGCAAGTAGCAGTGCAGAGCCTATTCCTTGTATTACCCTGAAGCCTATGAGAAACTCTATAGTAGGGGCGGCACCGCACAATGCCGACGCTACAGTGAAAATCACAAAGCCGACGTTGAACATCTTCGCCCTTCCGTATATGTCGCCAACCCTGCCCAGCTGGGTGGTGAGCACAGTAGTTACCAGCATGTATACTAATATTGTCCAGATTGAAGCAGAAACATCGGTGTGCAGGGTCTGCGTCAGGTCAGGGAACGCAAGAAGAACAACGTTTGAGTCTGCAGACGCCATGATCCCTGCGATCACCAGCACTGCCAGTACTTTCGTAGAATTATCCAAAGAATCACCAGTCAAGCCCAGATACCGCTGCGAGATTATTGTGCTTCAAGGAATTTAAAGCGATTGGCTTGCAAAAAGTATAAAGGGTTAATTTGTGTCAGGAATTTGTGGGCTAGTGCCTCCTGTCTGGTCTCTTCGGCATATGCCCAGCTCCTTTTGGTCCATATCGCTGCACAGCCGTCGTCCATTCACCCATGCGTCGCTGATAAATGGCCATATCAGTCCTATCATAAGTGTCATAGCCCGCTCTTCTGGTTCCTCCGCCAACCCCTACAGAAAAGGTTTTATCTCTCAGGCTAAAATAGAGAACAGATCCCGCCACAAAAAATGCAAGAACTGCATCGACTACTGCCCCCCAAGCCTGGCCCATCAGGTCGCTCTGCGCATAGGAGCTCATACAAGAGGGGCAACTTATTGTTGATAAACGAGTAAAATCGACGACCGCCCAGTAGGTTGCATAGATTCCACCTAGTAAAAGTGCGCTGCCTATAACAGTCCCGACTTTGCTTATGTTTCCTCTGGTATCATGATGGAGCCTCAAAAGGCCGGGCAGCCCACCTATACGGTGTGTTCTTTCAAAGTTGTTTTCACTTCTATGAAAAATAGGTGCAATATCCATTCCAAAATTCCTCAGTATAGCAGCAATGCGATGCGTTCTCTTTTCTGCTGCGGGCTGTGCATTCGCGTCGGCTTCCCTGCTCATCGTTAGCATATACTCGCAAAGTGAATAAACCCTTTAGATATTTATCCTTTTCTAGTACACACTTACAAATACTTCTTGAACGCATCGGCCAGTAACTTAGCTTCTTGTTTTGGGAGAGGTTTGTTATTAAAAGTCCCGGGAAGCCTAGGTACCTTCAACGACATTCCATAATCTTTGCTCGTTTCACTCCTTCCGTAAATATGCACATGGAAGAATGGCTTCCCTGCCCGCATTCCCCAGTTTCCATTGTACTGGAGATTCGCCCAGCCTACGATTTTTACTTTATCTATCATTATTTTTGCAATTTTTGCTGCGAGCTTGAATGCTCTAGCGCAAACTTCTGGGTTATCAAACCCTCTCGACAGTCCCCTTTTTGGAATAACGACTATATGGATTCCAACACTTCTGGTTATGTGGGGGTTCATCGGTGTAGATACTTCGAACTCTTCGTTTTCCCACAGTAATGCGCCAAGTTTTTTCTTCACAGGATATCACATATTTGCTCCCATCGGGAAACCACGTTTTAGTTAAGTGATCAGCGCAAGTTCTGTCTCGAGGAGCCACCTCCAAGCAGGTCTTACTTTTACTTTCTTACTATCATATTGCAGCTCTTGCTCCTGTTCTAATGTAATTATAAAATATTCATTCGCTTTTGTTCCTTCTACCGCCTTAAGGAGGCCGCCAGCTTCCCTATCCTTATTACCCGCATTTAATTCATAGCACGCCTGAATCACAGTCTTATCCGATGGGATTACAAAGTCAGCTTCGTGGCCATTTTCATCCTTGTAGTAATAAAACTCTTTTCCTAGCCTTTTCAGATGGACTGCGATTGCATTCTCTAGTATCGCCCCTTTATGCTCAAGTACGGAAGGGGAGTTTTTTACTAATATCCCACTGTCTATACAGTATATCTTCCTGGGGTTTTTATCTACCCTCTTTAGTTTTCTCTCGAATTTCCTGACCTCAAATAATAAATATGTCTCAGCTGCATATGACATGTACTTCTCAACAGTTACGGGGCTCTTTATCCCGAAGTTCCCGGCAACCGAGCGGTAGGTTATCATATTTGATGCATTTGCAATAAGGAAACGTACAACAGATTTCAGTTCGTTGGGCTTTCTTATGCTATATCTCGTGAGTATGTCTTTCCTCACTATGTCGTCCACGACCTCCGTCAATATGCGCTCGTTTGACAGAACTACGGATTCAGGCATGCCTCCTTTCAGAAGGTACTCCTTGAAAAGCCCAGATAGCAAAGCGGTCTGGCTGGTTGAATAAAGACCTTTCTTCATCAGCCCTGGATTTTTAGCTGACAAAAATTCCAAGAATGAGAAAGGAAATAGCTCAATGTCGGTATGCCTGCCTGTCATATGGGTGCCAAGCTCTTTGCTGAGTAGGTCGGCGTTCGAGCCAGTGATGAATACGGAGTATCCTTGCCGCATCAATCGGTTTACAAAGAGCTCCCACCCTTTTACATTTTGGATTTCATCAAAGAATACCCTTTTCTTGTCCCCAAATAGCTCTATTAGGGTTTCCATCACTAATCGTAAATCGTCTGTTGTGATATCTGAAAGTAGTTCGTCGTCGAAGTTGAGGTATAAGAAATCACTATTGAATTTGGTGCGCATTAGCTGCATTAAGAGCGTACTTTTACCGCAACGGCGTACACCTTTTACTACAAAAGCAGAAGAGCCACTATAGCTAAGAACCTCATGGAAGACCGTTCTTGGAACAGTTTGCCTAGGGCTCTTAGCCTCTTTAATCTGGTCTTCTATCACACTGCGCAGAAGAGGCTTAGTTATCATTGCTGAATATATGAACGAACACGTATTTAAACATTATGCTTTATAATAAACAAAATTATCAGTTATTGATTATTATAATAAACATAATGCTATCACCGGGAAGTGGTATTTCAGCTAGGCTCTCATCAGTGCCATTTATCAAACTCTTTAAACATGATTAGTCTTTTCTTACTTCCATCGTAACTTGCGTCAAACCAAGCATCAAGAATTTTGTATACTCTGCTCTTCTTTATGTTCCAGCCTACCAGACACAAAACATTGCTTTTGTCATATATTTTAGACCACCGTGCAATTTGTGGATTTGTGGCTAATTGAGCCCTTATGCCCCTGAACCTGTTGGCGCCTATTTGAACTCCAATACCTGTGCCGCAGGACATTATACCAATATTTCTTTCGCTTTTTAACACCCCCTTAACAACCTTCGGCACTATGCTCTGAAGTGGCGCGTCTTGATCGTCTTTGAGCACTCCCACTCCCTCGTAA
>JASHRG010000037.1 GCA_030037495.1 Microcaldota archaeon | reverse complement strand
TTTTTCTTTATCACCTGGGCCATGGCCCCAAGCGCCTCATATCCAAGTTCAATCTTGTCAGCTTTCTTGAGCCCGAGTTCCCTTCTCGCAAGCTGGACTCCGCGCTCAAACTCCCTAACAAGGGCCTCCTCCTTGAGCTCTTCAGGAATATTTTTGTCTATGTGCGCTATCCCGTATCTGAACAGGGTTGCGTCGCCCTGCTCTGCCTTCTCCACAATCGTGAAGTGCTCAGCCTTTATGTCTACAGGACCACTCCTTGTGTTCAGCGAGTAGCGTCCCGCTGTCTCCATGCTCCTAATAAGTTCGTCTGCGTCCACACCCTTGAGCGCCTCTGCAACAGCGCTAGCTTTGTCCTTGAAGTCCGGGCCTATCCTTGCGAACACAGGCTTTATCTCTTTCTTCACTCCCGAAATTCTCTTTAGCACAAGGTGCTTTGCGTTAACGTAGCTTTCCACTATTGGAGATAACCTCTGTACAACAGCATACGATTCGTCATCAGTAAGCTCAAGCGTTGCATTTGCTATTGGCCACCTCAGTGTAACCCCTGCCTTCTCCCTGCTGTTGAGTATGGCGGTGATCGCCTCCTTCGCGATCTCCATCTCTTTCTCAAGCCCAGTGTTGATCAGCTTCTTGCTTGCCTTCGGCCACTTCTCAAGGAATATCGACTTACTGTCCCTGGAGAACAATTTCTGGTATATGTACTCAGCGGCAAATGGTGTTGCAATAGACTCAAGTATGATGACGTTGTGCAGCAGGTACGCTGCTATGTTCGCTATCCTTTTCATGCCGCTCTTCGTTGCCTCATTAGCCCTCTGCTTTGCAAACTTGAGGTAAAACCTGCTGAAATCCTCGACAACAAAGTTCCTGATTGCGTTTATCGCCGGATCTATGCCATAGGAGTTCATGCTCGAGGTAACAAATTCTATCAATGAATTAATCCTTGAGATGATGAATAGATCCTCATTCCCAAGCCCAGACATTCCCGGCTTCTTAACATCTCTTGTGTCGTATCCGCAGAGATCCGAGAACTCCTTCACAAGTTCCGATATGTTGTACAGCATTATCAATTCACTATCCGCCTCTTTTATCTCAGCTTCCTTGAGCTTCAGGTCCTGCCACCTCGGCTTGCTCAGGCAGAAGAGCCTAAATCCATCCGCAGAGAAGCTCTTTAGTATGTCATTTGGAGAGACGGCGTTTCCGTGGCTCCTGTGCATCTCCTCCCCAAACTCATTCTTCATCATGCCTCCTATGGTGACTCTCTTGAAGGGGGTTTTCCCGTGGGCTATCACCCCTGTCCTGAGAAGTGTTGCAAACCAGCCACGTATCTGGTCCAGGCTTTCTGTTATCCAGTCTGCGGGATATAGCTCCCTGAACTCGCCCTCGCTTAGGCTTGATGTATGCGAGCTTCCAGAATCATACCAGACGTCAAAGACGTCAGGCACCCTTCTCATCGCCCCATTGCACTTAGTACAGCTTATTGTTATAGCGTCTATGTGCGGCTTGTGCAGGTTAAGGTCGCTTATCTGGGAGCTAAGCCCGGCAAGCTTTGCTAGCTGCCCGACAGAGTCTACAACCAGCATTTCACTGCACTTCTCGCAAATCCATATGGGTATCGGCGTTGCCCAGTACCTCTGCCTTGAGATGCACCAGTCCGGCGAGCTTTCTATAGCATCAGCAAACCATTTCTGCGCATACTGCGGCATCCAGGCTATCTTCTCGTTCTCGCTGAGCATTTTCTTCTTTATCTTTGATATGTTTATGAACCACTGGTCCGTCGCCCTGTATATGAGCTTGCTGTGGCATCTCCAGCAATGCGGATAGGTGTGCCTTACAGTTCCAGTGCATAGTATGTCTCCTCTTTCGTTCAGGTCCCTTAATACGGCCTCGTTTGCCTGCACAGGCACGCCCAATCCCCTGTACTCCCCTGCCTCTTCAGTGTACTTTGCATGTGAGTCTATAGGCGAAAATATCTTTATCCTGTTTGCCTTTGCGAGCTGGTAGTCCTCTGGCCCGTGCCCCGGCGCAACGTGCAGAAGTCCGGTTCCCTCATCAAGAGAAACCATGCTGCCCCCGTTCAGTACTCTGTGGTACTTGGCAAAGCCCCTTTGGACCGGCACCGTCCTTTCAAGCGGGTTGGTGTAGTATAAGCCTTCGAGTTCTGTTCCGGAAAACTCGCTCTTCACCACAACGCTGTCGTTTATCGCCTCGGCAAACGCATCAAGCCTGTCCTTTGCAACAATATAGCTGAATTTCCCCACGCCAACGCAGACATACGTGGCGCCTGGGTTAATCGCTATGCACATGTTTGCAGGGAGTGTCCACGGCGTAGTCGTCCATATTACAAGATAGGTGTTTTCATCAAACTTAAGCCTTGATCGCTTTGACGTATCTATCTTGAACCTCACGAATATGGATTTGTCATTTTCTTCTGCATACTCCACTTCTGGGCCCTGCGCAGAAAGCACTGTCTCGCAGTGCGGGCAGTATGCAAGCGGCTTCAGGTCCCTGTAAACCAGCCCCTTCCTGTAAGCGCTGCCAAATATCCCCCAACTCTTGTCCATGTACTCCTTCTTGTATGGCAGGTAGACGCTACTGTAATCCATGTGCACTGCAAACCTCTGCATCAGCTCCATTGATCCTGCTATCTCCTCGTTTACGTAGTCCATGCAGGTCTTAACGAACTTCTCTATACCGTATCTCTCTATGTCGCCCTTTGAGCTAAGATTCAGCCTCCTCTCAATCCTGTTCTCT
>JASHRG010000036.1 GCA_030037495.1 Microcaldota archaeon | reverse complement strand
ATATCTTGCCTTGGCATCCTGGACTCTTTGCAATTGCTCATCTGAGCGCTGGGCCCTGCCTTTTATAGGAGTATGAAGACTGAACGGACGGGCGATAGTCCAACCAAGGTAGCCAGTGCCTGCTTTTCCTTCTGCTTTTATGACAGCATTTTCTCTGAATCTCGCTGCCATTCTCCCTAACCATGTACGACCTTGAGAGCCCTGTCGCTCCCTTCCTGGAACAGAAATTACCATGCTGACAAGCCCCTGCCTTGCGACGCCCTGCTTTTGTGATCCTGCTGCCTCCTCAAGCGCGCGGTCATGACGTGCAGACTTTGCTGCGTCCTCTGCCTCTGCTATTGCCTTGCGCTCCGGCTCGCCCCTCTTTTTGATAGTCTTTAAGTCCTTCTTTATGTTTCCGCCCACCTTTGACATTGAGTATCTTTGCTGCTCCTTTATTGCGCCCTGCATCTTCCCTCTTGTCCTTCCGCTCTTTAGGCCCTTCCCTGCACCTCCGCCTCCTGCGCCCTGGCTTATGCCAAGCAGGGCTCCGACCCCGAAGAACTGGAATATGTCAAGGCCCCTTGTCAGCCCTGCCGCCGCTATTATAAATACCACTATCAGCGCCAAGGGCGCCAGTGTGTATACAGATGGCGTAGCCGCTGCCAGTATATACATCGCAATCTGCAGTATCATTATCATCCAACTCATCCAATATTATTAGCGTAGTTTTTGATATTTATAAATATGCATTTTCCTTCGAAAACTTGGACAATTGACAAAGCCCCATTATCATAGTGATTTATTAAGCTTTACTTGAATATTATATCGGTGCTCTCATGGCAGAACCTGTTTGGAGCTCTTACACAGACGTAGTTATAAGCGACATTGACTCCACCCTTGGCAACAAGTACGGAAAGCTCAACCTCAGGAAGCTCCTGGCAGATCCCTCAAGATATGCTGCACAGGCCAACATAGTCTCTGATGCGCAGAAGATGAAGAAGGACATAGACGGCTATTTTGACGGGGTGCTGGGCGGCCTTTCCGACCAGTCAAAGGCGCTTGACGCATCGCTCTCAAAGGCTGATTCGGTGACCAGCCAGCTTATGGGCAACATATCAATGCAGGCAAAGCAGAACAAGCTTCCGCTCATAAAGCCGGTAGTCATAGACCGGGACATAACAAGAGACGAAACCATATACATAGACGGCGCAGACGGTGGAGTGCTGGCGCTCATATCGAAGCTCGTTGAAAACTCCACATATGTTGCTGACAGCACGGGCTCATACAGGAACATGAAGCTTGGCGAGTGGGTTTTCGGAGGCAGCAACAAGACCTATGTGCTGCGAGTCTATGTGCCGCAGAATGAGGTGATGCTCATAGAGGGTGCGCGCAACGAGATAGACAGGCTCTTTGGCGTGGCTGTGGACTACCTGGAGAACGCGAAGAAGTGATCATGTAGCAGTGTAGTTCGCGCTGAGCGTGCATACCCCCCTTATTGTCGTATTTAAGATATCGCTACAGTAGCCGTAGTCGCTCGTATTTATGGCAAGATGGTATACGCATAGGTCTCTGTCAACGCTTGAATTAAGCGAATAGCAGGGAGTTGCGTTCATTCTCTCTATCGCAATGCCTGTCTGGTACTCCAGATTGCACAGCTCAAGGTCGTATCCCTTGTAGGAGACGCATGCTGTTGTGGAATTCGTTGCGTTCAGGTTTGCTTTTACGGTTGATTCGTTCGCGGCCTCTACATAATAACCGCATGTTGTTGAGAAGCTGCCCTGTATCCTGTTGCAGATCGTTGCATTGAGCTCTTGTATCGCAAGCCCGAGGTAGCAGTAGCTCTGTGCTGTCACGTTCAATGCATACAGGTAGTCGTCCGCTGCAGACGCCGAAGACATTGATGAATTGTAATCCATGAATGACAATACAGAATAATTCCTTGTGTTCTGTATCATCTCGCAGTAGTCTGGATTGCTGCTTAGCAGCGCCTTCCTGTAGTTTACGAGCGCTGAACACCCTATGGAGTAGCTCGTGTTCCCGATCAATTCGCAGGTTGAGGCGCTGCTGAAATTCAATGCTAAAACCGTGCTGTAGATGCACGAGAGCGCTGATGATTGCGGAAGGCTGCCGCACAGGGCAATGTTCCCTGTTTTGTTCTCTATGGCTGATATGCAAGAAACATAGTACGGGCCTGTCTTTGATATGTAGCCGCATATGTTTGGGTTATTCGAGCGCTCTGCCACGCCCGACACGCAACCTAGGCTCTGCGAGCCCTGCATGTACAAGCACACGGAAACATTTGCAGTCTTGTTGGCTAGCGTTGAAAGGCATGTATAAAGTCCCTGGCTTGTGTTGTAGCTGCCGCAGTTTCCAGGATAATACGCCAGCGCAGAGCTGCCATAATGGAACAGGCTGTCAAATATGACTATAGAAAATGCGAACACGACAAGCACACCGCAGAAAAGCAGCGCAAGCCTCTGCTTGTCAGGCTGTGTGAGCTTTATCTCGCGCAGCGTCTGCATTGTCATTGGCTTTATCTCTGGTTTCCTGTCCATGATACCACTGTGCAGGGAGAGAGATTTGAACTCTCGCAGCCCTAAGGCACCAGGTCCTAAGCCTGGCGCGTTTGACCAAGCTCCGCCATCCCTGCTTAGAGAGATTTGGCAAATGCACATACTTAAAACATACTCTTTTTATGCCTTAAGATGAGAATAAAGCTATATGATTACCAGCAGGTATGTAAGGGACCACGTCTCTGAAATACGCGATACCCTAAAGAAGCGTGGCAGCAAGTTCAGCCTTGACGAACTCCTCAAACTCGATGAGGAATGGAGGGCTCTTAAGACAAAGCTTCAGGATCTCCAGGCAACGATTAACAGGGCTAGCCTTGAGATCTCTACCATGAAGAAGCAGGGCGAAGACGCTTCGGAAAAGATTGCGTCGCTTGCAAAGACAAAGAAGGAGATTGTTGCGCTTGAAAGCGAGATTCCAACATATGAGTTCAAGATAAATGAGCTTCTCTGGAACATTCCGTGCGTTCTTGACGAGTCTGTGCCTGTTGGAAACCCTCCACAGGGCAACAAGGTGCTGAAGAAATGGGGGCCGGTCCACAAAAAGGAGATAAAGAGCCACGAGGAGATACTTGGCGCGCTTGGACTGCTTGACCTAGAGAGGGCAGCAAAGGTCACCGGCGCCAGATTCTATTACATGAGAGGTGATCTTGTGCTCCTTGAGCAGTCCCTCGGAAGGTTTGCGCTTGATTTTCTCTCAAAAAGAGGGTACACTGCTGTGCTGCCCCCGTTCATGCTCAAAAGGAAATACTATAAGGGAGTGGCGCCCCTTGCAACATTCGAGGATGCGCTCTACAAAGCAGGGGAGTCAAAGGAGGCTGGCGCGCTTGAGGGCATAGAGCATGTTGAAGAGGACCTGTACATGATAGGCACTGCTGAACATGTCCTTGCTGCAATGCATGCAGAGGAAACCTTTTCAGGAAAGGAACTCCCTCTTAAATACGCTGGGATAAGCCCCTGCTTCAGGAGAGAGGCTGGCGCTCATGGAAAGGACCAGAAGGGAATCTTCAGAGTCCACCAGTTCGACAAGGTTGAGCAGTTCATTTACTGCAGACAAGAAGACGAGAAGAGATACTTTGATGAGCTCCTAAAGAACTCCGAGGACATATGGCAGGCGCTTAAGATACCGTACCAGCTCGTGCTGCTGTGCAGCGGCGACACTGGATACCAGATGGCAAAGACCGTTGATGTTGAGGGCTGGTTCCCGGGCCAGAACGAGTACAGGGAGCTTGGATCGTGCTCCACTGCGGCAACATGGCAGAGCATGCGCCTTGATGTAAAATACGACGACAGGGGCGAGAGAAAATATGTGTATACCTTGAACAACACCGCAATATCAATAACAAGGACCCTTGCCTGCATCACTGAGAACTATGTTAACCAGGACGGCTCAATAACTATTCCTGACGCTCTCGTCCCATACATGGGAAAGAGCAAAATAGGATAGATATACTACCATTAGTAGTATATAAGTAAGATTTATATATCTATCATTTCATAACCTAACTATGACAGCGCAAGAGTTCGTAACCGTATCTGCCAAGATCCCGCGTAGCCTGAGGCAGAAAATGAGGAAGATGGGGGTGAGCCCGTCCAAATTGTTCAAGATGGGCTGGGACGAAGAGTTGAAAAAGGAGCAATTGGCCATATTAAAAAAGAAAGCACAGAAAGCGAGTAGGGCTTTGGCCAAGATATCTATAGAGGATGTCGTCAGAGACATAAGGGAAGACAGGGATTCCAGATGAAATGCATATTCGATGCCTCTGCCATGTATAGTTTGCTGGCACCGGCCTCTGTGGAGAAGCTGGTCGAAGGGTACACCATAGAGCTGGTGAGGTTTGAAATAGGCAATATTTTATGGAAGGAGAGGGAGCTGCACAAAAAAATGAACGAGAACGATCAGGCAATAGTAATGGACCTGGCTAACCACGCCCTAAAGAGCATGTCGATCCTAAGCGCGGATGGCCACGAGGGGAATATATTAAAACTTGCATCAGAATTGCACATATCATTCTATGATGCATCGTATGTTTACTTTTCAAAAGAACTGAACCTGCCTCTTATAACCAAAGACTACAAACTGTCTAAGAAGGTAGCTGGAAGGATAGATGTAAAAGAGCCGGAAAATATATAGCAATAACTCGTTTGCTGCTTCTAACAGTGAAACTATGAAAAAGGAGTACAATATAAAAAAGGAGCTCAAGAGGCTGTCTTCTATTAGAGGCAGTGGAACAGAGCTTATTTCACTGTATGTGCCTCCAGGAACCCAGATATCAGAGGTAACTGGCAAGCTCCGTGATGAACACGGCCAGGCAGCAAACATAAAATCAAAGAGCACAAGGACAAATGTGCAGGGCGCGATTGACAAGATAATGCAGTACCTTAAGCTCTACAAAGCCCCCCCAAAGTACGGGCTTGCTATTTTCTGCGGCAACATTTCAAGCGAGCAGGCGAAACCCAATATAGAGCTGTTTTCCATTGAGCCCCCTGCTCCGATAAAGACAAACATCTACAGATGTGATTCGACGTTCCTTCTAGAGCCGATTGAGGCGATGACAGAAGCAAAGGATATGTTCGCGCTTGTAGTAATGGACGGAAGGGACGCAACCATTGGCCTTTTGAAGGGAGCCCATGTAGAGATTGAAAAGAAGATACACTCCTTTGCACACGCAAAGATAAAGAAGGGGGGTCAGTCCATGAACAGGTACCAAAGACTGATAGAGGAAAGCATTGAGGATTATTACAAGAGGATAGGCGAGGCCGTCAACGACCTATATGCAAAGAACCAGTTCAAGATAAAGGGTGCGATAGTGGGGGGGCCTGGGCCTGCAAAGGAGAACTTCATAAGGGCAAAGACGCTCAACTACCAGATAAAGGTGCTAGGAACCTTTGACACAGGGTACACTGACGAAACCCAGGGGATAAACGAGCTTCTTGAGAAGTCAAGGGAGGTGCTTGAGGAACAGGAGGCCATACAGGAAAGAAACGTAATGGAGAAGTTCCTGGGCGAGGTTGCGCGCGGGGGCCTTGCAGTTTCAGGCTATGACCATGTCAAAAAGGCCCTTGAATCAAACAACGTGGCGAAGATGCTCGTGAGCGAGGGGCTTGAGCTTACTGTTGTGCACTACAGGTGCACAAACTGCAGGGCGGAGATGACAAGAATAGAGCAGGGAAACAACAGGCTGGGGAAGCACGAAGATGGGGGAAACCTTGAGATAGTTAGCCAAAAGGATGCTGTGGAGGAGCTGCTTGACCTTGCTGACCAGATGAACATAGAGATAGTGTTTGTCAGCGACGAGAGCCAGTACGGAAAGGAGCTGCTTCTTGGCTTTGGAGGGATAGCCGCCCTTACCAGATACAAGAAGTGATCAGGTGCTTGTCAGCTCTGCTGCAACACCGCACTGTGTCAGATAATCCACATCTCCCATGACGTAAAGCGCGGTTGGCGTTATCATTGTTTGGTTTGCGCTGCTGAAGTTTATGAATATCCTGGGCTCGTTTGCGCTCATGGAGAGGCACTGCGATGGCGATGCCTTGCTGTAGTTTATGTATGATGAGCCGAGCCCGTATGGCGAATAGACGCATGCGCTCTGGTTTATTACGTAGAAGTCTATTGTGGATGTGTCCCTGTGCGCGCTGCCGTGCGTTGCCGCCAGCTGCTCTATAAGGTTTGTTGCGCAGCCTACGGTTGCTGCCAGCGCCAGTCCGTTGTAAGCTGTCACAAGAAGCGCAACCCTTGGAGCGGCGTCGAAATTGTTCTCAAATGTTGATATGCTCGTGCTCTGCTGCGCCCTGTTCAGGCCGTAGACAAGGCCTCCTGCTATTGCAAATACCGCAACAACTATGAATAGCAGCACGGCCAGAGCCCTGCCCTGCCCTCGCTTCTGCCTTGTGTGCGACTGCGCCTTTTCCCCTCTCTCCATGGTCAGCTTGCCTCTAGTACCTCATTCAACGGGCATGCGTAGCCGTATGTTGCGGCACCGCTTGCGTATAAAGTGTATCCGTATAAGCCCCTGTACACTATCGAGCTGTTGCCAGGGTTCATTATTATCACTGGTTTGTTGCTCGATATTATGTGGTTGAAGCACGCGGTGCCTGTCAGCGATGCATTAGATGGATATGTACAGCCAAGGTTTGTGAAGTTCAGAACGTATACTGTCACATGCGCCACCTGATCAGTGCTTGAAAGGTCGCTTTTCAGCGCAGAGACGCACTGCTGCACTAGCGTGTTCGAGGCTATCGAGGAATTTGTCATTATGTAAATGGCGTTTGATGGCTCAACAGCAGCAATGAACCCGCTTGCAGGCAGGAATGCGTTCGCCTTCTGCGCGTACGAGTAGGTGAAGATTGCATCAACCAGGACAAGCACAAACAGGAACATGAACAGGAAGTTCCACGCCCTCTGCACTCTTGGGTTAAGGTTCAGCTTCTTCTTGGCCTTTAGCCTGTGATAGGTGAGCAGATAAATGACTACAAGCACCACCATGTCAATTGCAAAGGTAAGCAGAGATGCGTAGAGCGGCGCGGCATCGGTTTTCGACGACAATGTTGTGAGCGGCGAAGCCAGCATCGCATCAATCGCACCGCCATAAACCGCCTTGATAGTCGATGATGCTGATATTGGGGGAAGCAGGGCCTTTGCGTTTGCCGAGAGCGAGGATGCCTGCGAGCTGATCCTTGACAACTGCGAGGAGTTCACCTGGGCGTTGAGCTCCAGGTTTATTGACGACTGCTGCGCAGCAAGCGCGCTGAGCGAAGGCGGCGGCATCTGGTAGTCAAGCTCCCTGAGCAGTATTATTGCGGTTGAGTTTACAGCTTCCTGGTATACTGAAGAGTACTTCTGGCCAGCCTTCTGGTAGACCTTTGATGCATTTGACATTGCGCTCCTCAGCGTCTTGTTTGCTATGGTGAGGTTCTGCGATATGCCCGCGCTCTTTATTCCTTGGTATATTGCGGTTAGGCTTGCCAGCGCAGTGCTTATGCTTGAATTCTTGTACCTTGTGCTCATGAATGTGAGGTTTGCAACAATTGAATTGTATGGAACTGCTGTAGAGTTCAGGAACGCGTTTAGCAGGGTTGTTTCATGTGCGGATATTATTGGCTCGTAGAATGACTCGGCGTTTATCACTGCCTGTGAAGATGCATTCTGGGCGCTTGAGCTTGATATCGGTAGCGTTAATAGCCCATTTATCTGTGATTCTGTCGAGTTTAAAACTGTGTAGTTGAAGTTCGGGTCAGGGCAAAGCCCTATTGAATAGCAGTAGTATGGACCTCCGGAAGAGCCAAGGTAGGGGCTGCATGCATTGGTAAGGAAGCTCACAGAGAGGTTTGATGGCTCAGGCATTATTGGATTGTCTACTATCTGGTGGCTGTAGTAAGACAGCGATGAAAGAAGGTTCTGCATCTGCGGAAGCGATGTGCCTATGTCCTGCAGGTCTATGCCTTCCGAGAGGGAAAGATACTGGTTGTAGGTGCTGTTGAATTCATAGTAATTGGCAGAGAAGTTCATGAGGCCGCCGAAGAATCCAAGAGGTATCCCCGTGTATTTCCCTCCGGGAGTCTTTCCCTGCATTGTGTCCCAGCATATAGGCACACGCTGACATGTTATGGACAAACAAGAAGTGGTGTTTGAATTCGGCGGGCACACGTAGTTGCTGAACCCTGTTATGTCAAGGCAGGATTGGAGCGCAGACATGCTCTGCGCCCTGTAGCTCTGTATTGATGCGCTTAGATTGTCTATGGTTGAGTTTTGTGGATAGTACTTAGCAGAATAGTAGGGAAGCAGGACATCGTATGCTGTGCTTGAATTGAGCACAAAAGAGAATGCGTTGTTGGTAGTGTTTACCAAGAGTATTGTGGAGTTGCTGCCGTTTATCTGCATTATCGTGTACGTGTATGAACCGTAGCTCTGGTTTACAAACGTTGAATTGATCACTATTCCAAGAGGGACATACTGCGCAAGGAAGCCTCCCAGGGTGTTTGTTGGCAGTATCACCTTGCCTGAAGCTGCCAGTGTTACACCTGAGAAAGCAAGCAGAAGAACGGCTACTATAATGTATATACTCCTGGACATCAGTCGCACCTGTCCCTAGAGTATTGGCTGGAAATGTTTATAAACCTAAGTATTTTTTACCGTCGTATTTCGCCAACGCCATGCTATGATGCGAAAACAAAAGGAAAAGGAAGATAAATAAAAAATAAAAGAAGCAACCTCTCGGTTGCTTTCCATGCTATTTAGCTCAAGCGCCTTACACAGTTGCCTGCGAGTACAGGTCGTTTATGAACGTGTCTGCACCAGCGTTTGTCTGGTTTCCATAGAACCCTGCTATCAGGATCCTATTTGTTCCATAAGCCTGCACTATTGGAGCGCCTCCAGGCGTTACTGTTACGTTGTATGCGCTCTGCAGCTGTTGCGACAGCGAGTTCACGAAGCCTGACCCTACCAGTATGTAGTTGCTCTGTGGAGCAGATGCAGCCTGCGAGTCAAGCAGCACTAGTGGTGCTGTGCTTGACAATCCAGTCAGCAATACTGGCGTTGTTGCCTGCGACACTGATGGAACTGCCTGTATGCTTGAGATGCCTGTTATGTTGTATGTTGCTCCAGGTCCCAATGTTGCTGTTGCAGTTACCTTGCCTATGCTTACGTTAGGCAGGTTTGTTGCCTGTCCAACTCCATATGGCCCATATAGTGTGTAGCTCTTTGACGATATGGTCTGGTTAGCCAAACCAACAGCTATCTGCAGCATGTCAACCGTCTTGGCTATGCTGAACGTGTCTGTGAACGGGCTTATTGTGCTCACCTTTGAACCACGCTCTGTCCTGAATCCAGGTGGTGCGTTTACGCCATGGTTCTGCGTTGAGATATAGTACGCGTTGTTTGGAGTTCCTGATACAGCTGTGCTTGATGCTACGCTGTAGTTTATCTGGAACTGCTGCGATGCGCTTGTTCCTGCAGTTGTGTTTTCTATTCCGAACTCAAGCGAGCCTATTGCAGCTGTGTTTGTAGTAACAGCGATCTCGTTCATAGAGTACACGAAGTACTGTCCTGGCGTTCCAACTCCTGTTGTAGGCGTTGCAGACTGTGTCAACGCGAACGTTGTTGTGCTGCCACCGTTCTGTTGGTTGTACACCACGTTTCCTGGTGCTGACTGCGACACCTGGTCGTAAACCTTGTTTACCTGAGGCGTGTAGTATACCAATGGTGCGGTGTTTGTCAGGGTTGCCAGTGTGTATGTGTTTGTGTTGAGGGTGTTTGTTGCAACCACGCTAACTGTCAGTGGACCAGGCAGAGCCTCGCTCAGCTTTATTCCAGTGACGTTGAACAGTGTTGCCACGGTGTTTGGCACGTATACCACTCCAGCGTTTGTGTTGAACTGCGCTACTCCGTTGAACGTTGAGGAGAAGCAGCCTGTTGAGGCGCTTGTGGCGCATCCGTACACATATACGTACAATGGGTACGTAGATGTTATCCATGATGCAGCATTGTCGTTGGTGTACGACAGGAAGATTCCTATGGAATTAACCACGTTAACTCCTGTTAATCCAAGCGTGTTGGCGTAGTCGTTCAGCGCATACGGCGTAAGGTCGTACGTGACTGACTGGGTTGTTTGCCCAGAGTATGTGAACGCGTTTGGTATGCCGCTTCCCACTGTCAGTATCTGCGCAGGCTCTGTTATGTTTGTTATTCCAATCACGTTTGTGGAACTTACGGAACCAACGTTTGCGTAGTTCAGCGATGGGTTTTGGCTTGTTGCTGCTGTTATCGTGTCGTAGTTAGACGAACCAAACTGGTCTCCGACAAATGTCACCTTCCACTTAGCTGGGTTGTTTATGAAGGTGAAGCTCTGCCCAGGAGTCAGCGTTTCTGCGGAGTTGTTTATTATTATTATGCTCTGCAGCGCGTTGTCAGCATGGGCGCTTGTAGAAGTTGTGTTTGTCCAGAGCAGCCTTACGTACCATGTCGGGTTTGTTGTCTGGTTGAACACCTTGCTGTCAGATATGTTGTACACGTTGCTGTACAGCTGTATCTTTGCCCACTTCTGGTATGCATATAATCCTGCAAAGGTTGCATTTATGCTGACATATAGGTTCTTTCCTGATATGTTGAACTTTGCCTGCGTTTGTGGGTATATCGAAGATGTGTTTGTCAGCACGTTGTTGTAGTATATGTTGACAGATGCCGGTGACACGCCGTTGCTGTTAGGCTGTCCCAAGTCTGTTAGCTGCACCCTGAAGCCGCCTCCAGTTATGTTCTGCCCTACATATATTGTCTGCAATGGCGCTACT
>JASHRG010000035.1 GCA_030037495.1 Microcaldota archaeon | reverse complement strand
TGGTTCAATGGGATTATTGCCTGTGAGAGCATTATCCAGTAGACTGCCCACAGTATGTTTGCATAGAACACCGGGAGCAGCTTCTTGTCAAGCCTGAGGTGGTGCTTGGTTGATACGAGAAGCACCCCGACAATCACAATGAGCCCGCTGAGCGCGTGCTGCATGGTTATGCTTTCTCCCAGAATTATTATGCTGTATACAAACAGTATCGCAGGCTGGAATAAGCCTATGCTGTATGATATGGATACCTCCTCCTTCTCAAGCGCCTTGTAATAGAGCAATGCTGCCGCTGCAAACACTATCCCTGAACATATTGAAAGCGCAAGGGAAAGCGCTGTCAATTGCACTGAGAAAGAGAGCAGGTAGAACGCTGCAATAAGCGCAAGACCGCCTCCAAGGACTATGAAGCTCGTTCTTTTCCCTCCAAGGATCTTTGATAGCTCCTTCTCGGCAGTGCCTGACGCAACCCATATCAGCGTTGCTGCAAGCGCAATAACCAGGGCTTCGCTTGCCATGACCACCACATCGTATACTAAGAACTATATAGTTTATTAGCTTAGATTATACGACGGCCATGCCTAAAGGAAAAGAAACTCCTGTTAGCTCCAGTGCTATAAAAAATCCCTTTGCGAGGAACCTAGCCATAATAGGGCTCCTGATCCTGGGCTTCCTTGGAGTGTACTATGCGTACACGGCAAGCTACCTGATTTTGATTAACCAGATACTGCTTGCTATGCTTATAGTCGTAGGAGCTGGGCTCCTCATAAGGATAATAGGCAGGTACCAGGGCTGGAGCTTCATGTACCTTTTGTCAACAACAAAGGGGATTACTACGATTGACAGGATATCTAAGACTAGGAAGGATTTCTGGACCAACCTCTCGCTTTGGGGGATTGTCCTTGGGCTTGGCCTCCTCTCGTATCCATTTCTCAAGGGAAGAATAAGCAAGAAGCTGTACGTATTCGGCATCATTAGCTTGTATCTGATGTTCGCGGTTGTCCAGCCATACACCATATCTGGGGTGCAGTTCATAAGCCTGGCGCAGATACAGACGCTTGTGCAGGGGCTCTCGCCCAGTACAATATTCATACCGGCTAGCCCGCTTGCAGCCGTGCTCTACGCAATAACCATTGTTTCTGGATTTACCGGCTACGTGATTGCGCTGCTTCTCACAAATACGGTCAGCATACTAATAGGCATAGCCCAGTTCTTCACAAGCGTTGCTGCGGGGCATCCGCAGACGTCAACTCTTTCAAACCAGGTGCCTGGCGTGATTCCTGTTATACCTGGAATCACAGTGCCTTTGGTTGCGGGGCTGATAGCCATAGTTGTGCTGCTTGTGGTTCACGAGGGTTCACACGGGGTGCTGGCAAGGATCTCGAAGGTGAATCTGAAGTCGGTGGGCCTCTTGATGTTCGGGATAATACCAATAGGGGCCTTTGTAGAGCCTGATGAAAAGCAGGTTGGCAGGCTTGACTCGATGAAGCAGACGATGATATTTGCAGCTGGAAGCTCAATGAACTTCCTGTTTTCAGTTGTCTTCTTTGTACTGGTTTACCTGATGAGCGTCTACATAGTCTCAAGCCTTTACTCGATACAGATAACTGCGGTTGCGCCGAACATGCCAGCAAACGGGATACTGCATCCAGGGATGCAGCTCCTGGAATGGAACGGCCATCAGATAAGCAACCTCACTGATATGGTAGCAGCTGGGGCCAATGATACGCCTAACTCAATAGTGACGCTTGTTACCAATACAGGCACATACAAAATACCTGCAATAAGCATCAATGGCTCTGCGCGAGGCTACATAGGAATAGACGCTGGGCCGGTGCTTGAAAACACGCCAAGCGCCGGATTCTACTACTTCTTGTACAGCGTGTTTGCGCTCTCCCTGATGTTCAACTTCTTTGTGGCTATATTCAACCTGCTGCCAGTCCCAATGTTTGACGGCTGGAGGATCTACAAGACAAACGTAAAGAAAAACAGCATAACAAAGGCGATAGCCTGGGTAATAGTCATTTGCCTGGTCGTGAACGTGCTTGCCCTGTTCTTCAGGCTCCTTCTCTAGTTGGCTAGACCTCCCTGAGCTTCCCTATAGTGCCGAAATCTATGGTAGAGCCGTAGCCTATTGCTATTGCGCGCATCTTGTCCACGTCTATCTGCTTCAGTACTGGCGAGAGAAGCATGCTCCTGTGCTGCAGGTTGATATCTGTTCCCGCTGCAAAGTAATTCATAGCCGGGAGAACAAGCAGGGGTATCCTTTTGTAGGAACCATAAAGAAAGCTTGCCAGCTTTTCCTTGCCCCCTCCTGAGTTGAAGACACCTATTGCCGGGTGCTCGTGGCCCATGATGAGCATCTTTACCTTCTTCAGGTCACGCGGAAGCTCCTCGCCATGGAAGAAAAGATAACCAGACATTTTTGCTTCTTGTCTGAACACCTCCAGCTTGAACGGCTCCTTGTACCTTTCCACAAAATTGTCATGGTTTCCCTTTATCAGAGTTAGCGTAACACCTTTGCCCTTTATAAAATTTATGAAGTCATAGAGCTCATTGAACTCGTCCTGCTCGACCGTGGAGAACTCGTTCTTTATGTCGCCGTCTACTATTACCATCTTTGCCCTGGTCTTTGCAAGCGCAGTGTCAAGCGTCTCCATTATCCTCTTGAGGTTCACCTTTGGGAGGAACACTCCCTTCTTTGCCATCACTCCCTCGTATCCAAGGTGCAGGTCTGCGCCAACCAGCGCGTTCAGGCTCTTTATATGTATCAAAGGAAGCCCATCAAGCAGCTCTATGTCCCTGGTAAGCATCATTCAATCATCTTGAGCCTATCTTCTTCATTACCATCTTGTGCAGTTCCTGTAAATATCTATGCCTATCCTCCATCATTATCACGTCAGCGTGGCCAAATGTGATCAGGTTATGCGCGAATGGGCTTGGAAACGGGGTCTGTATCAGCTTCCACTTGATTTCACCCTTCCTTATCTTTGAGAGGACCTCCTCGGCCCTAGGCAGGTCCATAACGTCATTAAGTATCTCCCTGTAGGTTTCCTTTAATATAGGGAAATTCTGGTCCATCTCCTCCACAGCCTTGAGTATCAGCTGCGAGTTGACCTGCTGCCTCCCCACCCCTATCTTCCATCCCTTGTAGTTCTTCAGTATCATAAAGCTTCTTGCTGCGGCGTGCCTGAATCTTCTCTTCATGAGCTCGGTCTTCCTCACGTTCTTCTTCATCAAAGGGATCAGGGTCCCAGTGGCAAGCTCTGCGAACACTTCTTTGATTACCTTCTCGCTGACCTTTGGGTTTTCATCGAACACCAACATGAACCCATTGTCGTTTATCATGACGCCGACATCGCTGTCCAGCCTCTCGCCTATCTTTATCGCTATTGCCCTGGAAAGCGCATCGTTGACCCTCCTGCCAAGCAGCGAATGGAATATCACATAGAACTTGTACTCTGAGATGTCGCCTGTGCACTCTATCAGCAAAAGCTCCTTGTTTGGAACGCACTTGGTGAACAGCATCTGCTCCATGAAGTATCCGTAAAGGGCTTCCTTCGAGTTCTCATCGACTGGCAGTTTGCCAAGGAATGCATCTATCTCCTTTGGCATCTTCTTGCGCCTTGCAAACTTGTTGATCTTGTTTTTTGATATGTAGTCTTCAAGCAGTTTTGAGAATTCGAGCCTAAAGGCGCCGATCTCGTTGGCCAGCTCGTAGCTCAGGGGCAGCTGCTCTGAGAACCATGGCGGTATTGTGGGTGACGATGAGGGGGCTTCGGTGACATATGCCTTCATGCCCCTTGCGTATTCAAACCTGTACATCCTTCCGCCAAGCGCGAATATGTCGCCCTCCTTGAGCTTTGTGAGGAACTCCTCCTCAATGTTGCCCACCCACTTCTTTGTGCCGCTCACCATCACATTGACGGCGACTTCGTCCGGTATCGTGCCGAGGTTCAGCATGTAGATTATCTTCGTATTGTAACCGCGCTTGCCGAACGTGTTGTCCTTCTCATCGTACCATATCTTGCCGTATACCCTCCTGTTCTCAAGCCCTACGTAATTTCCTGCTAGATAATTTATCAGCGCCATGAAGTCGCTTTTTGGCAAGTCATAGTACGAGTAAACATTCCTTATGATGTTATACGCTTCATCTACCTCCCACTTCTTTGTTAGGGACATTCCGACTATGTGCTGTGCTAGCACATCTAGAGGGTTTCTGGGAACGGCAAAGGAGTCAAGGTGCCTTTTGAGCGCTGCGTCGAGCATTATCGTGCATTCGACAAGGTCGTCCCTGTTCAAGACAACGACATCACCCTTTGCCGCCGCCTTGTACGAATGTCCTGCCCTTCCAATCCTCTGGATCGCCCTTGTGACGCTCTTTGGCGAGCCTAGCTGGATTACCTTGTCGATGGAGCCTATGTCAACGCCGAGCTCAAGGCTTGTTGATGATACAGCACACTTAAGTGATCCTTTCTTGAGTAGGTCCTCGACCTCCAGCCTTGACTCCCTGGAAAGCGAGCCATGATGGGCAGCGATATCCTCCCCGTACTTGAACCTCTTCTTGAGGTTGAATACAACCCTCTCTGTCCCGCTCCTTGTATTTGTGAATATCAGGGTTGTCTTGCTCTCCTTTATGCTCTTGTTCAACTGGTCGTACATCGAATCCTCTACAACGTTGTCCTTTGTGTATATCATGTCCTTTACAGGGCTTATGGCGACTACATCAAGCTTCTTGCTCCACGATGCGTCAACTATTGTGCAGTCATTTGGAACATTTCCGTTATAGCCGACAAGGAATTTTGCTGCCTCTTCTAGAGGATAGAGGGTGGCGCCAAGCCCTATTCTTGTGAACTTTGCATCTGTAAGGTTTGCCAATCTTTCTACTGACAATGATAAATGAACCCCACGTTTGTTGTTTGCAAGCTCATGTATTTCGTCTATTATCACGTATTCTACTGATTTGAGGTTCTCCACAAACTTTGTGGAGTTCAGCATTATGGCAAGGCTTTCTGGAGTAGTAACTAGTATGTTTGGCGGGTGCTTCAGCATCTGTGCCCTCTCCTTTTGGGGAGTGTCGCCTGTTCTAACCCCTATAGTAACCGCTCTCACGTTCTGCTTCACTATGTCCACGCCCTTCTCTTTCGCTATCTTTGTGTAGATTTCCTGCAGAGGCTTTGTAAGGTTCCTGTGTATGTCGTTGTTGAGCGCCCTTAATGGCGAGATGTACAGGCAGTAAACTTTCTCTTCGAGTTTTCCCTGCAGCGAGTAATCAAACAGCTTGCTTATAATAGAAATAAAACCAGACATCGTTTTTCCTGAGCCGGTTGGCGCAGTGATCAGAAGATTCTTCCTTTCACTTATGAGCTTGAAAGTAAACCTTTGCGGCGGGGTCAGTTCTTTAAAATTAGCATTGAACCATTCTTTTACGTACTTGTTGAGCACTCCCAGGCTCTGCTCCTCGCTGAAAGGTTCCTTTACATAATCTATCATTCCACCACCGTCGTAGATTCGGGAAGCTATATGGGAATTAGGATATAAAATACTACCTAAAATTCGTGTAGTATTATATAGTCACTTGTAAATCGACTGGTAGACCTGGCCTTGGTCGTCAGTTATTGTTATGCACTCTCCTTCGCATTCTATCAAACAGGCTTGGCAGAGTATGCATGCGCTTCCATTTACTGCTACTGACTTCTTCTTGTAGTGGTCATGGCATTTCTGGACGTTGTTGTTCCACTTATCATAATACTTAGGGTCATTCACTCCGGTCCATTGCTTGCCGGCCGGAGCAGAATCAGCATTTATGAATGGAGGTTGTGCCTTGCCATCAGGATCCTTGTCCATTTCCCTCATTTCGAATACGGCTACTGGGCAAACGTCGAAGCAGTGTGAACAACCTGTGCAATGTGGCTTGTTTACGTATACGTCCATCCGGATCATCTATTCCTTAGTGTATGCTCGTTAGCTTTTATATAATTTACCATTGACGTCGGTGTAGCAACTAACCAAAAGTGCAGCTGTGCTAAGATGTTGCCTTGTGGCATCGCATCACAGGGGTCAGCCAAACAGACTTGCCAATCCTCCTGCAGCTTCCTCTTCGCTCTTTTTCTCCTCTTTCGGCTCTGCCTTCTTGTGTTCAGCTCCACCGTGTGCTGGCGCTGATGCCGCAGCTGGTGCCGCTGCAACGGGTGCCGCTTGTGCGTTCTTTATCACGTCCTTTATGTTCACGCCCTTCAGCGATGTTGCCACTGCCTTTGCACGCGCCTCGTCCGGGCTCATGCCTGCAGCCTTCACGACCTCCATCAGGTTCTTCTCGTTTACTTCTTTTCCTGCCGCGTCAAGAAGCAATGCCGCGTATACGTACTCCATTATTTCACCTAAGTATCATTTCTTTTCTTCAGATGCTGGTGCTGGGGTCTCTTCCTTCATCATGCCGCCAAGCGACGCTGCCTGAAGTGCAGCGTTTGCAAGAAGCTTCTCCGTTATCCCTGGCTCTGGCATGTTTGCCGCAATGCCAAGCGCCATCGCCTCCCTGTATGATGTTTCGACAAACCTTACCACAGTGTAGCTGTTCACTATCTTTGCGCTGACCGAAATTGCAAATGCTACTGCAAATCCCTGTGACATCTGGGCCACTACGGTCTGCGTGTCTATTTTCAGCACTTCTCTTGTAAACATAAGGTTCCCAGATAGCAGTACTGTCGGCTCAATGGTTGCGGTGAATGGCTGTATGTCAAGTGTCTTGAGCGCTTTTGCGACAGCCCCGGATATTACCGCGCCTTTCTTTACCAGGGTCTTGTCCTTGGCTATAACCACCTTTCCTTTCTGTATCTGGACATCTATCCCTGCCAGCTTTAGCTCTGTAACGGCTTGGCCCGGTTGTATGCTGGTTTCCCCTGCCTGTATGTTGATGTCTTCAGGAGCAACGGACTTTGGCTTTGCCCCAAGCTTTAGCGTGTTTGCCCTAAATCCATGATACAAGGCAAATGGATCTTCATTGCTAAGTATTATTGCCGACATGCCGGTTAGCTCCTTTGCGAGGTGCTTTGTCCTTTCATCTCCTTCAAGTATCCTTGTCAACAGGCTCTTCTTCGCTATTATGAACTTGGCCTGTTTTCTCATCTTGTTCCTTGATGCCTGGACCAGCCTGTCTGGAATTCCGTTCACAGGGAGTACACCTATCACCGAGTACTTCTTGAGCTCCTTCTTCTGCTCTTCTACGAACCTCATCTTTTCTTCTCTCTCAGACATCAGATCAACTTCAATGGTTTGCTCATGGTGAGCTTCACATAAACTGATTTTATGTGCTGCTTCCCCAGCTTCTTAGTAAACGTGCTTATCACTTCGTCGATGTTCGCCGCTATCTCATTAACGTCCATCTTCTCAGTGCCAACAGTGCAGTGTATTGTTGGCAGGTACTTGCCCTTGCTCCTTATGAATACTGACTTGCTTATGCTGCTTATCATGCCGCCGACATCGGCACCTATCGCCGGCTTTGGCATCTTGTTCCTTGGACCAAGGAACTGGCCGAGGCTCTTTGCTATCTGGGGCATGAGAGCTGGCTGGGCAAGCAGTTCGTTGGCGAGTAGCTCGTTCATTGCTGCTTTGTCATTTGATATTGTTGGTAATTCATTGCTGTGGATTACCTTTGCTCCAGCAGCTTCCGCCTTTGCAACAAGGTTCCTGTCGTCACCGAAGAATATAACCCTGCTCTCCCTGCCCTTCCCGTTTGGCAGCTTGACTTCTACATTAAGCCTCTGGTCTGCTTTGCTAAAGTCGATGCCTGTGAAGTTTAGTGTCAAGTCTATGCTCTGCGTGAACTTGCGTTGGCCTTTGTTCTCGCCCATGAATGCGTTTAGCTTATCTAGCTGTTCTTTTTCCATGTAATCCCTCCTGCCTAGGCAGTCTAACGGGAAAAGCAGTGTTTAGTATTGTAACTTGAACATATTTAAATATTGTGAATTACCCGTACATTCCTTGCGGGGGGTTATCTAATGTGGGCGCGCGCCTTGGCCTTGCGGCATGCCCGGGCTGGCGCGAGCCAAAAACTATTATTTGCTGTTCAGGCGTTTGCCTGAGCTGGCTTTGCGTTAAAGAAATGATTAGTTCTTCTCTCCTGTCCTTTGATGTTCTTGGGTCGCTGATCTCCCTTAAAAGCTTTGGAAGAGCAATGCGCAGCTCTGCTGACTGCTCCAAGCGGTCCATCTCCTTCTTTAGGGACGTTATTTCCTTTCCGAATCGTTTACGCAGCCTACCTGGCAGTTTATAGTCTCTTAGCGCTGAGTTTAGTATTCCTATCTCGTTCTCCATGCTTTTCCACTCGTACGTGGCCACTTCCCGCACGGCATATCTGCTTAGCCCACGTTGCATTCTTAACTGAGTCAGGCGCCCCCTGTCCAGGCGCTCTGTAACAAGCGCTACCTGAAGCAACGCCTCCTTAAGTTCCTGGGGTGTGCTTTCATTTCCAATAAGCTTTGATGTGATTTGCCTTCGACGCGCTTCTGAGTTAAACAGCGTGGTTGAAAGGCCTGCCCTTGCCCATGACTTTAGTGCAACGTCCCTGACAAGACCCTCAAGATCTTCCATTCCTTTTTGATACGATCTTTCGGCGCTGCCGACAAACTGTAAAAACTCAGTAGGGTCATGCATCAGGCGCCTTACCTTTGCAGGCGGGCCCCTGCTCTTTCCCAGAAACTTTGCCATCTTCAATGCATCTGCCATTGCCAGGTCTGCATACCTTTTAATAACGGCCCTGAACTCTACAGGGGTGTCTGGATCCTCGGCCAGGTTTGCCAAAACGTGAGCCTCAAAGGCTTTGCGCTGTAGGTTGCCCCTGCTACTGGATATTGCTTGCATCGCTGCCACTCGCCTTTCTATGCTGGTTGGCGCCCCTGCGGTGTGCGTTGTTTTGACTGTCATGAGTTCGCTTTATTGCGACTGATATTTATGTTTTGCGTCTGATGCTCCGTTTATCTCAAGGAGTTTGTTCTCGTATCTGAAAAAGAACCCTCTGAAGAAGATGTAGAACACATACGCCTCTGCTGCAAATGTGAGATAGCCTATGTAACCGAGTATGGGCATTGCGAACAGGTGGAGCCCTGGAAGCAGATAAGGGATATTATAAGACCATTTCGGATATGCCTGATAATTCCAGAACTCGAGCAATAAACCCACTATTAAACCTGAAAGTAGCAACCTTGCGATGGGGCTTCGTTCCCCGGCGGTTGCCTTCTGCAAAAGACTGGTTCTTTTCATCAGGAAGTTTAATGGCTCGAAGAAAAGCAGAAGGCCGAGCCACATGACAAAATAACCCGTATTCGTTATCATTATGGGCAATACTGAAACAAACGCTCCGAATAAAACTAATAGCCAAAGCCTGCTTGGCGGCTTTGATGGCTTGGTTTTTGTTTTTGCATCAAGGCCTTTCCCGATATTGAGCGCACTTAGAAGCATGAACGTTATCAACAGCGCTGGCATTATGACCGTGAAGTCGGCCAGGTGGACATACCATGTGTAATTAGAGTAAGTCCATGTTAGCGTGAATAAATTATAGAACTCGAATATCAGCCAGAAGGGGAGAGACAGCGCCATCATGAGCAGCAGTTCCCTTGGATATGTTGAAATCAGGGACTTTTTCTTTATCTTGTAGATTATGCTGTCAACAAAAAGTATGTAACCATACCAGACTATCGGTATGTACCACGTTGCAAATGGCTGTATCACAAGGAAGAAGTTAAGCTCTGCAAACACGATAAGCAATAATCCTAGATATCCATAAAGTTTCAACATAAAATTGAGTAGAAGGGCATTAGGGCGCCCGGTGGGGAAGTATAAGCAACCCTAACGCTTGAAAAGTAATGGTCTAGTAGCATTTAAAAAGCTTATTGTGCTTATGGAATGGGCTCGCAAGGCTTATTGCCCTTTCCAGAAGAAATACTATCATGTACACAAGAGAGGAGCTGAACTTCGCTTACAGGTATCCATTCTCGAATGAGGCTAGAGAACTTATAAAAGGGCTGGGTCTCCGCGAAATTGATCACAAGTACATGGTAATAGGGAAGGCAAGGGTTGAGGAGGCGTTGCTGAATGACAGAATAGAGTACAGGGAATCCGATTACGGGAAACTGGACTTTGTTGTCGCTTACGTTTATGCAAGGATGCTTGTCAGCGCGTTGAAGAACATAGGCACTATAAGCAGGTATGCAAACGCTGAGGCGAGGAGGGCAATGGAGGCGCTTGCGAGGGGAAGCGACTCCGACATAATGACAATAGCCACGGAACTTGGCCTTGCCCTGAAGCAGGGCGACGGCGGCTTCACGCTCAGGTTCGCGCAGTTCCTTGACAATTCCCCGAACGAAGATGGGTTTGGCCTTGCAAATCAGAGGCTTAGCAACGGAGTAGTCGCCCTCGACAGGTTCCAGGCCATAAAAGTTACAGGTGTGGCGATTGCAAGGTCGATAGCGAAGGGACTGCCTATAAAGAGCTCAGAAATACCTAAAACAGTAATTGAGTACTCCAAGGGAATAAGCGTGCCGATTCCTAAGACTCATGCAACAGCGTCTGGAGGGAAGATAAACTGGATAGACAGGCTGCTGCAGACGCCGATACCTGATTGCAGGCACAGGACTGTCAATCTGATACTTGCGCCCTACCTGGTCAACACAAAAGGCATACCGGTAGAGAAGGCGCTTGAAGTGATATCAGGGTACATCGCGCTCTGCAAGACCATCAATCCAGACACAAAGATAACCGACAGGTACATAAAATACCAGTGCGAGTACGCAAAGTCCCATGGCCTCAGGCCTCTATCTCTTGCAAGGGCAAAGACAGAGCTCGGGAGCGGGATAGACTTTAACATCCTGCTTGGCGAGGAAACGGAAAAGGCGGGCAAGTGAGCGATATTACCATGCTTTGCGACATGTGCGGGAAGCTTGCTAAGCATACGTGCAGGCTTTGCGGAAAGCGGGTCTGCGACGAGCACTTTGACAAGAAGAGCAGGCTCTGCGCTTCCTGTATGCGGGGCCGATAAGCTATAAAAGGCTTTGGGGCATAATATACTTGTCAAACGGTAATAGGAGCAGTGAAACGCCCGATCCCATACCGAACTCGGAAGCTAAGCCTGCTCACGACATGTGTGTACTGACCTCGGTCGGGAAAGCATGTTGCTGTTTGGCGCCTCGTTTTTACTGCTTAGACAAGGCCCTGATAGTACCAGACGCCTTTAAGGTATAGAAGGCGCAGTCCTTTCCGTCAAGCCGCTTTATCAGCGCCATTGAAAGGATTAGCTCGCTTATGCCGGTGAGCGTCGACTTTAGTATGAATACCTTTGGGTTCACTATCTTCATTAGCTTTGGGTTTATCTTATGGTAATTAGACTCGCCTACGCACTGCATTATCTCCCTTGAAAGCAGTGAAAAGAGCTCGCGCTCGCCCTGCGGCATCTCGCCGACTGATTCGACAAGCAGATACCTGTGTTTCTCCCTAATCATTCTATCAACCTCTTGTTGGTAGCGCTTATGCTGATTCTTGCATAATGGTCTGAAGCGCCTACCAGCTTTGCGAGCTCAATCAGCTGCATGTATGAATTAAGGTAATGCTCGGACTTTGCCATGCTGACGAACGCGACGTCTATCCTCTGCTTTTCTGCGTATTCGAAAAGCTTCTTTATCTTGTAGATGTTCCTGCTGCGCTCCATCCCATAAGACGCGGTCACCATGCTCATTGGTATGCAGAGTATGCACGAGTTCTCCTTCATCACATCCATGAGTTTCTTGTCTATGTAAGAATCAGTTATTGCAGCCGCGTTCGCCCCCGCCTTTATCAGAGATATCAGCTGGTTCTTGTCCTTTCCGAATGCGATGAACGGCTCACTTGCCTTCACCCCTGCGCCTGCTGCCGAAACCTCTTTGTTTATCACAAATATCTTCTTGAAACCCAGTTTCATCGCTAGCTGCTCGCTTACTTTGCAGTCCTGGCCCACGAGATCATAGAAATCCAAGAAAAACACCTTTACTCTTCTGGCAGCTTTGCTTCTGAATCTTTTGGTTGCCCGAATATCTCCCTTTGCAAAACGTCGCACATCTTCTTCGCAGGGTACTGCAGCTTTATCAGCTTTGTGTGGCCCCTAATGCCCTTGCCTGATTCAAACGATGCTATGAGCCCCTGCATCTCAAGCTCAGAGAGGTATTTCCTGTACCACCTTTCACTCTTTGCCTCTTTTCTCATGCCCTCCGTCAATGACTTGTACCTGTGGTAGACCTCGCCCGAGAATAGGTACGTATCAACTCCGTCGGTGAGCTTCTTGTAGGAGCCGCCGCTCTGGGTAAGCACAGCAATTGCGTAGAGCACGAATTTCTGGTGTTCTGGAAGTGTGGATACGACCTCGTAGACTATTTCGTTCTCGGCCATCTTGGCGGCTTCCTGCGCCTCCTTTAACGTGACCTTCGCCCTTTCATTCTCCTCTGCGAGTTCGCCTGCCCTTGTCAGTATCTTCAGTGAAAGCCTTGCGTCGCCTCCCTCCTTTGCCGCCATTGCGGCAACAAAATGCAGGACCTCGTCGTCGACTATGTCCCTCTTGAATCCAGCGTTTGCCCTGTCCTTCAGTATCGCATATATCTCTGTTGCGTAGTACGGCGCAAATACCAGCTCAGTCTCATATAGGCTGGACAGGCTTCTCGGGTCAAGCTCGTCCTTGAACGAAACCTTGTTTGATATCCCTATTATAGTGACCCCGCCTGCCCTTATGTCGCTGTTTATCCTCGTCAAAGTGTATATCAGGTCGTCAAGGTCCTTTACCAAGTCAACTTCGTCAAGCACGACAACAAGTATCTTGCTATCTTCCTCTATCCAAGATGTCAGCTTTTCATACAGGTCAACTGCGCCAAATCCTCTCTTTGCGTATGTTGGAATGTGGTCGCTTATTATCTTGTTCAGAACCCTGAACCTTGAATTGTATATCCTACAGTTTACATAGCAAATTCTTGCCTTTGCGTTTGGAAGGTCCTTTACCTCCTCTACGACGTGCCTTGCGCATGAGGTCTTCCCTGTGCCTGTCTTCCCGTATATGAAGAGGTTCCTGCCGCGTTCGCCCTTGAGCGACGGTGCAAGCGCCTTCTCTATGTTGTTTATCTCCCTTTCCCTGTAGAGCAACTTGTGCGGCGTGAAATGCGGGGATAACACCTCGCGGTTGGAAAAAATCCTCGATTCAACAAGAAGGTCGCTCAATGTTCGCATCGTATCACTGCTGCACGGCAATTCAATTTAAATTTCATCTTTAAAATGCTTTTCTTTTTGAGAGAGCCAAACGGATACAAAAGCTATTTATTAATAGGCAGCAAAATACGATGGATAGCATGAGGTTTGTGGCAGCATCTGCTGCTATTCTGCTGGTACTTGCGCTGATGCCGTTTTCGCACGCATCCTACATACTTACTGCGATAAACACGACAGTTTCGCTGAACCAGAATACAAGCGCGCAGGTAGTCGAAATATTAAGGGTTAGCATAACCAACACCTCTGTAGCGCAGTACTCCACTGATAGGTTGGCCCTGAACTTCACGCTCAGCCAGTGGCAGAATATAATAGGGTCTAGTCTGATAGAACACATAGTTAATCCTCATGGAAGCATATACGACTTCAATTTCCTGCCAGGGCCGATAGTGTCATCGACAAATGGAAAAGTTGCAGACCTTGTGATGAGCTACTCTGTAACCAACGTGACAACCGTAAATCAAACTGGGCCAAGGACATTTGTCTACAAGTTCAATGACGATGTCTTCAACTACCAGAATGCGGCGAGCGGGGATGTGCTTGGGCAGAACACAACCCTAACAGTGACATTGCCCCAGGGCGCAAAAGTTGACGATGTCCTGCCCATTCCAGATTATCCTAGCTTCGGGTTCGCGAAGAGCTACAGGAACGTTACTGAGCTTTCCTGGGACTCTGATGAGCCCCTGTCAAAGTTCGTGCTTACCTATACAGTAACGGAAAGCCTCCAGGATGAGGTGCTTGGATTCTTCGAGCACGTTTACAGCTACCTTGGGGGATTTGCGTATGTGATAGTTATCCTTGCTGTAGCTGCGCTGATAATATACACTTATTTGAGGACAAGGTAGGTGCTTTCCTTGCACGAGTATGAGAACAAGCTGTTGGCGTTTTTAAAAGATAATGGGGCATCATCTATAGAAGAGATGGAGGCAAAGCTTGGCATAGGAAACGATGCAATACTCTGGGCCATAGAGAACCTTTCGAAACAGGGGGCGATAGCAGTGAAGCGCGATGCGGAGAGCGGAGTATGGCTCACTGACGAGGGAAAGGAGGACCTGGAGGAGTTCCCGGAGGAACGCCTGGTAAAAAAGCTCGAAAGATCGGGAAACAAGTGGAGCGTCTCTGAAATAAATGACAGTATAGGGCTGAGTTGGTGCAAGAAGAACAGATGGATAAACATTGAGGGGAACATGGCAGTGCTTACTGGGGAAGGGCTTGCCGTGGCAAAGGGCAGCAGGCAGTACGCGGCGAGGATGCTGCTTGGCAGGCTTAACAGAGCGAAGGCAGGCGAGGTGACTCAGATTGTCTCGCAGAACAAGGATCTTGTTGGTACTCTTTCCAAAAGAGGACTGATAGGTTTCAGGGAGAGAAGCGTTGTTAAGAGCGTATCAATAACAAAGACTGGGAGTGACATGCTTTCAAGCTCGCCGCATGATTCTGGCATCGGAGCGCTCACCAAGGAGATAATAAAAAGCGGGGAATGGAAAAACAAGCAGTTCAAGAGATATGATGTTAACGCGCCATTTGAAGAGGTCCTTCCTGGAAGGACCCACCTTCTCAGGGAATTCATAAATTTTGTCAGGATGGTCTGGCTTGAGATGGGTTTCGTTGAAGTGTCAGGACCTATAATAGACTCAGCTTTCTGGAACTTCGATGCGCTTTTCTCGCCGCAGGACCACCCAACAAGGGAGATGCAGGACACGTTCTTCCTTTCAAACCCAAAACAGCTCACCATAGATGACCTTGGTGTGCTTGAGCGAGTGCGCAGGATGCATACAAATGCATGGAAAGAGGAGTGGAGCAAAGAGCTTGCGCAGAGCGCTGTGCTTAGGACACACACGACTAGCGTCTCCGCGCACTACATGAACAAGCTTGCCGGCGCTGTCAATGCTAATTATCCGCTCAGGTTCTTCTCAATAGGTCCTGTATTCAGGAACGAGAACCTTGACTACAAACACCTTGCCGAGATGCGCATGTGCGATGGCATAATCATTGGGGACGACCTGACGCTCTCCAATCTTGTGTATACGCTGAAGAGCTTCTACAGCCGCATAGGGCTGGACGTCAAGTTCAGGCCGTCCTATTTCCCATTCACTGAGCCAAGCCTTGAGGTGTTCTACTACGACAAGGAGCACGGGGACAGCATAGAATTGGCCGGAAGCGGTATGATAAGAAAGGAAATAACAAAGGCAATGGGGATAAACAAGAAGGTGCTGGCGTGGGGTCTCGGGCTCGACAGGCTGCTGCTGAGCTCAAAAGTATGCGGGCTTGATTCGATCACCGTACTGTACAAGAACAATGTTGGCTGGCTCAGGAGCAGGCCGAACATCAAGGTGTGAGGCGCTTAGATGGCAATAATATCATTTGACATCAGAGATCTCAGGATTCAGGGAGTGCCGCAGGAAAAGGTGCTGGAAGCCATACTCGGCCTTGGAATAGAGATAGAAGAGAAAACATCGAAGGAGCTTAAGCTCAATATCACACCGAACAGACCTGACCTTCTTGATTTTACAGGGCTTGTAAGGGCAATAGAGAACTTTGCCGGCAAGAGGGTGCCGAGAGAAAACTTCTACAGGATAAAGAACAAGCCAGAGCTGACAATAAGCGTAACAGAGGAAGTGTACACGATAAGGCCATATATAGCAGGCATGGTTGTAAAGAACGCTGACCTTTCAGGAAACATGCTGAAATACCTGATAAATTTCACTGACAAGTTCGCTGACACTTACGGTAGGAGGAGGAAGAAGCTTGCGATCGGCATTCACAGCCTAAATGCGATAAAGGGCAATATAACCTACACCGCGTCTGGCGAGGGCAGCTTCAAGCCCCTCAACTCAACGAGGCCGATGAGTTTCTCTGACATAATCAATGGGCATGACAAGGGAGCGGCCTATAGAGACACGATACCGAAAAATGAATCGGGAAGAACGCTATATCCGTACATAGCGGATTCGGAAAAGACGCTTGCGCTCATCCCAATAATAAATTCTGATGCAACAAAGCTCTCGCCGAAGACAAGAGACCTCTTCATAGACATAACCGGCACCTCAAAGACAACTATAAGGAATGCGGCTGCACTCCTGGCATGCTCCTTCATGTACGCCGGCGCAGGCGTCTATCCAGTGATCGTCTCTTATCCAATGAGCAAAGAGACAACTCCGGCGCTTTCCTATGACGAGATAAAGGTGAGCTTGAAGGTTGCGGACGAAACACTTGGCATTGAGGCTGGAAGGCACAACGTGATAACCCTTGCAAACAGGATGGGGTACGTTGCCTCAAAGTACGGAAGCTCTGTGCTGTTTTACGTACCTCCTTACAGGGTCGACGTGCTCAACGACCAGGACGCCATAGAGGACATAGCGGTGGCATTTGGCTATGACAGGATAGTCCCGATGCCTGTGAAGGGCATTGCAGAAGGGCTTGCATCAGAGCAGTATGAACTCGAGGACGGGCTCGCGTCCTTCATGGTAGGTCTAGGCTATAGCGAGGCTGTCAACAGCATGCTGACAAACGAAAAGCTCAACTTTGACAGCGTTATGAAGAAATACGAGGAGGAGAGCTATGTCAGCGTTGCAGATGCGAAGACATCCTCAATAACAATGCTTAGGACGTCGTTGCTGCCGGGGCTGCTCCAGAACCTTGCAGGCTCAAGGGCAGAAAAACTGCCGCAACGGTTGTTTGAAATTGGCAGGGTCTTCTCGTTGAGCAAGGGCAAGATAAAGGAAAGCGTAAAGCTTCTTGTTGTGAGCGAGCATGCAAAGGCGAATTTTGCCGAGATGAGGAGCGTTGCAGACTCGTTGCTCAAGTATATGGGAATCAGTTATAAGGTAAAGCCTGGCGAAAGCAGCGCAAACATAGAAGGAAGGACCGCAAGCATAGTTGTAGGTGACGAAATAATGGGCAGGATCGGAGAAGTGCACCCGCAGGTGCTCGAGAATTTCGGGCTTGAGGAGCCGGTAGTCTCTCTATCGCTCACGCTTGTGAAGGAAGTGAAGTACTAAGGTATCAGGTGTACCTGAGGGTTGGCACGGTGACAACGAACCAGCTTCCATCAGAGCCCTGGCCGCTTATCTCGCCTGCAGCCTTGTCCCCAAGGTAGTAGTACAGTGGCCATCCCATGTATGTAGTTTGCTTTGAGCCGTCTGTTCTGGTTATTGTGCCAAATGCAGAGGCATTTATCCCTGATTGCACAGTAAGGCTTGCTGCATAGAACGGTTTCCAGAAAGTGGCGCATATTCCGTAACAGGCGCTTGTCCCGCTGTTTGGCTTATCATTGGTGTATAGGTAGAGGGTCCAGCCAGTGCTATTGACAAGATAGCTGCCCACTGTGGTGTTATACGCAATTGAGACAGCTGGGCTGAGCTGCGCAGGTGAAGAGATATTCTGCCCTATTGTTATTGTCCTGTACTGGGAATAGCCAGTCCCTGATGATGTCCAGGCAAACGCATAGACCCAAAGGACCACAACCGCAACCACCACAACTGAGAAGCTCATCAGCATTATCTTGTTGTAGTTGGGTGTCTCAGGAAGCTCCATAGTTCTACTATAAAACTTACTGCTTTAAATACGTTGATGCACCGAGCTCATGGATGAAGCTTCATTCCGGAGCCTTTCTTGACATCTTTCTTCTTGTTCAGTCCAAGGAGCTTGTCCAGCATCGTCGGGTGCTCCATCCTGTACTTCTTCTTTTCCTCTTCTTCCTTGTGCCTCTTCCACTCCTCCTTTGTCCACCCGTATGGAGGAGCCTCCCTTATGCTTGGCGGGAAATAAGCGTAATTGTATAGCTCCTTCTGGTAGTCATAGTCCGTCTCCTCGAAGTTTTCAGGAGCCTCGTTTACGTGGACACCCTCGTTTGCAAGGAACTCGATTAACTTCTGCCTTGATATTTTCTCCTTGATGTTGTTTGCCTCGGGATGGTTGTAGACTATCCTTATGAACTTCTTGTGGAAGTCGACCTTTGCCTTTATCACAGCATCAAACAGCAATAACCTGTATTGCAGCCTTGCGCTGTGCGGTATGTCTTGCAATTCCTTTTGGTCAAGGTTCTTGAAGATGACCTTCTTTATTATCGTGTAAGGCATCCTGTACTGCTTTCCGTCTTCGGTTATGAAGTGCGATGATCCCTCTTTCATCTGGCCTTCCTGCTCGAGCTCCTTTGTCTTTTCCACTTGTTGGTTGTCTCTTCTGTCCATGAGATTCACTGATTAAAGGAAAGAAAAATAATCAGGCTGCGTTTGCCTTCTCAGTTGCAGGAGGTACTACTTTCTGCTCTACAGGAGGCTTTGGCTTGAAAACAGGGAAGTTTTCAACCGCTTTCCCTCCGTTTATGTCCAATGCAAAGAAGTCCTTCATGTTTGCATATGTTTTCAGGAACCTTGGGTCTTGCTCAAGCTTCTTCACGTCTCTGAAGTACTTGTCTGCCCTGTAGTTCCAATTAGCATGCGTCTGCTGCCACTCCTTTGCAGGTATTGAGTACTGCTTTTGTATTTTGTCTCTGTAGACTTCTGGGAAGACATTGAATGTGCAGAATGGAAGCACCTGACCGTCAGGCATTGCGTAGTGGATGTCGCACTTCTCTACCCTCTTTATGTCGTAGGTGTGCTCGTCCTGGAAGTGCATCATTCCCAAGAAAAGGGTCTTGCTGTGAAGAGCGCCCATTGCATTGAAGTCGTTCTTCAAGAATATGTTCATCAACATCTTTGAGAAGTTGAGGCTCTTTGGCTGCTTCTGCTTGTCTATGAACTTTGGAATGCCAAGCAATGTCTTTACAGCTATTGCCTTCCTTGCAAGCCTTCCCTTCCCGCTCATCTCATTGACAGCTGTCTGGAGCGCATCTACCATTCCTGCTGCGTCTACAAACTCTGTTATCGGGATTATGTGGTTGTTGTCATCAAGTATCAGGTACGTTGCTGCCCCGCAGGCAAAGTGTATTGAAAGATCATACTTGTACTCTCCTGTTAGCGCCTCTATGAACTTATTAATACCGCCAACATAAGGCACAGAGAACCAGTGCTCTTTCCTTATTGCACCGTGCGTCTGCTGCTCTATCTCCTTTATTGCACCGGGTATTGTTATCCTCTGCTTCTCCCTTAGCCTTGTAGGCATTCTTCCAACTAGAGACACTGGCTGGAAGTTGACTGCCCTTACAACGTCAAGGTTGTTAAGCGCAAAGTTGATCATTGCGCCCATTTCATGGTTGTTGATTCCTCTTATTACAGTTGGGACCATTACAATCCCTATCTTTGCCTGTCTGCATGACTCGAATGCGTTTGGCACTTCCCAGTAGTTCTTTGGGTTTGTCCTTGGGCTTACGCCGTCACAGCTCATGTACAGCGTTCCGCATCCCGCTTCTTTTACCTGCTTTGCAAGCTCTGGGCTTTCCCCCAAAATTATTCCAGTTGTATTGAGCTGGATTTGGTCAAAGCCAGCCTTCTTCGCCCTTCTTATTACTTCCACTATGTCAGGGTGCATCATTGGCTCCCCACCTGTGATCTGAAGCGCGTTTGCAGGTATTGGCTTTGCAGCCTTTAGGTTTCTGAATATCTTGTCTAGTTCATCGGTTGTTGGCTCATAAATTGGCTCGCCTTCCTTTGCATAGAAGAAGCAGTACCAGCATGATAGGTGGCATCTGTTTGTTACTACCACATTAGCAAGTCCTGTGTGGGTGTGGTGTCTTTCACATATACCACAGTCGAATGGGCAGTTTTGTCCTTGCCCAAGATAATTAGGATTGTCAAGACCTCTTCCGAAGTAGTTGTATCTCTTCATCTTTGTGTACATTTCATAGTCTTCCCAGTACTTTTCCACTGCCCACTTGTGCTCTGGGCAGAACTTCCTGATCATTACATAGTCTCCATCCTTGTAGATTGTTCCAGGAATAATAAGCTTGCATTCAGGACACACTGTCATTGTCTTTTCTATTACAGGCATTGCCTCCATTTCCTCCACAGTTCTATGGTATGGGGCAAAAAGCGGGTCTGTTACGCTAGCAGGGTCGTCCATCCTTACTTCTGGCCTTTTGCTGTTTACCTCTTCCTGTTCCTCCTTCTTTACCATTACGGTCTCTTGTTTTTGATGAGCGTGAGCTTGAGTGTGCTTGTGGCTCTCTTCTGCATGGCCACTGCCGCAACCGCAGCTTCCCTTTCCACAGCCGCAGCTATCCCCTTCACCTGCCTCCATTCCACCTCCACAGCCGCATGAGCCTGCGCCATTTCCGCATCCGCATGAGTCTTCTACTTCCAATGTGCCATGCTCCTGGCTTGCAAGAGCTAAATCTTCGTTTATTCCTCCGCTGTTGAAGCTTTGTCCAGTCATATTACCCACACTAACAATATTTTAGATAAATCGGGTTTGGAAAGTATTTAAACCCTTGCCGATTTGGCATGGAAGTTCTTTTCAAAATCTGCGTTTCTTCGACGGAAAGTTGGGCCTCTTTTTTGTGAACTGCCTAACCTGCGGCTTTGGCTTTTCCCTTGGTGGCATTGCCCTTATCTTTTCTATTGAGGAATCTAGACCCTTCTTGAGCTCCTTTGCTATGAAGTTCTTTGTGTAGTAGTCGGCCTTCAGCGCTATGCTTATCTTTGTGGCGTATACGCGGGCTATCCTGCCCCTTGCCTCCCTTGAAGCTGAGTTCACAACAGGCATCTTGAAGAGAACTCCGTATTTGGGCGGCTTGCTTCCGAACTTTATGTGCTTGAACAGGGACTTTTCTGCACCAAGCAGCTGTATTGTACTGGCAGGCATTGTTGCAAGCCTTTCCATAGAGCCCGCCTTGCTTAGCAGCTCAGCCGCAATCTTTTCGTCTGTCAGATAGGTGGTATTCGGGAGTATCCTGTTTGAGGCCAGCTTTATGTATGCCTCTAGCGCTGTGAGGGCTGCCCCCATGTCCTTGCTCATCTGCGCAAACTCAGTTACAGCTTTCTTCTCGTCTTCGTTCATCTTCCTCCCAGAAGCTGACTTTTCCTCTGTGCCGGACATTGACAGCGCAAACTCTGCCAGGGTCTTCGGGTTCGTGAACCTTTTCTCAGGGAAGTAGATTCCGGCCCATTCTGTAAGCCTTTCATAAGCAAGATTGTACGACTTGCTTGTCTCTAGATGAGCATTTATTGCCTGTATGAGTGCATATTCTTCGCTAGAATAGGCTTCCTTTATGCCCTCCCTTGCGCTCTTGAGCATCTTCTCCCTAAGTTCCTGGAAGTCAGTTGGCAAAATCACACCGAGTAAGAGTATAATTAGTATTATTTATTAAAGCATACATACTTAATCTATATCTGTAATTTGCATTTTCTCATGTGGTTTAATATGGACATAGAAGAGCTAATGGGCCTTGCTAAAAGGAGGGGATTGTTCTGGCCCAGCGCAGAGATATATGGAGGTGCATCAGGTATCTATGATTATGGCGACGTGGGCGCGCTTCTGAAAAGAAGGTTTGAATCGGTGTGGCTCTCCTACTTCGTTGATACTGGAAGGGACTGCTACCTCATAGAGGGTTCAACTGTGCTTCCGGAAGCGCCGCTTGTGCATTCTGGCCATGCGTCAAGGTTCAATGACACAATTGTAGGCTGCAGCAAATGCAAGACCTTTTACAGAGCGGATGTTCTTCTCTCTGATGCAGGGATCAGCATATCGGAAGGGGCGGGCACAGCAGAAATGGACAAAGCTATAAAGGAACACAGGGTAAAGTGCCCGAACTGCAAGTCAACCCAGTTCATGCCTGCAAAAGCATTTAACATGATGATTGAGCTGCAGCTTGGGCCAGAGAAAGGCGACAGGGGCTATCTCAGGCCAGAAACCGCACAGTCCGCTTACCTAAACTTCTTCAGGGAGTTCAATGTTCTAAGGAAGACCCTGCCCCTTGGGCTTGCCATAATAGGGAAAGCCTACAGGAACGAGATATCGCCTAGACAAGGACTGTTCAGGATGAGGGAGCTCACCCAGGCAGAGCTGCAGCTTTTCTTTGACCCTGAGCACTGGGTCAGTGAGCTTGGCGACCTTGGGAAGAGAACAGTTACCGTTCACCTGTATGGGAAGAAAGAGAAGCAGAGGATTGCACTGGATGAGCTGGTTGAGAAGCACAAGATCCCTGCATTTTATGCATGGCACATGGGCTTCATAGACGCTTTCTACAGGGAGGTAATTGGAGTTCCTGAAGAAAAGATAATGTTCCTTGAGAAGGGCGGCGAGGAGAAGGCATTCTACAACAAGATACACATGGACATTGAGATTGATATAGATAGCTGGGGCGGCTTCAGGGAAGTGGGTGGCCTGCATTATAGGGGTGATTATGACCTTACGCAGCATGGAAAGGGGTCAAAACAGGAGATGGCAGTGCTTGTAAATGAAAGGAAGGTGGTGCCGCACGTGCTTGAGCTGAGCTTTGGGGTTGACAGAAACCTGTGGATGCTTCTTGATGTATTCTTCAAGAAAGACAGTGATAGGTCTGTGCTTGGGATAAAGCCATACCTTGCGCCATACCATGTTGCCGTGTTCTCCCTGCAGAAAGAGGCAGATCTCGACAGCGCGGTTGAGCGGATCTACAAGAAGCTCAGGCCTGGCTTCAAGGTGTTCCTTGACAATTCAGGGTCAATAGGAAGAAGGTATGCAAGGATGGACGAGATAGGGACTCCGTTCTGCGTTACTGTTGACTATGATACTGTAAAGAAGGGCTCAAAAGACCATGATACGGTTACTGTGCGCTCAAGGGACGACAAGAAACAGACAAGGGTAAAGATTGATGACCTTGGGTCATTCATAGCAGAGAGGATCGCCTTCAACCCCTACGAGTACTTCAAGTTCAATTGAGTGTTATAGTGCAGGACTTCCACGCAACCAGCATGCAGGTGAAAGACTTTGACCTTAGGCACACGTTTGAGAGCGCGCAGCCCCTCACCTTCCATGCTGACTACAACCCTGCATTGAACAGCCTGATTTATGCATCTGGAAAAAACCTGATCAGCGTGATGCATGTTGGCGGGACAGGCAGTGGCAAAGTGATGGTTGTCAGCGAGGACCTTGGCTTTGCCAGCAACGAGGTGATAAGGAGGTTCAGGCTGAATGACAACATGAGGAGCATATACAAGAAAATAAACACAGACCAGTTCATTGCTGAATCGATAAAGAGGTACAGGGGAATGAGGCTGACGCTGAACGACCCATGGGAAACCACCGTCTGCTTCATAATATCCCAGTTCAACAACGTGAAGAGGATAAGGTCAATCATAAAGAACATGGTTGCACGCTTTGGTGAACCGATACTCGACGGCGATAACAAAATCATTGGCAGGGCGTTTCCGAGCAGCGAGATCCTCCGAAACGCTAGCATAAAGGAGCTAATGAAATGCGGTACAGGATTCCGCGCCAGGTACATAAAGAGCGCTGCTGAATACTGCACAGACAACTTGGATCTTTACGGGCTCAACCAAAACGACTATTATGGATTGAAAGAAGCGCTCATGGAAATAGATGGAGTAGGTGACAAGGTTGCGGACTGTATAATACTGATGGGTTACGGAAACCTCAATGCGTTTCCCGTTGACGTCTGGGTGAAAAGGACAATTGAGAAGGTTTATTTCAAAGGTAAAAAGAAGAAAATAAAAGAAATCCATAAGTTTGCTGAGGACATGTGGCAAAATTGGCGCGGATACACACAACAATACCTATTCTGGCACTTTAGGCAGATGAAAAATGATGAAAGGAGAGTCTATGAAGGGATTAAACAGCGATATTGAGGCGATTTCCTGGCATCTTACAAAGAGACAGGCCGACTTTGACAGCGTGATGCAGATCACCAGGGAGGTGATCAGGGACGCGGGCCAGGCAATAACGCTGATGCACAATGACGAGGTAAAGAAGGCTGCCTCAAAGATCAAAGGTATGGCGAGCTCGCTGAGAAAACTTAGGAAGCTGGATCCTGAGTTCAGGTACTATACTTCACAGGCTTACCAGGAGTACGCAGAGGCGTTCATCTTCTTCGGCATAAAGAAGCACGGCGGGATCCCTGGCATGAAGATGGTGAGCGTTGACAGGGAGGCATACCTAATGGGACTGATGGATGTTGTTGGCGAGCTGAAGCGAGAGATACTAGAATCGTTGAGGAAGAACGATGTGAGAGGAGCTGAGCACTATCTTGATACAATGAAGCAGATCTATGACAGCACAAGGAGCCTGAGATTTGCTGAAGCCGTACTTAATGGATTTAGGAAGAAGCAGGATGTTGCAAGAATACAGATAGAGAACGCTGGAAGCGAGATACTGTCTGCGAGGCACAGAGTCAAATAATTAGGCTATCTTCCTTTCATACAGGATACCGTCTTCTACGGGCTTGAGCGTCCGGCTGCTCTTCGCGAACTTGAGCTTCTTGTAGAAGCCCATTGCATTTTTGGTAGAATAAACGAATAACCACCTTGCACCCTTACTTTTTGCGTATTTTATCGACCTGTTCAAAAGCAGTGTGCCTATGCCGATTCCCTGGAATTCTGATAGTACGGCCTCCCAGTCCAGTGCCATGAACTGTTTTGGGTAGTATACGCTGCGGTAGGTTCCGGCTGTACCCACTATTCTACCATTAACAAGTGCAACAAATCTCTTTAAGCCGACCCATACGTGTTTCCGTCCCTTATCAGCATTTATGCCAAAGTGGTATCTTGCAAGGCTTGCCTCCCGGTTTGTGAATCCTTTGCCTATTATTTGGAGCGTTTCTCTTTTATCCGCTTCTGCATATGCCCTAATTACTACCTTTAAGCCAGCTCTTCCCATGACATTGCTTTTTTCTACACTATTTTAAGTGCTTCTTTTATCATGTACCCGCTTGAAGCCAGCCTGTCTATTGCCTGGGAAACTGATTTCTTGCCCTTGGCAGAATAAGCAGTTGCAACAGCCTCTTTTGCCAGGCCCCTTGATGCCATTGCGCTTTCAAGAATTGCTATCTTCTTGGAGTACCTGCTGTTAAGATACTTGTTCACTGCTGCCTGGGTGGTCCCAAGCCTGTTTGCTATCTCAGACTGGTTCATCTTGTACTTTTTGCTCAGGGATTTTGCAACAACTATCCTTGCTGCTGGTATTGTCATCTTGAAAACCTCGTCGCAGTTGGTATACACGCTAATCCTCTATGCCAAAGGTTTCCTTTATTGTCTGGGCAAGCCCTTTTTTCTTCAATGAGCTGACAATGCCATCTCCGCCGCTTGGTTGGGGCCTGGGCGCTGCCTTTACAACTGGCTTTTGCGCCTTTGGCGCCGGGCCTGGCTTGCTGATGGTTGATGCGGCGTTGCTTATCCCTGATGTTGCGCTGCTTGCAGCGTCCTTGATGCTGGACAAGAATGATCCGAACTTGGACGGTCCTGCAGGAGCTTCATGGACTGGCTGAGCCTGCTGCGCCCTTGCATGACCCTGTGTCGGGGGATGTGCCCTTTGAGGGGTCACTGCTCTTGCCCTTGATGGAACCTTGGTTTCTGCTTCCTGACCGGAAAGCAGCCCGTCAACTATGCCTGATAATATTTTCCTGTCCGTTCTTGTCGAATCAAGAAGGACAACGTTTGCCCCTGCCTGAGACATCGCCTCTACCGC
>JASHRG010000034.1 GCA_030037495.1 Microcaldota archaeon | reverse complement strand
TTCTATACGCTTGGCAACTACGGCCAATTCCAGAACGCAATATCGCCGTCATCCCTTGGAAAGAATGTGCTTACCGCATTCGCCCTGCTTTTCAACTATAGGACTTTGAGCAGCCCGATTGGGGCGCTGGTCAGCACTTACGCTGCGCCATTCGGTGGCATGGTGTTTCTTGCGTTGATAGGCACGGCAGCGGGCGCTTTCAAGCGCGATAAAAACATAATTTTCATGTCAATCGTTTTCTGGGGAGTGTTCCTGTACCTGCTCTTTGGTTCAATATCCCTTACGCACTATACGTTTGCGGTAATAGAGGTGCGCTATTTCGCGGTGGTAGCTGCGCCCCTGGCAGTGCTTGGAGGATATGGAGCAATGGACCTTGTTCAGATATTTGGACTGGTTTTCAAGAAGAAAGGCCGTGCCCTCATGCTTGCAGTTGTGGTGCTGATTGCTGTTATACCCAACGTGCAGATATACTGGACATTCTTCAACTACGACTCGCTTGTTGCCGCAGACTCTAACATTTTGCAGGGTGTGCTTTCCTACGTTGGCAACGGCACCAACTCTACAATAAACCTGGCAACCGGAGACATGGACTCTGCAGACTACATGAAATTCCTTTCTGGGTATTCCGGACAATACAACATAACCGCACTAAACATAACCCATACCGGAGCCATGAAGGCGCAGATGGAGAGCATGTGCAACGCACAGGGAAGCAGCTATGTGGCCGTTGTGTATACCAACGCAAGCAGGCTGGATTTCCTGATAATAAACTCTGATTGGCCCTACTCTATGTGCAACCTCACGGAATCAGGGTTCTTCTACAACAGAAATGCAGATGATTACGGCACGTACGGAAGCATAAGCACAGAGGTCATGCTCTACAGGGTGCAGAAGTGATAAAAACCTGAAAAAAGAGAGTGTAGCGATGCACAGGATAAATGACTTTGTATGGGAATTCGAGAAGGACGACAAGCTTGGGATGCGGGTTCCTGTTAGGGTGTACGCCAACAAACACATTGTAGAGCAGATGCAGAAAGACAGGACACTGCTGCAGGCAAGGAACGGGGCTGCGCTTCCTAGCATAGTCAAGAACATGCTAGTTATGCCTGATGGTCATGAGGGATATTCTTTCCCAATAGGGGGTGTGGCCGCACTAGGCGCAGATGATGGGGTGATCTCTCCCGGAGCTGTTGGATACGACATAAACTGTGGTGTCAGAGTGATAAAGACCAATCTAAGCTACAGTGATGTAAAGCCAAAGCTATCGCATCTTATGGACAGACTGTTTAACAATGTGCCAAGCGGGGTGGGGAGCACAATGAATCTTGGGTTTACCAACTCTGATCTGGAGAAGATTGCACTCGAGGGTGTAAACCACCTTGTGAAAAAGGGCTACTGCTCCGCAGAGGACATAGAAAGAACTGAAGAGCGTGGCTGCATAGAGGGGGCTATGCCAAACAAGGTTAGCGAGCTTGCAAAGAAGCGGGGAATACAGCAGCTCGGCACCCTCGGCGCAGGAAACCACTTTGCAGAGGTGCAGAAAGTTGACAAGATACTCAACAAGGAGATTGCAAAGTCATTTGGGCTGCAAGAAGGGCAGGTGGTGATAATGCTGCACAGCGGCTCAAGGGGCTACGGGCACCAGGTGTGCAGCGACTACCTAAGGGTGCTAGCCGAATACACAAGGAAAAACAGCATAAAGCTTGCAGATCCAGAGCTCTGCTATGCAAGGATAGGCTCGAAAGAAGCGGATGACTACCTGGGCGCAATGCGCTCGGCAATAAACTTTGCGTTCTGCAACAGGCAGATAATGATGCACTTCATCAGGAAGAGCTTTGAACAGACCTTCTCAAAGAGTTACGATGCGCTTGGGATGGAGCTTCTTTACGACCTCTCGCACAACATAGCGAAACTTGAAGAGCATTTTGTAGACGGAAAAAGGATGAAGCTCTATGTGCACAGGAAGGGAGCAACGCGTGCGTTCGGCCCAGGGAGCAGCGACGTGACAAAGCTGTACAGAGCTGTGGGGCAGCCAGTGCTCATACCAGGGAGCATGGGCACTGCAAGCTACATACTTGCTGGAAGGGAGGAGAGCATGAATGAGACATTTGGGTCATCCTGCCATGGAGCCGGCCGCGTGATGTCAAGGCACCAGGCGCTCAGGGAGATCCCTTCGTCAAGAACCCTGGATGAGATGGAGAGGAAGCATATTGCAATAAGGGTCAGGAGCAAGAAGCTTGTCAGCGAAGAGGCAGAGTGGGCCTACAAGGATGTTGACCAGGTCGTGGCGAGCGTAGAGGGGGCAAAAATATCAAATGCGGTGGCAAGGCTTGTGCCAGTGGGAGTTGCAAAGGGCTAGCGCATAGTTTGGTTTATATTTCTGAGCATCTCTATGTTCTATATGCATGGTGCCAATGCTCTTGAGTACCTCATGGTATACGGATGGGCCATAATAATAATAGTGATAGTCCTAGGAGCGCTCTACATGCTTGGAATCTTCAGCGGGACTGGAAGCCCAAGGGCGCAGCCTGGTAGCTGCGTTGTGCTCAGGCCGAATGGGATAGGCACAACGCAATTCATAAGCCTAAGCGGCACGTGCAGCGGCGAGCTGCCCGACTATGTGGCACAGTTCAACGGCCAAAGCAGCAATGTGCTCTTGCCGGTGATGTTCTCGGCAACAAAAGCGTGCGGCGTAACAATAACCGCATGGTTCCTTGATCAGGGCATGCCCAACTCAACAAAGGGCGGCGTCGTGGGGATATTCTCGAACATGCCGCACTTAACCAGCGAACCGTTTGACATAGAGACAAACGACACAGTGCTAAGGTTTGAGGCGCACAACACGATAAACCCCAATTCATGGACAGTAAGCGGCAGTTACAAGGGCACATGGACTTTTGTTGCGCTGGTATTGAACAACGGCGTGCTGGCAAGCTACGTCAACGGGGTACAGGCAGGCACTCCCACGATTTCTAATATAGGCTGCCTGACTCTAGACAACAACGGCATAATAGGGGAGTGGGACACGTACTTCAACGGCGACATATCAAACGTGCAGATTTACTCTACTGGGTTCACCGCAGCAGGAATCAAGGCGCTGTACATCGAAGGCATAGGAGGGGCGCCGACAAACCTCCCAAGCCTTGTTGCGTGGTATCCGTTGAATGGAAACGCTGGTGACTATGGCGGCAATAACTATGCTGGGATAGCAAAAGGCCTTAGCTATGATACGCAGTGGGCTGCAACATACATGCCTCCTTGACCCTTTGGCATAGAATTGTAGAAGCTTTATAAACTTATATCACTAAACATAATTGAAACTTTAGAGGGTGAACCAATGGTAGCATCAACAGACATACCAGCGTTATACTCAATTGCGGCCGCCATCGCAATCGCTGGCGGTTTGATAGGAACAGGCATGGCACAGCAGGGGATAGGCGCTGCGGGAATGGGAGTCATAGCGGAAAAGCCGGAAAAGTTCGGTCAGGTGCTGTTCTTCTTTGTTATACCCGAAACCCTCTGGATCATTGGCTTCGTGCTCGGTCTTATACTGCTCTTGCAGATACTTTGATTGTATCTGGTGCTGGAGATGGGCCTGGAAGAAATAATCAAGAACATAGAGGCAGACACAAAAGCGAAGTCTAAGCAGATCGTTGATGCTGCAAACGCGGAGGCAAAGAAAATAGAGGAGAACGCGGCTGCTGAAGCCGCAGAGCAGACCAAAGATTCTAACTCCAAGGCTGACAGCGACGCGAAACAGCTCCTTACCAGGGAGCTCTCAAGGGCCAACATAGAGGGCAAGGGAATATACCAGGAAGCGGTCAACGGCTACATAAACGATGCAATGCAGACCCTGGGCGACAACCTTGGCGATTATACTGCCAGCGCAGAGTACCAGAAACTGCTGGGCGTCATTGCAGCAACAGCGGTAAAGGAGCTTGGACCGGGGTGCACCCTGATGCTGCAGAAGAGGGACCTGCAGAAGCTCAGGGGTGCTGGAAAGGATGCCAAGATCACAGAATCTAGGGAACAGTTTGCTGGGGGGCTCAGGGGGCTTTCCCAGGATGGAAAGATGTACGTTGATTACTCCCTTGAGAAAATAATAGAGTCATTGAAGGACGGGATAGCCGTCAAGCTTCTTGACCAGATTAGGGAATGAACATGGATTCGACATATTCTGGCGCGTATGGGAGACTAAGAGTCTCAAAGTCCGATTTCCTGAGCGAGAGCCTCATAGAGCAGCTGATTCAGAAGGATCCTGATGACTTCATGAAGCTGCTCAGCACAACCAGCTACAGGAAGGAGATCGATGCGCTCTCACAGCTGTATCCATATCCAGACATAGTAGAAGTGGTGCTTAACGCGCACATGATGCGCATGATAAAGAATGCGGAGTTCGCTCTGCCTCCTGCGGCAAAGGACTTTGTTGTTGCCTACCTGAGCAAGTGGCCTATCGACAACATAAAGACAATACTCTCATCAAAGGTGCTGGGCTACAGCGTCGAGAACACTGAAACATTCTTGACTGTTCAGAGGGGCATACCTGTCGGGCTTTTCGCCGGGCTTGTTACCAGGGAAGATTATGCAAAAATGATAGAACAGAAAGACGTCGAGGGAGTGGTCAACCTGCTTGTCAAGTACGGCTATGGCACGATACTGCTAAAGTTCGTTGATGAGGTGAAGAAGAGCAACGACATCTCAACCATGGTGCTTGCCCTGGACACATATTACTATTCGAGATTATTGCAATCGTTTAAGTTCTACAACGGCGACGAGGGGCCGATGCTCGCGTATGTGAAGGGCATGATAGACATCAGGAATGTGATGACGGTTATAAAGGGCATAAGCTTCGGCTACAAAAGCGTAAAGGACTACATAATAAATGGAGGCAGCATGCCAGAAAACAAGCTCATGGAGATGGCGTCAAAGGAGATAGCTGCGCTGAAGCCTGACATGCCGTTCAAGGTTGACGACGCATTTGAAAGGTACAAGGGCGATGACTTCACCGCCTATTTCGAGTCTGCGCTCAAAAGGGAGCTCTACAAGAAGTACCTCAAGGTGTTTGACTCGCTAGCACTGTCGATAGAGTCCATAGTTGGCTTCATAATAAGGAGCGAAATTGAAAGGGACGAGCTTAGGGCGATATGGCTAAGCAAGCTCTACAAGATAAGCAAGGAGAGGATGGAGGGCATGAGGATCCTGAAATATGTGGTATGATGAAGTTTGAGAAGATTGCTGTTATAGGGGAGCGCGAAATTGCGCTTGGGTTCAGGCTTGTCGGCATAAAGGACACTTTCATAAAGTCAGGAAGCGAGGCGGCAAAGCTGTTCACAGAACTGATGCTTTCTAAGGGATACAATCTCATACTAATATCAGAGAGCGTAAAGCAGTTCATGGACAACAGCCTGCTCAGGCTGGCGGAGACCTCGCTCACCCCGCTTGTTGTGTTCATACCGCTGCCTGGCACAGAGGTTGAGAAAGAATCCGTGGAAAAGCTCGCGAAGAGGGTGCTTGGAGTGGATATAAAGGGATTGAAAAAATGAGCGGAACGATTGACAGGATATCGGGACCTGTGGTCACAGCGATAGGCCTCACAAATGCAAAGATGTACGACGTTGTAAAGGTTGGGAGGCAGGGGTTAATTGGGGAGATAATCAAGCTTGATGCTGGCATGGCCATAATCCAGGTTTATGAGGACACTACAGGGTTAAGGCCTGGTGAACCTGTAGAGAACACAGGAAACCAGCTTTCAGTAATACTGGGACCTGGGCTTCTTGGCTCAATATTTGATGGCATACAAAGACCTCTAGACAAAATTAAAGAGGTAAGCGGAGACTTCATAGCAAGAGGGGTTAACGTTGACTCGCTTGACAGAAAGAAGAAATGGGATTTTGAGGCGATTGCGAAAAAGGGCAAGAACGTAAAAGGCGGAGAGATAATTGGAGAGGTAGAAGAGACAAGCCTGATAAGGCACAGAGTCATGGTGCCTCCGGAAGTTGAGGGAGTAATAGACAAGATAAGCGATGGAAGCTTCACTATTGAGGATACTGTAGCGATAATAAAAACAAAGGATGGAAACGTAGAGGTAAAACTTGCCCAGAGATGGCCTGTTAGAATAGCCAGACCTGTAGTCAGCAAACTACCTCCAAATATCCCACTTATAACAGGACAGAGAGTGCTTGATACGCTATTCCCTGTGGCAAAGGGGGGCACTGCGGCTGTTCCGGGGCCATTCGGTTCAGGAAAAACCGTAATACAGCACCAGCTTGCAAAGTGGAGCGACAGCGAAATAGTGGTTTATGTGGGTTGTGGCGAACGCGGAAACGAGATGACAGAGATATTGAAGACATTCCCAGAGCTAAAGGACCCTAAATCTGGAAAACCTATTATGGACAGGACAATACTTATAGCTAACACCTCAAACATGCCTGTAGCGGCAAGAGAGGCTAGCATCTACACAGGAATAACGCTTGCTGAGTACTATAGAGACATGGGCTACAACGTTGCGCTTATGGCAGACAGCACATCAAGATGGGCCGAGGCGCTGAGAGAGATATCAGGAAGGCTTGAGGAGATGCCCGGTGAAGAAGGGTATCCCGCTTACCTTGGAAGAAAGGTTGCAGAGTTCTACGAAAGAACAGGGAGAGTAAACGTGCTTAGCGGCTCTGTTGGCTCTGTAACAGCTATTGGCGCAGTTTCGCCTCCTGGGGGAGACACATCCGAGCCTGTCTCACAGAACACGCTTAGAGTAACAAGAGTATTCTGGGCGCTTGATGCGTCGTTGGCAAACAGTAGACACTTCCCATCAATAAACTGGTTGAACAGCTATTCTCTTTACATAGAAGACTTGAGGAAATGGTACGAAGATAATGTTAACAAGGAGTGGAGTGAGCTTTACACAAAGACTATGGAGATACTTCAGAAAGAGGCAGAGATAAACGAAATAGTGCAATTGGTGGGATACGATGCGCTTCCTGAAAAGGAGAAGATGGTGCTTGATATTGCAAAAGTTATTAGAGAGGACTTCTTGCAGCAGAGCGCGTTCGATGAAGTTGATACATATTCATCGATGAACAAGCAGTATATGATGATAAAATCGATAATGCTCCTATATGAGAAGGAACGTGACGCTGTTGAGCGCGGAGTTTCAGTAGACCAAATGCAGGGAACAAGCGCAAAGCAAAAGATTGCGAGGATGAAGTTTACAAGAGAGGAGCAGATACAGAAATATTTTGATGATGTAAAAAGCGCGATTGATGAAATCGGCAAAATACAGGTGCAGGCGAAATGAGCGATGTTTATTTCAAAACAGTAAACCAGGTAACAAGCGTATTGTTATTTGTAGAGGGAGTAAAAGACGCGGCTTACAACGAGCTGGTTGAGATAGAGCTTGAGAACGGAAGAGTGGTTACAGGGCAGGTACTTGACAGCAGGAATGGGCTGGCTATAGTCCAGTCGTTTGGAGAAACGCGTGGAATAAACATAGAGCAAACCAAGGTAAGATTTCAGGGCACAACATTCAAGCTTCCTGTGAGCGAGGAGATGCTTGGAAGGATATTTGACGGGGTCGGAAGGCCGAGGGACGGAGGGCAGCCCATTTACAGCGACACAAAGCTCGACATAAACGGGAGCGCGATTAACCCCGCTTCGAGAGAGGAGCCTAGCGAATTCATACAAACAGGAATATCAACAATCGATGCGATGAACACGCTTGTAAGAGGACAGAAGCTTCCTATATTCTCAGGGTCGGGATTGCCACACAACAAAATAGCCGCACAGATAGCAAGGCAGGCAAAGTTGTTGAACTCTGACGAGAACTTCTCAGTAGTGTTTGGAGGCATAGGAATCAACAGCGAAGAGGTTAACTTCTTCAGAAAAGAGTTCGAGGACACTGGTGCCCTCGACAGGTCGGTCCTCTTCCTGAACCTCGCATCAGAGCCTTCTATGGAAAGAGTAATTCTGCCGAGGCTTGCGCTTACCACTGCGGAGTATCTTGCTTACGAGAAGGAGATGCACGTTCTTGTGATACTCACGGACATGACAAACTACTGCGAGGCTTTGAGGGAGATATCAGCAGCAAGGGAAGAGGTCCCGGGAAGAAGAGGTTATCCTGGTTACCTTTACACAGACCTTTCAACAATCTATGAGAGGGCTGGAAAGATAATAGGAAGGAAGGGCTCAATCACGCAGATACCGATACTTACAATGCCTGGAGACGACATCACGCACCCGATACCAGACCTTACTGGGTACATAACAGAGGGGCAGGTTGTGCTGAGCAGGGAGCTTCAAAGAAGCGGCATCTATCCTAATATAGATGTGCTGCTTTCGCTTTCTAGGCTTATGAATCAAGGAATAGGCAAGGGGCGCACGCGAGAAGACCACAGGGGCGTTGCAGACCAGCTTTTCTCAGCATATGCTAGAGGAAAGGAGCTCAGGAGCCTGATAGAGATAGTTGGGGAGGAGGCCCTCAGCGCAAATGACAAGACGTTCCTGAAGTTTGCTGATGCCTTTGAATTCAGGTTTGTAAACCAGGAATTCTTCGAGGACAGGACAATAGAGGAAAGCCTTGGGCTGGGATGGGAGCTCTTCAGCATGCTGGACAAGAACGAAACTAAGAGGGTCAAGGACGAGTTCATACAGAAGTACGGGCAGTGGGACAAGGGCAAGGACAAGAAGGGCAAGGTGGAACAGGATGCCGCAAAGCAACATTAAGACTACAAGGCTTGAGCTGATCAAGACAAAAGCCAGGATCAGAGTAGCTGGAAAAGGGCTCGACCTGCTGAAGCTTAAGAGG
>JASHRG010000033.1 GCA_030037495.1 Microcaldota archaeon | reverse complement strand
CTGAAACTCTCGTTAACAAGCTCAAGCACAAATATGAGCACCATGAGAACCGCTACAGTGAGCAGCACAGGTATCAGTATATGCTTCCTGTTGCGCTTGTGCCTTAGCCTCCTGTAGACCTTGTGATTGAATTCCTCAATAAGTTTGAATTTCATAAAAAGTAGTTACCTGTACACTTTTATGTAAGTTTTGGTAGTCTGGGGCCGCCGGGATTTGAACCCGGACTTGCTGGTTTCTTCACTTTATAATCGAAATTCCAGATCCTCATCATCGCGCAATGCGCTCAATTAATTATAAACATCTGGAGCCAGCCGCGCTGCCAGGTTACGCTACAACCCCATGGCTGCACAAGATGTTCTATGTCAAGGAATATTAATAGCTTACGTGCCCTAGCCGAACATCGCCCCTACTCCAAGCGCAAGGTAGAGAAGGCTGCTCCCAAGAGCAATCAAGCCAAGCGCAGCAGTCAGGTAGACTATCTTTGAGCTCTTTGCTATCTTTAGCAAAAAGTCTATCAGGAAGAGGCTCACCAGAGTTGCGCTTATTATCGCTATTATTATGCCAATTGCGCCGATCCCTGCCACAGCGGCAGCAACATTTGACCTTGTTGCAACAACCGTCAAAGCAAAGGCTGCCAAAGAGGCAAAAATCCCTATGATGAACGATAGCCTGAAAGCTTCATCAGCCTCAACTTTCATAAGCAACAATGTGCTTGTTGTTATTCCTGATCTGCTGACTCCAGGCAGGGCAGCGATTCCCTGCGCAATCCCTACTAAAACATAATCTTTGAAGCTCAGGTCACCAAGCCTGTTTGTGTTTTCACCTTGTGCCTGTTTTTTTCTAGAATACCTTATGAATACGGCGTCGCCAAGGAGCACAAGCCCTATAACCATCATTGGCAGCCATATCGGTATTGACGTTAATGAATCTGCAAACAGGTAAAGAGGCGCGCCTATGATTCCTGTGCATATTATTGCAGTAAGCACATACTTAAACAGGGTGACATTTGCCTTGCCCCTGTTTCCCATTATCACCTGTATTAGCGACCATATCTCTTTTCTAAAGTAGATGATTGCCGCGATGGAGCTGCCTACCTCCATGAACAATCCAAAAGTATAAGCCTGCGAGTATGTAAGGTTCAATAGATATGTGCCAATTACTAAAACCTGTGTCTTGCTGCTTATCGGCAGCCACTCGCTTATCCCTTGAACTACGCCTATAATTATTGAATATAAAACCTGCATCAGAGTTGTCATTTATTCGCACGCTTGCCGTTAGGAGTTATTGCCCTTAGTATAATTATCGCAAGAATTATTAACGCACCGCCAAAGTACTGCAGGTTTGTGAGCAGCGCCCCAAACACAATGAATGAGACTATTGCTGCCCACACTGGCTCTGTTGCAGCTGCTATTGAGACCTCTGTTCCTGTAACAGCAGTAAGCGCGCGCAACAGCAGTGCAAAAGGGATAAACGTGCCAAATATAGCAACAACCAGCACCAGCGCAGTAACTGCAAGAAGGTTACTCGTTCCCACAAGCATCGGCATGCTACTGAAGCTCAATGCTCCTGGTATCATTATAAGCAATCCGACAATCAGGAAGCTCCACCCAGTTATCGACCACTGGCCGTATTTTGATGAGAGGGCGCCGCCACGAAGTGTATAATACGCGCTTCCGAACGCGCTTACCAATCCTGTTGCAATCGCAATCGGCGTAACGCTGAGCATAAGTCCAGTTTTGCCACCAAGCACAACGAGTAAAATTCCAACTATGGTAAGCAGTATCATTGCTGTGCGCGCCGCATTCAGGGTAAATTTTCCCTGTGCTGCCTCGTAGATCACAACAATCGGCAAGAACAGATACTCAAGAAGCAGCGCAGTTACTATGTTTGAGTATGCGATTGTTATGAAATAAAAAAGCTGCGTTGGGATTATTCCAAGAAGCGCAAACTTCGTCAGTCTCACCCCTGCTCCCTTTGGCCATTTTGGCCTGAACAGAAGAAATATCATGAAGCTTGCAATAAGGCACCTTATAGCAACAAGGCCAAAGGTCGGGAAACTATACACCTGAAATAGTGCCTGCGCTGCGGTCCCGGATAACCCCCATAGAGCAGCAGCGATGAGCGCAAGACCTATCGGTCCTATTTCCTTTTTAATGCGGAAGGCCAAGCTATCACAGGATGTAACTAAATGCAAAAATAGGCTTACAAGCTATTTAGCGTTATCTGCGCACAGGAGAATACACCAAAGCGCCGTCAACATCCGCTCTGTATTTTGCTAACCTAGTTGCCAGGGGCTTTCCGTATCCTATAAACTCAGCCACGCTACGGTTACCGACAGGCCAGTGCACAACTCTTATCAGGCCTAGACGTTCAAAGATTTTTATATGCTCCCTATTGAACATCCTCGCGTCTGGGCTGACAGGCGCATCTCTTAAAGATCGCGCAATAGAGCCCAAAGTTTCTCCAAGCCCAGGCATTTCCCTTACAAGAAACCTTTCCATCCCAAACAGATATTTCCTTTTGGCATCTTTCTTTTTCCTATCATAATCGCTCAGAACCCATGCAGGAAGTGCAATAATATCATCGCTTGCATGTATTTGGACACTGCGTCTAACACCTCTTACTAAAACCCTGTCATAGCGACCAAGCGCTCTATCAAGGGTCTCCCTCAATCCAACAGCCGTGTCCAATGCAGCAACTGGCGATAACGTGGTTGAAGCTGAAGCCATAATTACACCTAGCCTAAGCTCACTTCTATCAGATATTTATTACTTTACTAAATAAACTCTAATACGGGGTACAGATGAAGAAGAGCACGAAAATAATTGCGGTTATAGTCGTGGTGCTGCTTGTTGCCGCTGTGGTTGTGTTAAATTCAAGCAATGGGAACACAAGCCTTATCTCACAAGACAACCAGAAGGTTAGCCAGGCCCAGCTCACTGCGCTTTACTCAATAGCAAACAACGAAACCATTGCAAACAGGATAGGCATAGGGATAGTCCAGGGGTTCCCGAGCAATGTTTCAGGAAGCCCGATAATGGTAGGCGGCAAGCCTACCGTGCTATACATGGGAGCAGAGTACTGCCCATTCTGCGCTGCTACAAGGTGGGGGCTTATACTTGCACTTATGAGGTTTGGCAGCTTTTCAGGCCTTGAGTACATGACATCATCAGCAACAGATGTCTATGCATCGACCCCTACGTTCACATTTGTCAATTCAACATACCAGAGCCAATACATAAACTTCATAACAGTGGAGCTCCAGAACAACACTGAAGCGCCACTTCAGGTAGCGCAGCCCTGGGAGAACCAGAGCATAGCCAAATACGACCCTGTCACTCCCGACTGCCCGTATGGGGAGTGCATACCATTCATAGATTTTGAGAACAAAAGCGTACAGCTAGGGTCCCCGTATTCGCCTGGCATACTGTGGAACACACATTACAACTGGCAGCAGATAATTAACATGCTTGGCAATCCGAATTCCACAGTTGCGCTTGGGATAATAGGATCAGCAAACATATTCACTGCTCACATATGCGCGATAGACAATTTCACTCCTGCCAGCGTGTGCAGCCAGCAATACGTAAAGGCAGCGCTTGCGCAGTGATCAGGCTTCCTCGTCCATGGATTCGAAGTCGTCTTCTGGTGCGCCTTCAGATGCGCGCGAGCCGTCCCCCTTTGAGACTACCTTTATCTTGCCGAACTTCCCGGTTGAAAGCTGCGGCGTTCCCCTGAATTCGCTCACGTATCCGTTAGATATTTCTATCACGTCGCCAACATCAACAGTGTTGATATCATTGCCCCAAAGCGACATCGCTATTGTTCCGCTGTCATCCTTCAGCAGTATGTTTGCCACGTTCAGCCTCTTTCCATATTTGGTAACTACCTCTCTTGGCTCGTCCTTCTGCGATACAGTGGCCTTTATGCTGACGTTGCTTGTGCCTGCCTTTAGATCCGATATTTTCATTTTTTACACCTTTGTTCTTTTTCTAAAATAAGTAGACTTTTGTTCTATTATTTTGGAATGCAGAATTATTATAGACAAGAAGTTATTTTAACCTTTACTAGCTTTTTGGTTGTGGAAGTGAGCTTTATGCATCGTCTGCTGGCTCAAGGTACCGCAGCACAAGCTCTGGAAGCTTCGCCGGGTTTATCCTTCCATGGATCTCCCAAAGGTGCGTCCAACCCTGCTCTACACTGACTATTTTTGTGATCTTAGGAGAAATCTTGTTCTCAGGGTCTCCGCGCTTGCAGTCCGCGCACACCATCCTCAGGCCTGTTGCCACTGGCGTTGGCCTCAAAATGCCGGCAATGGCATTTGCACCAACTGCTAGCTGGCTGCCAGGCTTTGCGGTTAGCGGATGCTGCGCCTCCATAAAACCATTACCACTACTTGACCAGCACCGTATTTAAGCCTTTTCTAGGAAAGTGGCTGCCATATAAATAACATTGGCAACAGATAGCTAATGATAAAATGGAGGAGGAGCACCAACACCAGCACCACCACGAGCAGCTGCAGCCTGGCATGCATCCATCTTTTCTCAGGGTGATCCAGCAGAAGCAGAGGGTGAAGCAAAAACTTTCAAACATAAAGCACAAGATAGGCGTCTACAGCGCAAAGGGCGGGGTGGGCAAGACAACAATAGCGATAAATCTTGCGTACTCGCTGATGAAGAAGGGCTTCAGGGTTGGCCTATTAGATGCAGACATAGACTGCCCAAACGTCACGATGTTCTTGGGAATGGAGGATAAGATGGAGCCCGTGCTTCCGCTCAAGCCCATAGCTAAAGAGGGCGTAAAGATCGCGTCCACCGCAATGCTAGTCGATGAATTAAAGAGGCCGATAATATGGAGAGGTCCGATAATGGTGAAGATGCTTGGCGACTTCTTCGAGAACACCGAATGGGGCGCCCTTGATTATCTTATAATAGACCTGCCGCCAGGGACGTCTGACAACCCACTTACAATAATGCAGGTGCTCGATCTTGACGGCTTCGTAATAGTCACAAATCCTCAGAAAGTCGCGGGGCTAAATGCAATAAGGTCAGGGCTGATGGCCAAGAGGCTTGGCGTTTCTGTTCTAGGAGTAATCGAGAACATGTCAAGCGGAAAGCCCAGCAAGTCAACCGAGGAGGTGGTGAAAGCCCTCGACACAGAGCTGATTGGCTCTGTCCAAAGGAAGGCCGAAATAGCAGAAATGACTGATCAGGGAAGGGTGCATGTGCTTGAAGACAGCGATCTCAGGAGGGCCTTCGATGATATTGTCTCAAAGATAGCAACAGGCTAGGCGAGGCTAAGGTTTTAAAGACTAACTATTGTTATATTAGTGAAACCAGGTGTCCCACATGCCATCTAGAACGATGAAAAAAACAGTTCCGTTACCGGAAACAGAGTTCATACTGATATTCCTTGGAGGTTTGTTCGTGATAAGCGACAGCGTGATAGGCCCGCTAACGAACCTAGGATTTGGCAACGTAAACCTACTGTCGCAGTACTTCGAGTACTTCGGCATAATGGTAGGGTTGCTAATGATAATATGCGCCATGCTGCTCTACAACACAGAGGGCCAGTCAAGGAAGATGTGGGCCACCGCAGCGCTGATATTCAGCCTGTTGAGCTTGCTGGCAGGAGGCGGGTTCCTTACAGGGTTCCTGCTTGGACTGATAGGCAGCATATTTGTACTAAGAAGGAAGTGGTAATCTACAATTAGTGTAGAAGGCTACAATTCCTGTTTTGTATCTTTTTAAATAGCTACCATTAGCATAAGCTCTGTCCTTTATAACTCAGTTATAAAGCAGGGGTAAAATGTCAAGCTTCATAGGAACCATAGCCTTCTCGTGCGTAATGGGATTCTCGATATACCTGTCACTGCCGCTTGTCCTAAGGAAGAAAACTGGAGAGAAGACGACAAGATTGCTAAACGCGGTGGCAATAGGCATACTGGTATTCCTGATGTGCGATGTGTTCTCTGATGCAGCGCCCAGCCTTTACAACAGCAGTTCCCCCGGCGGCTATCTTGCAATACCAAGCCTTAGCATAGCATTTGCAGTTGCTCTGGCAGCAGGCTTCTTCATGCTCTACTATTTCGAGAACAGGGCAAAGCAGGGCCTCTCCCCGGCCATGATGTCGCTGATGATAGCAATAGGCATTGGCCTGCAGAACCTGACAGAGGGCCTTGTATTTGGGGCGACTTCAGTAAGCATAGGCCTGTTCTCAGGGATAGCCCTGGTCATTCTGGTAGGCTTCACGCTGCAAAACGTTACAGAGGGATTCCCTATTGCAGCTCCATTCCTGAACAACGACAAAAAGCTCGGAACAATGCTACTGCTGTTCCTGGTTGGCGGCTTGCCTACGGTACTAGGAGGAATAGCAGGTTACTACTACAGCTCAACCCTGTTCAACGTGTTCTTTGACGGCCTTGCAATAGGCGCCATCCTTTATGTCATACTGCCTATGATAAAGCACCAGCTCAAGGACATAGACCCAACAAAGCAGAGGACCATTTATCTTGGAATATTCTTAGGTTTCCTTATAGGTTTCCTTGTGAACCTGGTTTAGCAAGACGCCCTCCAACAAGGTTAGTTGCCGCCTGTTGGTCCAAGGCGCCGCAACCTAATTGCTGCGAGGTCAGATTCTGAGGCACCGAGGCCACGCATGAACAGTTCGTCGCGCCCTAGCGCAGCCAGCGCCCTGTCTCTCAGTACTGCATCAGGTATAGGGATCATAGCCTTCTCGCCAGGGGTTAGCTCAGCAAGAGTTCTTTGGCCTATAGGAAGCAGGGTTTCTATCCTCCTTCGGCTTGCCTCCCTAGCAGCCTCCCTCTCAGCATGTGTCATAGTTAGCGCCTTAGCAACACTTCCGTATGAAAGAAGCCTCTTGGCCTCAGCAACAAGATCCCTTTCAAGCCCATCAGCATCTGCTTTTTGTACTATCCGTGTGGCAAGCTCTGCAGCTGTAACAAAGTCTCCAAGCCTGTAAGCATCGTAGGCGTCATCCATGGACTTCATGCGCTTGTCGCGTGCCTCTGCACGACGCTCCATTCTTCCAATCTCAGCTACGCGCTCCCTCTCAGAATACGCAGCGTACGCCATCCTGCCATCAACATCTTCGCCAACCTTCTTTCCAAACAGATGCAATTTCTCTTCAGTTGCTGCAACATTAGGGCCTGTTACTCTATTTTCCCTCGCAGCGCTGGCAGCGGCTTTCAGCTCAATAAGCACCAATCTAGCCTCTACCTCGGTCATACTGGACGGATGAGCCCTGGCTAAACTCAGTGCAACCTCGCACGCAAGGCCCACTGCCTCAAAAAGCTTCGCAGCATCGCCGCTGGTGCGTGCATCCCTGATCGCAGCATGAAGAGGCTGTCTTACGTTCCAGTATGACCCACGCGGAGCCCCCTCCGTGAGAAACTCTCTGGCATCTGCGAGTCTGTAATCCTTTGAGTCGCAGCTTCCTGTTGCCGTAACCTTTCTTTCAGGGCGTGCAACTGGCAGTTCCATGAAACCAGTATTGATATCAGCATTACAGATATTTATTGGCAACTCAGCCCCTGCAAAGCTATAAATATCTTGTCATACATTAATAGTATAAGTCAGATTTTTATATGCACACATGTATATAAAAAATGCAGATTACGACGGAGGGGGAAATTCTAATTATACACATAAACTAGAGTGATACAATGGCAGAAAACAACCTAGGCGGACAACAGGTACTATTGCTTCCTGAGGGGGCAAGCAGGATTCTTGGAAGGGATGCCCAGAGGACGAACATAGCTGTCGCTGCTGCTGTGGCAAACGCGATAAAGACAACGCTTGGGCCAAAGGGCATGGACAAGATGCTTGTCAGCGAGATGGGCGACATAGTGATAACTAACGACGGTGCAACCATACTACAGGAAATGAACGTTGAGCATCCAGTAGCAAAGATAATGGTAGACATAGCAAAAACACAGGACAAGGAGGTTGGCGACGGCACAACGACAGTTGTGATAATGGCGGGAGAGTTGCTCAAGGGAGCAAACGACCTGCTTGAACAGGGGATACACCCGACAACTATTGTAAGAGGATACAAGATGGCCGCTGAAAAAGCCGCAGAGATCCTTGCAGAGAAGTCAAGGAGCGTTGACGTCAACGACGAGGCCACACTACAAAAGATCGCAATGGTGTCAATGGGCTCAAAGAACGTTGGTGACGATTCCACAAAGGCGCACCTTTGCAAGCTGGTGATAAAGGCGATAAGGCAGGTTATGGACAAGAGCCATGCTGGGAAGATAGTGATTGACCACGACTTCATAAAGGTGGAGAAGAAGGTGGGAGGCTCGATTGCTGATACAGAGTTGATAAGCGGAGTGCTGCTCGATAAGGAGATAGCGCATCCAGGAATGCCCACAGCAGTGAACAATGCACAGATAGCGCTTCTTGACGTTGCTCTAGAGATAGAGAAGACAGAGGTAGACGCAAAGATAGAAATAACAAGCCCTGACCAGATGCAGGCTTTCCTGCAGCAGGAAGAGCGGATGCTCAAGGAGATGGTCGACAAGATCAAGAAGAGCAAGGCAACAGTCGTTGTAACCCAGAAGGGCATAGACGACGTTGCACAGCACTACCTTGCAAAGGCAGGGATAATCGGGGTCAGGAGGGTAAAGAAGTCTGACATGGAGAAGCTCGCAAGGGCAACAGGAGGCAAGATAGTCACAAGCCTTGATGACCTCAACGAGAAGGATCTTGGATACGCCAAGCTTGTCGAACAAAGGAAGATATCTGGGGAGCAGATGGTCTTCGTAGAGGGCTGCAAGGACCCAAAGAGCGTCACTATATTCATAAGGGCTGGGTCGCAGCAGGTGATTGACGAGGTAGAGAGGGCGATTACCGATGTCATAGGGGCAGTCTCAAGCGTTGTTGAAACAGGGAAATACGTGCTTGGCGGAGGCAGCACAGAGATAGACGTAGCAAACGGGATAAGGGCCTACTCAAGCGAGGTTGGAGGCAGGGAGCAGCTCGCAATCCAGAAGTTCGCAGATGCAATGGAAGTTATACCAAAGACATTGGCAGAGAGCGCCGGAATGGACGCAATAGACACACTAGTGCAGCTAAGGAGCAAGCACAAGACAAAGGAGGGCAGCGTATACGGCGTTGACATCTTCAAGACAGCGCTTGGGGACATGGCAAAGCAGGGTGTTTATGAACCATTGAAGGTAAAGCTCCAGGCAATATCTAGCGCATCAGAGGCAGCAGAGATAATACTCAGAATAGATGACATGATAAGCGCGAGAAGCAGGCCAATGCCGCCAGGGGGCGGAATGGGCGGCCACGGCCACGGCGGAATGCCTGACATGGAGTAATCCATCTAGTCTCTTGGGACAGGCACATATTCCCTTCTAGGGAACGTTCTGGTCTTCCTCCTGAGTATTACAATACCAGCGGCAAAGCGGTTTGCGCTATTCAGTTCCATTCTTTCTTCTATGGTCATTCTCTGCTCTTCTAGCCTGAACCTCTTTGCGACTTTTAGCGCCAGCAAAAGCGCGCCAGGCGTGTTCTCCATAACGCTTGCGTCTATCACCAGCAGTGCAGCCTTCTCCCTATCCACGCGCCCATCACATCCGTTCATTGCCCTCCGCGCAAATGTGGCTGCCCTCTCGTAATTGCCTGATCTAAATTCAAGGTACGCTCTTCTCATCAGAGCTCCGTAGTCAGCCCTGAGCTCTACAGGTCTGATCCCTATAGAAGTAGTTCTATACGGCATACTAGCAGCTTGACCCATTCAGATACTTATTGATTTGCAAGATTCCTATTTTTCATGAACTATGGCAAGCTTCTTAAAGCTTGTTTTTCATTAGCTAGTTGTTATCATGAGGAAGGTCGCAATAGTCGTTGGGCACGGAGGTTCAAAGCACAGGCCAGTGATCGCTGCTGTTAAGAAAAGCAGGAACTACAGGGTAGTAACGCTTGGCGACATAATGCTTGACGTTGCCAAGAAAAGGAAGCTCGCAACGACCATGGGTCAGATGCAAAAGCTACCAAGCGATCAGAACACCGACATAAGGACAGAAGCTGTTGGCAGGATAGCTGCAATGGATGGCAATGTTGTGCTAGAGACCCACGGCGGTGCAGCGCAACACGGACGGCTGTTTCCAGGACTGTCGCACTACCTGACAAAGCACCTGAGGCATGCTGTTGGCTTCTTCTACATAGACACGAACGGCAAGCTGCGCAAGCACAAGAAGCTGAACCTTGCCATACTCTCGTACAACGCCAATGATTTAAATATACCATTACACGTAATTAATACCGTTGGAGGCAAGCTGGATGATGCAAAGAAGGAATTCATTGACCATCTTGACAGCGCCTTCGCGTGACATATAGGCGATTTTCTGGGAAGGGTACTGATAATAGTCGGGATACGTGGCGCTGGGAAGACATCCCTCATGGACAAGATAGCGCCAAGGTTCAAGAACTTCAAGATAGTCAATTTCGCTGACGTAATGATCAAGATATCAACAGAAAAGGGCTACATAAAGGACGCAAGCCACGACCTGTTCAGGACACTGCCTACGTCAATGCAGAACAAGATAAAAGATGCGGCGTGGGACTTCATATCTAGCCAGAAAGAAGATGTCATGGTGGATACCCATGCGTTTGTAGAGCATACTGGAAGATTCCTGCCAGGCCTGCCCATGAATGACCTGAAGAGGCTAAAGGGCCTGTGCGGCCTTTTCTGCATAGATGCCCCCAATGAAACCCTGAGGCAGAGGGCTGCAAGGGACCATGAGAGGATAAGGCCTGAAATAGTGGGCATGAGCGACCTCACGCTTAACAATTACAGGTACGCAAACATATCAGCGCTTTCCTTCATATCAACAACTCTCGACATACCGATGTATGTAATATACAACGAGGATGGAAAACTGAGCCAGGCTGCAGACCTGCTTGAAAGCCATATGAAGGACGCTTTCAACAGCAGTATATAAGCTAAGAGCCCATCCAACAGGCTTAAATATTCCCTTATACACAACAAATAATGATACATCTAGTGGGGAAACTATGTACTGGTTCCTTCTATCAGTAATGGACCTTGCAGCGCCGTTAAACATATCTTTGGCTGTTGTGCTGCTTGCGATCGCCTACGCAGTATTCACGCTCAAGGTGCAGAGGAGGCTTGTGCACCCGCAGAAGACCAAGGACCTGCAGCAGAGAATACAGAAGCTCACAAAGGAAATGAACGAGATGGCAAAGAGGAACGAGGACATAGCCGCAAAGCAGGCTGAACTGATGCCGCTCATGAAGGAGAGCATGAACTCGCAGCTCAAGGTCATGATAGTAATACTGCCGATTTTCCTTATCATATACGACCTGATAATACCAATGCTATTTGGAGGGTACATGGCGCAGCAGGTTTCACTGCTCTTCATAAACGGCCCTGTAATAGGGCTTGAATTCATAGGAGTTGCAGCGCTCTTCGGACTTATAATAAACGGCGCGATGGCCCTTGTCAACAAAAAGAAGCAGGCGCAGATGGCGCAACAGACGCAGAATCAGCAAAGCGCTAACGCTAAATAGCTTCTTCTCCTAATTGTAGCAATTCACTATTGGTAAAGTGCAGTCTATGCCAAAACCTATGCACAGGTCCCACAGTTTCAGGAAGGCACACAGGATCACCAGGACTGGAAGGAACGTGATAAGGTACAGAAGGGCGGCCCCGTCCCAGCCACACTGCGCGATCTGCAGGACAGAGCTTCATGGTATAAGCGTAAACGGAGGAAGATCCAGAAGAACAAACAGCAGGCTATTTGGCGGAGTCCTCTGCGCCAACTGCACAGCAGAAATAGTAAAGCTCGGCAGCAGGGTTGAGCACGGCGACATGAAACTAACAGACATAGGTATAAGGCAAAGGGCATACGTTCTCCAGCTTGTTGCCCATTGACGGTGTCTAAATGAGGGCTTTGATAATTTCTGGATACCCAGCAGCGGGAAAGACTGTTGTGGCAAAGATTCTTGCTGAAAAGTTGCATATAAAGGTAGTTGGCGGCGGGGACGTACTCAAGGAGATGGCAATAGAGCGCGGCTATCACCCTGGGGGAGAAGACTGGTGGGACACAAAAGAAGGCAAGAAGTTCGTAAAAGAGAGGGAAACAGACCCGAACTTCGACAAGGAGGCGGACAACAGGCTGCTTGCAAAGATAAAGGCCGGGAACGTGATAATTACCAGTTACACGATGCCATGGCTTGCCGAAGAAGGAATAAAGATATGGCTTGATGCAAGCGAGGACAGGAGGACAGAAAGGATGGTGGCAAGGGACAAGACCGACTTCAAGGAGACAAAGGAAACCATAAAGTTCAGGGAGGAGAACAACGCAAAGCTGTACAAGGAGCTCTACAACATACACTTCGGCAAGGATAAAAAGGTATTTGACATAATAGTAGATACCAATAACATAAGTGCTGAGCAGGTTGCAGAAGAAATATACAAAAAGCTTAAGGAATTGAAAGCGGTGTGAAAATGCTGTTGCAAGTAGGAAGGATGTGTGTGAAGAAATTCGGAAGAGATGCGGGCAGCAGGGGAGTCATAACTGCTGTGGAAAAGGACGGCAACGTCAAGATAATAACAGCAATGAGGCCAAAGGAGAGGAAGTGCAATCCAGCGCACCTCGAGTTCCTTAACGAGGTAATAGACGTAAAGGACAGGGAGCATGTACTGAAGGCATTGGGTGTCCATGAGAAGAAGCCGCACCACCAGCCCAAAGAGGGCGCAAGCGCAAAGAAGAAATAATTACTTAGTCTCTTCCAGCAGTTCTGTTGCTGCCTTCATCTTCTTTTCCTTGTTCAGGTCGCTTCCAAGTATATCAAATAGTCTCTGAGCGTCTATGCTCTCGTCAAACTTGTTCTCCTTGAGCTTTGCCGAGAATGTCCTCATACCAAGCTCCTTTATTGACATGCCTCCTATTACTCCGTCACGGAGTTCCCCAATTTCCTTCCCTGTTTCTGGGTTCTTGAGCCTTGAAGTGTCAATTTCAATGGTCGCAATGTGCGCATATCTTGTAATCAGGCTGCGCAGCTGCATATCCGCGCCTGTGAAACCCTTTGCTATGGTGCCTTCAAGTTTTATCCTTATTATCGGCTTGTTGCTGTGCTCCGCAAGCGCCTTCTGTATCAGCGCCTCACAAGCATCACCAATTCTTTTAGGTATTGCATCATCAACATGCAGGCTTACCGATACGAATCTCCTTGAATTGATGGGCCTGAACGTATGGGAATAATCAGATGTGTCAAAGAGTATGAAGCCCTTCGGTTCCTGCTCATTGTCCTTGAGCTGGGTGAGCACAGTGCTTCCAGGAATCAGGAACTTCTTGCCATGGACTGTCGCTTCCACCCTGCTGTGTATGTGCCCGTTTATGTACAGGTCAAACCCCTCTGGAAGGTCGCTGTACTTTATTATGTCATCGCTGAATGGCAGCAGCTCATATATTGACTGGTGCATCATGAAGATATTGAACACACCGTCAACTGGGCTTGGGTGCAGCCTTACAAGCGCTTCCTTTACCCTCTCCTCAGAGACGCCGCCAAGCCCGAATACGGCAACTTTATCTCCCTCAAGCTCGATTATTGCTGTTGACTCGCTCACGTCAATTATCAGGCCTGCAAGGGCAAGCAGCTTGAGCACATTGTCCTTGCCCTCTGCAACTCGCTCGTGCGTACCCGGGATTGCAACTATGGGCACATTGGTATGCGCCTTGCCGCTTCCGGTCAGGGAACTTACTCTTGCCTTCCAGTCCCTTCTTGAGATATCCCTAAAAATGTTTATTGCCTGTGCTATGACATCAGGCTTCGGAGACCTCTTGTCAAACACGTCGCCTGCAATAAGGATAGCATCTGCTTCCTCAGCAGCCGCAAAGAGCGCCTCCCTCGCCTGGTTGAAGGCGTCCTCTTCAAAGCGCTCGTATCCTATGTGCAAATCAGAAACTATCGCGAGTTTCATAGGATTCACTGTCCTTTCTCGTTCTTAAGCGCGCTTGTGATGTTCTCTCTCATCGACTTCTCCTTCTTTGAGAACTCGTCGAACTGCTTGCTTATTATTGACAGTCTCATCTCAGTTGATTCCTGCTTCTCCTTGAGCTTTGCAAGCGCCTCGCCTTTTGTTGTCTCAACAATGACCCCGCCCATGCTTATGAAGACCTTGCCTGACGACTTCTCTATCTCCGAAAGCGCCTCCTTGTTCTCCTCCTTTTGTATCGTGAACTGCTCCTTCTGGAGCGCAAGCGACTGCAGCTGCTCCTGTATCAGCTGATAATCCCTTGTAAGCTTCTCTAGTTCCGCCCTCTCCATGAAATCACTCTATATATGCACTTAGGGGCTTAAAAGCTTTCCAAAAATATGCGAAACTATAAATATTTCAACAGATTAAGGTACTGGGGATAAAATGTCAACTAATGCACGAACTGCCGATGCGCCAAAGACAACTACATTAAAAGAAACAAATGAGCTTGCTGTGCGTTTCTTTGAAAGTGCAACAAAACTCAATATAAGCGAGACAAGGAAGGCAATCTCAGACGCTCGTGCAAGATTTGGAGAACAAGGTGTTATAGACTTGATAACAGCGAAAATACCTCACATCTACCCAACGCGGCCATATGCCATGGATGTTAGCTTTGATGGGACAATATTTGATGTTATTGCTGGAGCAGTTCCTCGTATAACCACTGCGGCTACGCTTACTGATAAAGAGACAGATTTGCTTGTGCTTCTTGTGCGTGAACTTGCCAGAAGCAATGCAGATTTCGGAGTTGTTTGCGGCATCGGAGCAAGACATGAAACTCTGCCAGAAGACGGTCCTTCTTATGGACAGCAACTATTGCTGGACTTTATTTTCTATTCTGGAATAAAATATCTCTCAATGGAGGATTCTTCGCATGGCCCTGAAAGGCTTGTGAGGTCGCCAGGGAAAGCTGCATCAAGTACGGCCTAACGCCATTTATCTGTCGGTTTCCC
>JASHRG010000032.1 GCA_030037495.1 Microcaldota archaeon | reverse complement strand
CCAGGCATTATGCTTAGCAGCTATGCAAAGATCGACGAAGAGACCGAAAGGCCAAAATACAGCGCTCCATCATGGAGACAGATGAGAGAGGGCGCACGCAGAAGCCACGAAAAGTATACCTCCGATTATTTGGAAGAGGGCCGCGCACGCGCCCACGAGCTCTCAGACAGGGAATGGATAAAGAACGCGCTCAAGAGCAGCGAGGAATTCCGCGTAGCGTATGCTGCTAAGCTGGCAGAGGAGGGAAGGAAGGCCAGGGCAGACTGGGAAAAGGACAGACATGGAAGAGAGGAGCTCCAGCACAGGCAAGTGGAGATAGCAAGAAGCCAGGAAAGGGCAGGCGAACAGGAATCTGTGGTGCGCGAAAGGGAAAGAAAGGACTGGGAGGAACAGCAGTCAAAAGAGAAGGAGCACCAGGCGCAGCTCGAGAAGGAGAGGCAGCAGGACGAGAAGGCACACATGGATTGGCAGGCTCACATATCAGAGAGCGCAACGCCGAGGGCAAGAAGGACATCCAAGAAGAAGCCCAAAGACGAGCCAGATACGAAATAAGTAGAAGAACTCCACAGTTTAATAAATCCTCTTCCTAAAATAGAGTAGCAATCCCAATCTGGGTTCTGTGGGCTTATGTACACTCTTGGCATATGGGACGGGCACGACTCTGGGGCTGCGCTTATAGAGGGCAGCAAGATAGTCTATGCGGCAAACGAGGAGAGGTTCACAAAGAGAAAACTGGAAGTGAAGTTCCCAGTTCATTCCATAAACGCAGCGCTTGCATACGCGGGGCTGAAGCACAGTGAAATAGAGAACGTTGCCTTCACAACAACAGAGATATCAAAGACAGTTGAAAGGGTATTCCCGTTCTTCAAGGAGGAGTACTACCTGCTAAGAAGGAGGAAAAGGCCAAGGCCAAGATTCGAACATGTGCTCCACAAGAGGAAGTACCTTGTGACACAGGTAGGGGTTCTTCCACTCTGCAATCAGATAAGCAAATCGCAGGTCTCAAGAAGCCTAAGAAGCATGGGCTTCAGGAACTTCAGTTTAAACGTAGTGGAGCACCACACCGCCCACGCAGCAACGGCTGCGTTCACTTCAGGGTTGAAGAAATCCCTGGTCGTAACGCTTGACGGGCTTGGCGATGGCCTGTGCGGAAGCGTAAGCATACTTGAGAACGGAAAGCTTGAGAGAAGACTTGGCATAGCCGCTAGGGACTCGCTTGGCGTATTCTTCGAGCAGGTGACCACTTTGCTTGGAATGCGCGAGCTCGAGGATGAGGGCAAGGTCATGGCGATGGCGTGCTACTCATATCCTTATTCATATGAAGAGAACCTGCTCAAGGACTTCTTCAAGGTAGTGGGCACATCAATCAGGGCGAGGTATGGCCCATGGACCCAGTACGATATGCTAAGGAACGTGCTCTTCAGACTGCCAAAGGAGCAGTTTGCGTACATGGCGCAGCAGGCACTGGAGAACGTTCTGCTGAAATATGTGAGCAACCTTATAGACAGGTTCAGCATAACCGACGTGGTGTTTGCGGGAGGCGTATTCGCAAACATAAAGGCCAACATGTACATAAGGAAGCTTGAGCACCTCAAGCGCTGGTATATTTTCCCGCACATGGGCGACGGCGGCATAGCGCTTGGCAGCGCCCTATACTCAAACTACATGAAGACAGGGGAGACCGACTACAGGTTCAGCGCATACCTTGGAAACGACTACGGCGAAGAGGAAACTGAGAGTGCAGTGAAAAGCGACAGGTCTCTGCAGTACCAGAAGCAGAGCCTTCAGGAACAAGCCTCACACGCGGCCGAGCTGCTTGGCAATGGCAATTACCTGATGTGGTTCCAGGGCAGGATGGAGTACGGGCCACGGGCTCTAGGCAACAGGAGCATAATATCTGCAAGCGATTCAGTGGACACAAGGGAAAGGCTCAACATCTATGTAAAGAAAAGGGAATGGTTCCAGCCTTTTGCACCCTCAATACTTGAAGAGGACGTGCCGAAGATCCTTGACTATGATGGGAAGGGCTTAGACAAGTTCATGACAATGGGTTACATGACAAGGGAGTCAAAGAGGGACATAACCAGAGCTGTGACCCATGTAGACGGGTCAGCAAGGCCTCACATGGTTGGCGATGAGAACCCAGGATACCTTGAGCTGCTTAAGAAAGTAAAGAAGAGCACTGGCGATGGAATTGTGCTCAACACCAGCTTCAACCTCCATGGATTTCCCATAGTGATGACGCCTGAGGATGCTGTGTCTATAATGAAGGCCACGAAAACCAAGCACATGTTCATCAACGGGCTCTTTGTGACAAACAGGGGTGGAGTATGAGCGCTTTTGTGGCTGCGCAGAGCCTTACTGAATACTCGATGACCATAGGGCTGCTCATAGCTTTCATCACGCTGCTTGTTTCAATTGCCCTTGGGAAGAAGCAGATGCTGTCAGTCTTTTCTCAATGCAAATTAAGGAAATGGCACATAGCACTCGTCGTTATAATAGTGTTAGTGTTCGCGTGTGCAGAGCTTTATCTTGTGCAGCCAACCCAGCAGCTCTTCTTCGATGACGCGATATACCAGGCTATGGCGCAGCAGCTTCTCCATACAGGCCAGGCATGGATGTGCGATTTCGGGACTCCAAACACATGCTACATAGGGGAGATATTTCACGAACCAATAGGAACATCGTTCAATCTTGCAATAGGGTTTGCGCTGCTTGGAGTAAACCAAGATGCGGCATTCGACACAGGTTTTGCGCTGTCTGCCATTGCAGTGTTCATCTCCTTCTTCGTTGCACTGCTGTTGCTCAATGACATCAGGGCAGCATTTTTCTCAGAGTTTATGTTCGGCATCACTCCGGTTGTGCTGGTCTGGGCAAGGGCAACAAGCTCCGACATGCCAATGCTGACATATTCGCTTATAGCGATATTTGCAATGCTCGTATTCATTAGGAAAAAGAGCGTGTATACTTTTGCAATGCTGGCCTCATCGCTGGTTGTGGTTTCATACATGAAGGTTGAGGCACTCGTGTTCTTGCCCATCATAGCGGTGATGTACCTGGTACTTGACGATCGTTCCATTACACGGTCACTGAAAAGGAACATGACATTGGCGAAGAAGGCGCTGAGCAGCAACGCGTGCCTCATAATATTCACAGTTCTGACAATATCCCTAATACCGGAGATATTCTACGTGTACGCGCAGTATACGACCGCATCATATGGTGCACAGGGCACAACAGTGCAGAACACCTGCGGCAGTGGAAGCATCACCGCAACAGGCAACTTTGGCTTAAATTATTTCGAGTACAACATATGCGCAAACTCCCTCTTCTGGCTTGACCAGTTCCAAACTCAGTACATAATGCAGCCGCCCCTTTTCACCGTGCTTGCAGTGCTGGGTGCGGTACTGATGGTATTTGAGAAACGCAGGGAGCTTGCGGCGCTTGGAATATGGTTCCTAGCTTTCTTCCTTTTGTACACCGCATTCTATGCTGGAGGAGTAACTTACGGGGTTGACTGGAGGTACATGCTCAGCCTTGTAGCACAGGCTAGCATCTTCGCGGGGTTCGGCTGCTCTGGAATAATACAGGTTGCAAATGGCTCGTTTGAAAAGCTGATGCGAAGCAGGCGCTACAGGAAAGGGCCAGGTGCACAGATGATTGTTGCCATGGTCGCAGCAACGATACTTGTGCTGCTGATACTCTACTCAATATACCTGATGGTGCCGCAGCTGACAGTACAGCCATCAAACATAATGCAGGCTGGCGATGCAAGGTTCTACGAGAACTTCGTGTATAATGACTCACATCTAATACCAAGCGACTGCATAGTGTTTACATACGACCCAACGCTGTTCAACATAAACAACAGGAGCGCGCTTCAGATGAGCTACATATACAATGCGAAGGAGCTCAGCAACGTAACAAGCGCGTACAGCTGCCTTGTTGTAGACTACGGATACTGGTGCTATACTCCGGACAATCTCTGCCAGAACCTAAACAGCGTGGTTTCTCTGAAGCCAATTGCGAATGCCACATACGCACCTATGGGCAAGCAGTTCAGTTTCTACTACGCAACAGTGAAGTAGCTAGAACACATTGCCAAGTATAGTCTTCAGTATGACAAAGCCATCCCTGAAGCTCCTGAGCTTGCCCTCGCCGTCAACCCTCTTCTTCTCAAAGCTGGGGACCTCCAGCACCTTGAGGTTCGCTTTTTTTGCCTTTATGTTTATCTCTGTTTCTATGCCAAAGCCTGTTTCGCTGAGCTTCATCTTCTTCAGCGCCTTCCTTGTGAAGCTCCTGTATCCGTAGCACATGTCAGTGTAGCTTGTCCCATAGATCGCGTTGACAAGCACCACGAAGAGCTTGTTGCCGAAGATTCTGAAAGCTGGCATGTCGGACGAGCCACCGCCGCTTATGAACCTTGAGCCAACACAAATGTCGTATCCGGTCTCTATGCCTGAGACAAGGAGCCTAAGCTCATTAGGGCTGTGAGACAGGTCAGCGTCCATTGATATTATGATTTTGCCCTTTGCTGCGTCGAACCCTCTTATCAGGGCAGAGCCCTTGCCCATGTTGTCGTAGAGCACCCTGGCCCCGTATTTTTTTGCTATCTTTACAGTATTGTCTGAGGAAGGCCCGTCCCTGCCTCCATCAACCACTATTGTCTCATGGGTGTGGCTGCGAGCCACCGTTCTTAGTTCTGCAAGGAGCCTGCCTATGTTCCTCTCCTCATTCAGCGTCGGGATTATTATGGATAAATATGGAGTGCTCATGCACGCACGATTTCTATCTAACTAGGCACAAGCACCAATATAAATATATGTAAAGGCATAGGCTTATCTGCCAATAAAAAGAGGATTCAATGAGCAGGGTAAACAAGCTGGTTGGCCTCGCCGCCATGGCACTGAGAAGCAACTTCTCAACGCTTAGGCTACCATATAAACTGAACTTTGCAATAACAATGAAATGCCAATCAAGATGCCTGCATTGCAACATATGGCAGCTGAAGCCCACTGGAGAACTGGCAATAGAGGAGATAAGGGAATTCGCAAAGAAGAATCCATCATTCAGGTGGATTGAGCTTACAGGCGGGGAGCCATTCCTCAGAAGTGACATAGTCGAGATAGCCAGGGCGTTCAAGGAGAATTCAAAAGAGCTATACGTACTGACAATGCCAACAAACTCACTGTGCAGCAATGAGCTTGTGGCGAGCAGATTGGCAGGGATACTAAGGCTTGGCATACCAAGAGTTGTAATAACGCTGAGCCTTGACGGCCACAGAGAAGTGCACGACAGGGTCAGGGGCGTTCCTGGCAACTTCGACAAGGTCATGGCTCTTGCAAGAAAGTTCATGGAACTGAAGAAGGAGCATACCGGGTTCTCTTTCTTCTTCGGCTACACCATAACCAAATTCAATGAGGGACAACTGGTAAAGACTATTGATGAGGTCATGAAGGAGCTTCCAGGCATAACGCCAAACGATTTCCACATAAACCTGGCGCAGAATTCATCAAATTACTACCATAACCAGAACAATAACGTGGGCGCAGCAAGCAGCGACGTTATCGCTGAGCTTGGGCAATTCATTGAGATGAGGACGCAGCAGCTGGACCCTATACAGATTGTGGAAACAGCGTTTCTCAAGAAACTGCTCTCATTTGCAAAAACTGGAAAGCAGCCGATGAGGAGCAGGAGCCTCGAGGCATCGCTCTTCCTTGACAGCTGGGGAAACATATACCCTTCGATAATGTGGGACAAAAAGATTGCAAATGTGCGTGACATAGGGTTCGACCTAAACAACATATGGTGGGGCGGGGAGGCGCAAGCGGTCAGGGACGCGATAAAGAAGGGCGAAGAGCCAGCGCAGTGGACATCGTGCGAAGCCTACCAGAGCATAGTAGGCAACCTGCTAAAGGCAGCTGTATAAAAGATCCGGCGCAAAAGGCAAACGGCATATATTTAAGGGTTATGCATCAAGTAATAATCGTGGTATTAAGATGAATAATTTTTTCAGGCTAGTGGTGCTTGCTGCGGTGATCTCTGCATTCATTCCTCAGCTAATGCAGGTGGCACACTCGCAGACCTGCACAGAATCCTCAGGAACAACCTGCTCACCGCTCTCGTTCACGATTGCTACAGACATATGCGAGACCTCCAGTTCAACCGAGTGTTCGGGCTGCGAGGCCGGGTCTGTTGCATACTCTCAGGTCACACTCTCAAGCGGCACGACCTGCTCCGCTGGCTCCATAGACGGCGTTGAGGGCTTCTTCTGCGCTGCTTCTGGATTGTCAGGCACATTGCTGAGCCCGCAGCCAACCTGCGAAGTGAACCCCTCATCTGCTGTGCTTGACCTTTCTGCAACTTGCATCAGCGATGCATCATGCACCAGCCCCACAAGCGTCCAGTTTGAGGCGTCCTGCATAGGAGGTGGATGCACTTCAAGCGGCGCAACAAGCATCATAGACGAGGGAGCAAGCGCATGCCCGGCGTCTATGCCTGCTCTGCTGCCAGCTTCGTGCGGCACAGGTTCCTACACAATGCCAGTTACAACGCCCTGCCTGGTAGCCACAACATCTGGCGACGCCCTAACCGTGTTGGACACGGTTTCAAGTGCGGCAGGTGGCATTGACAATATATGCGGCTATTCAACAGCTACAACAGGTCAGCCATTGGCCGGATCTACAACGCTTTCAATATCTGAGCCTGCGCCAACCGACTCGTTCACTGATTATATAAACGGGGTTTCTGTTCCAAGCGGCGACACTGCCAGCGCCACAGGCGGGGAAGGGGACACATTCTCGCTCACATGCACGGCTTCAACGTGTCCGTGCTCAAGCGGCGGCACATGCACCGCTATAACCTGGGACACATCGTGCTCTTCCGGGACAGATCCGGATTCCTTGGCCCTGCCTCTATGCAGCACGTCAGGCGCAGCCCCATGCCTTATAGCAAATTCCATCTCAGGATATTCAGGAGGTGGCTATACATTCGGCGGAGCTAGCGCATCGTCTTATCCACTGTGCTTCTATGCAGATACTGCATCAGCAGGATGGGTGGCGCAATCCGCAACGCTGCAAACCAGCGCAGCAACCGGAGGCGGGGGCGGCGCAAGCGGAGGCATCGGCGCAAACCTCGCAATCCAGGCAATATGCAACGTGTACACTATAGTAAACGTAATCGTGTTCATACTTGCGCTGACCCTGATGATACTGGGAGGCGCAATATACGCGGGAGCGCAGATACTTCCAGGGCAGGCGCGCGGCCAGGTGCAGGCCTACGCCATGGGCATGATAATGGGAGGCGTTGCCGGAGCAATAATCGCGGTGCTGGCCCCGTTCATACTATCGATAGTTTACAATGCGCCGTCTAATGCAATAACCGCGATCTGCTCAACATGACCGGTTCAGAAATGCAATAATTATTTAAATAGAGAAACATAATCTACTTTGTAAGTCATCATGGTAGTTTATGGCGCCTTCCAAGGCAAACGCGCCTCTCGTGGCGTGCATTGCGGCATTGCTCGTATTCGTTGTTCTTGCATCTAGTGCAAGTTCTCAAACTATGAGCATATCCCCGTCGCTAATAGTGCAGGGAATAGGATCGCAGACAGCGACCGCAACGCTTAGCCTATCCGAGCCAGGCCCGGTCGACTGCCTGGCTATAGAAATGACTTCAGGAGCAAGCTGCACAACTCCAAGCGGCAGCCCGACAGGGGGCTGTGCATCGCTTTCAGTGCCAGCGTGCAGCGGTAACCCGCCAACAACATATCCATGCGTAATGGCAACGCAGAAGTGCTCGCCAGGTGCGCTTGGCGGAACGTGCACGCTGAGCGCAACAACGGCTTCCAATCTACAGACTGGCACATATAACTTCTGCGGTTACAGCAGCCCAGAGCCACCTCCGTTCACAGGGCCAAGCGGCTTCAATCAAGCAGGCGCAACCGCGAATCTAAACGTGGTTCCTGGGTCAAGCGTCTCATCGTATGTCCAAATAGAGCCTAGCCAGTTTTCAAGCGGGATAAGTGAAATAGCGCCGGGCGCATCTGCCAACATAGTTGTTCAGATGAGCGGTGTCACTGACCTGACCGCAAGCGACTACCAGAATGACATATACATTGCTTATGTATCAAACTTCACAACAGACACCCCAGTAACTTCGCTCCAGTGCCCTGACGCTGCCGAGCTCACAAATCCTGTATTTCCCACTCCGCAGGGCGTGCCCTGGGCCCAATGCGATGGGAACTACTACTCTGATGGTTTCTCCTGCTACACCCAATATCCAGTGCAGACCGCATCGTGCAGTGCCGGCACCTCCACATGTGCAATAATGAACTATACCCCGGCGTTCATGGCAAACGATGTGGCAAGCACGCAGGCGCAGACAGGCTATCTTGCATGCGCCTATTTCACAAATACCGGAGACCTGGTAAATGCGGTTAACCTGGCAAACGCGCCATTTGAGATAACCAGCAATGCGCCCAGCTTTGGCCTTGCAGTTGTCCCAACAGAGTTCTATCCTGGAAGCCCGGCGCCGATAGAGATAGAGACAACGCCGCCATTTTCATCTTCTTCAGCGCAGTATCCTCTCAGCATGTGCAACACAGGCAATGGCGAGGTATGCGGCATAGAGTTTGCAGGAGAAGCGGGCTCTGCCCCTCAGTCAAGGGCCTGCGCATCATTCATTAACCTTGGCTGGGGCAGCAATCCTCCGGGTGCAGCAGGCCCAATTGCCCCGCCAAACCTTAACTGCACTTTTGCAAACGGGGCACTAATGCCCTACCTGGGCGACCCTCTCTATTCAGGTCCGGCCAACAGCCCTCCGTGCCTGCTCACAACATTGCCAGATACGTACCAGAACCAGGTCAACGGCAGCTACACGCAATACATGAACACGCAATACCTGCCACTTGGCACTTACCAATTCTGCGCATATGACTACATGCCAATAAACTTCCTTCCCACAGGATCAGAAGAGCCATTCATTGGCTTTGTTGTAAACGGCAATGAGCTGGTATCGCCATTCTTCGCGACAGGCACTGTCTCGTGCAACGCGCTTCTTTGCACTGTCACAGGGACATCGCTTCCCTACATAGCGGTGACCTGCCCTACTGGGGGCTGCGGCATTGGCGTAGTGAACGGCGGCATTAATGAGTTCAGCTCAATACAGTTGAACACGTTCCAAAACACTGCGTGTGGATTGTACGGCGGTATAAGCGACATACTGCTGATATTCGCTATGGTGCTGATGCTGCTTGCTGCAGCCATATACGCAGGGTCAAGCGTGCTGCCCAGCCAGAGCAGGGAGATAGCAAGGAGCTATGCACTAGGATTCCTTCTTGTGAGCATTGTTGCGCTTGTGATAGCAACAGTGTCTGTGTGGCTGCTTTCCGTATCAGGCAACGTGCCGATAGCAAATGTAATAGGTTTATGTAAATGAGCTTCGCAATACCAAACAAGTGTTCATGATGAGGACTGTAGGCGCCGGATTTGTACTGATAATCGCATGCATGGCCATGTTCTCCGGATTGGCGCATCAGGCATCTGGGCAGAGCACAACACTCACAATAAGCCCAGGCACAGCGCGCGCTGGCTCTACCATCACCTTTTCATCAGCTTGCGTAGGCACATGCGCTGGTCCGTCAAACATAATTGATTATGGGACAGGCACGTGCCAGACTACAGTCCCATCAGGGCTTCCAGACTGCAGCTACACCGACATAGCCACAACCCCAACTCCATGCGTTGTCTCTTCCTCTTCCGGGACATCGACATACGGCCAAGAGCAGGTGTCCAGCTCATCAGGAGGCACAGTAACCCACACGCTTTGCGCATACGCCGGATCAAGCGTATCAAGCCCTGAAACCCTGTCAATAACGACGGGGGCCTCGCCGTACGTGAAGATAACAGGGAGCGGCCAGAGCTGCGCAATCCCAGGCTCTCCGACCACAGCAGGATGCACCTGCCCTGCGCTCACTCTATCAAGCTACTCGCTTGTGCCCCAAGAACAGACCATACAGCCGGGGGCATTTGACCCCGTCTCATTCAGCATAAACATAGACCTGTCAAACCAGTACGAGGGATGGGCCATATGCGGCGAGTCTTCATACGGAACATTCTACTCGAGCACATGCCCTGTAACGTTCTATCCGTGCAAGGCAAACACGCAGGCCCCGCCGCTGAACCCTGTGTCAACGCTGGACTATGTCTCAGGCTACTGCAGCACAGAGTCCGGCACTTTTGGCGGAAATCCGTGCAACCTCTACAGCAGCTCTTCCAGCGTTTTTGCGTATACTCCAGGAACAGAGCAGCCCGGCGCCTACGACCTGTGCTTCTACATGAAGGTGGATGCAGTGAACGGCGGCGAGTACTCCCCGGCTGAGGTTAGCTGCCAATACACCATATATGGCTGGTCAGGCGCTGTAGCAAACTACGTTGTGTCTCCATTCATATCCTCAAATGCGAATGTGCTGCGCAACCTTAGCAATGGCGCGCAGAACGCCAACTACTATATACAGCAGCCGCTTTCCCTGAGCATAACCGACTCGCAGGGCGACCCCACGCAGCAGATAACCTGGCCGAACAGCGCCACGTTCACCGTAACCGGATCCCCAATAAGCAATGATCAGGGTGTAATAGGCCAGTACCCATTGTACATGGAGCTCTCCTCTCCTGGAATAGACAACTGCGAGCAGGGCGGCACATATTCCGGATTGGCAGGCGCCGCAGGCACAGGAGCTGTAAGCGGTTTGCCTCTATGTGGGCAGAACCCTAGCCCCGGCATTCTACCATGCGTGATATCTTATACAAGAGGACCTGACAGCATATACCCGATTGCTGCAAGTTCCAACACAGCCATAATACAAACAGGGTTGCTGACTGCAAACGTCTACACCGTGTGCGGCTATGAGGGAGATTACCCATCAAACAACGCAGACCCGGCGCAGATATTCTTTACAATGAACACATTCACGCTTTCATGCCCGCCATACGATCCAACCTGCAGTACTTTCTCAGGCGTGCAAGCCCCTCCTCCGCTAAGCATAAGCAGCATTCAGGCTGAAGCATGCTCGCTCTATCTGGCTGCAAACCAGATACTAATAATACTTGCACTTACGCTCATGCTCATAGGAGGGATATTGTACGCTACGGCAAACACACTTCCAGGTCAGACAAGGGGGGTTATACAGGCGTATGGCTTTGGTCTTGTCATAGCAGGGGTTGCAAGCCTTATAATTGCTGCAGTGTCAATATACGCGCTCACCCTTGTTTCAGGCTACAATGTTCCTTACATACTTTACACGCTGAACAGCTGCCCTGCACCAACATAGGAAGCGAAGACAATGAAGAAACACGCGCTTGTGCTCCTTGCACTCCTGCTTAGCGCCACGCTTGCCCTGGCATTTTCCCACGTTGCATACTCGCAGGAGACCTGCCCCGCAACCGACCAAGGATGCCAGCAATACGGCGACGCCTGGGTAACATTCCAGACTCCTACAGTAGAGATAAACTCGCAGGACCAGGTTGCTGTCCATATTGGCGCCCTGAGCGAGCTGCCGTGCGTTGCTGCGTTCGGCTCAGGCGCAACATGCAACATTGAGCTGGTCTCATACCCGCAGAGCGATTCTGTAGACATATCGTCTGCTGCAGGATGGCCGGACTATCCAAGCTGCACCAGCGTTGACCCCTCGACAAACATATGCATAGCAAACACTGTTACAGGATGGTCGTACTGCTCTGTCATAGACCCAAGCGATTACAACGACTGCACGCTTGTCACTAATCCTACCGCATCAACAGCTGAGTACACAACTCCAGGTAATTATTACTACGCGGTGTTTGCAGAGGATTCCTCAGGGAATTGCGCCGGCGTTTACACGGGATCATCGCAGCCGCAGTGCGTTGCAGGCGAAGGCATACTTGTTGCTGTGCAGGCTGCTGCGCCATACTTCACCATCGGCGGCCCCACCACTGCGCCAGGTATTGCGCCGGTGTCGCAGAACGAGAACGCTTTCATGGCGCTGCCAGGCACCTCTGCATATCTCAACTTCCTCTATTCTGGCCTGCAGTGCAACTCAGAGACTTTCATAGAGCTATCTGCGCCTGGCTCATCCTGCCTGCCCCCAGACTCATTGTCATACGTGTCGCTCTTTGCCCAGGGCTCGGTCAGCGCATACTGTAATGAGGACCTCACAGGCGTTTTGAAGGACGGCGGCGGGTACTCGTGCTACACTAGTCATGGCTATACAAAGAACAGCTGCATAGTGCCAACCGGGATACCAGGATCTGTGGCAGGCACATACGGCGACTACTACTCATACTCGCAGCTTTACGCGCCAGGAATCGCCTATAATACCATTCGCAGTTCTGCTTACGCAACATATGTGAGCGGTGCGCAGTACCCATGGCCAGCCTGCCTTGCAGACACAGCATGGCTTGGCCAGTCCCAGGCAGGCCTGCAGTCCTACTGCAACGTAGCCTATTATACAAACCAGACTCTTGCGTTGGGCAACTATTCTGTCTGCGCCTACTATCAGCCAATAGCATACGACCAAGACGGTAATCCTTATCCAGTTGGCTCCCTGCCTCCCCCATTTGTGAATTACCTCAACATAACAGCCAACGACATAGTGGGGCCAAGCTACGGCATGTACATAACAAACACCTCAAGCACATTCCCTGCCAGCAACCCAGGAGCAGACATGGAGGTTTCAGCAGTGGCAAACATGGCTTCTGGGTCTCCATTTACGGATTTCTACTCTTCCGGAGGAGGCGTGCAGGAGCCGGCATCGCAGAATTTCTGCAACATGTTATCTGCAAATGGGCTATGCCTTATGGAGCTTGCCTCTGCATCTCCAGGCAATGGCTGTGTTGCGCCCACATACCCGGAATTCGCGCCTTTCCTTGGCGGGTCTGGGGGCGGCACGCGCATAACTACAGGCAGCGCCACGCTGCCTTACTGCAACCCTGCTGTCAGCACAAACCTTCCATGCCTGCTTGAACAGACTGGCACGCCGCTTCCAACAGCAGATGGGTTCTCTGCGCGGCTCCAGCCGCTTGGAGGCTTCTTCCAGCCCAGCAACAGCTACGTTGTCTGCGCTTACTACTACCTTAACGCAACCTATCCCACAAAGGCCAAGAACTTCCTATCATCAAAGCCACAGCAGGCCCCGCTCTCAGTGTTCTTTGCCAGCGCAAACATAATCTGCGACAGCTCAGGCACATGTACAGTGGGAGTAAGCGACCAGCAGGAGCCAGCCTATACAACAACACCAAGCTCTTACCAGGAGACAGCGCTAGGCAGCATTTCAATTGCCCCGTCAACCCTGCAGTGGTCATCAACCAGCACACAGAACTCAAACGTTTTGGCAGATGCCAACGGAGTCTCAAACCCGGTTGACCTTTACATAAAACCATTCACCTCTTCGTCAACATCTTTTGTCAACTTCGCCACAGCATGCAGTGAAATAGGCTCATCTGTCACAAACGAGTGCACCGGCACAGCAGCAGACGGTGGCGATGCCGGCTGCTACATGAGCTTCCTGCCAGACACAACATCAGATGCTGTGCCAGGAAACTGCGTGCAGACTGCTGGCTCAGATACGGGATACCTAACAGGGACATCATGCTCATGCGTAACTGGCTACGTGCCACCTGGATGCACCGCAGGGCCTGGCCCTGACGAGGTCACATGCCCATCAAGCTGCACCGCAGATCCAAACACAGGGGTCATAACCTGCTCAGGCGGGAGCTCAGGCACGGGAACCGTTGTGCTGTCGCAGCCGCCTGGCGACTCATGCGTTATATCGACAAACAGCCCTTATGCAGACCAGCTAATACAGCCGAATCCGTTGCAGACAGAGCAGTACCTCTACTGCGAGACCTATAACGGGGGCTTTGTTGCAGGAGGTTTCCTTAATGTTGTTGCACTGGGCAATGGCCAACAAGAGGCAAACAGGGGCAATGTGATTGTGGTGCCGCTCACAACAGAGCTTTGCAGCGTCTACTCGCTTATAAGCCAGTCCCTTCTTGTGTTCTCGTTCCTGATACTGCTGATAGGCGCAGTGCTCTACGAAGCGGGAACCCTTGTCCCATCGCAGCTGCGCGGAACAATGCAGGGATACGCCATGGGCATGATAATGGGAGGCATAGCAGGGGCAGTAATAGTGGGCCTGTCAGCAGTTGCTGTGTCTATAATAGCCAACATACCTGTGCAGAGCATACTGCTGCCTATAGGGTGCAGCATACCGTACACATCATCAGACATCCCAGTGGGGGTTGCCTGAAGCGTCAAGTATTTTAAATCTATACTAACAGTTAATACCGGTGTGGCAATGGCCCAGAAAAGCTACTACGAAATATTAAAATACCCGATAGCTACATGGATAATCTTTGACATAATATCGTTCATAGCAGGTTTTACCAATTACGTGGATATATCGACTCAGATGCTTCTTGGGAACGGCTCAATATTCATAGCAATGCTGTTCGGCATATGGGTTGGAAAGAGGGCATCCAAAGCATTCAACAAATTATGGGTCAGCATGCTCAGCGCTGTAATTCTTCTTATAATAATGGGCTTTGTTGGCGTAATTGCGAGCACCGGGCTCAGTGTCTGGTCCCAGAGCTTCCAGGTCTATACGGGGCAAACAGGCATATCATCAAGCTCGCCTGTGCTCAATGCAGCAATAACAATCTGGTTCATTACCGCCATGGTTGCAATAGTCGGTGCGGCGCTAGCGCACGAATTCTCGGGCAGATGACCAGTAGCCTTTTAAATAGGCTAAAACCCCAATGGATAGATATTTAAATATAACCAAATCATACTCTTTTGAAAGATAGGTGTAAGAAATGAAAAAGAACCTAACGTACAAGCTGTTGGCGGCTAGCATGTCGAACAAGCTCAGAATTGGACTTGCAATGCTCGCTGTGCTGACCTTCCTTGTAACACCAGTAATGGCCCAGGCGCAGCCGAACAGCGTGATTTGCTCAATAATCACGCTCTATCAGGATGTTGCCGCTGCGATCTTCGTGATAGGCCTGATGCTGATGATACTGGGAGGCGCGCTATATGCTGGCGCACACCTGATGCCTTCGCAACAGAGGGGATCGTTGCAAGGTTACGGAATGGGTATGGTCCTTGGAGGCGTTATTGGAATAATAATCGCCGTACTTGCACCATTCATCCTCCAGGTAATAACTGGAAACTCCGTGACTGTTGCAGTAGGTGCAGCAAACTCAGTGGCTGGCGGCTGCCCATAACAAAGATGGCGCAACGCGGCTGCAAGACGCATGCAAAGCCTGAAGGCTTTGCATAATTTCTTTTATTGGTTTTTGAATACAGCTCTCTTTCCTTCTCTTTTCCCAGCGCAAGTCCTGCAATGGGAAGCCTTTTAAGCAGTGCAAGGCCCTGCCAAATAGATATTTAAACGAACAGTTTCATACTCTAGTTAACCAAGGTGCATGTATGAGAAACATGGGCTACAGGCTGCTTTCCACCAGCATGTCAAGCAGGTGCAGAGTAGCATTATCAATGCTTGCAGTGCTCACGGTGCTTGTCAGTCCGGTAATGGCGCAGGCCCAGCCAGGCAATGTCATATGCTCAATAGTGACACTATACCAGGACGTTGCTGCCGCAGTTTTCATAATAGGCCTGATGCTGATGATACTGGGAGGCGCGCTATATGCTGGCGCACACCTTCTTCCATCGCAGCAGAGGGGAGCAATGCAAGGTTACGGAATGGGCATGCTAGTAGGAGGCATAATTGGTGTGATAATAGCAGTGCTGGCCCCATTCCTGTTGCAGATAATAACGGGCAACACCACTGCACAGGTTGTCAACGCAGCTAACATCGCAGCAAACGGTAAGTGCGCATAAGGCTTTTTCCTGTTTTGCAAAGGCTCCGCTTTTTATTCTTTGCCATCTAAGAGCTTAGTGATAGGATGACAAACGTTCTGGAATATTCATGGAAGGTCTACCTTACGCACCTTCCGCTAATACTGCTCTTTTCAATATCATTCATAATAGCATTTTTGATACCCATTTTCGCATCTTTTCCAACATACAATGACATAGGTGCCATATTCCTTAGATTATCAAGCATTTTCCTTAACCTTACTCCTTTTACAACAGCGGTGATAACATTTTCTATACTTTTATCGCTGCTATTCCTGAGCTTCGCCATAGTCGCGATAAACGTGATAGTCAAGCACAGCAGGACGCACACGTCGATAACCAGCGAGGTCAGGGACGGCCTTGAGAGGTACACAGCAAAGGTGTTCATAACCCTGCTGATCTATACAGTAATAGTTGTGTCTTTTGACATACTCAGCTACATTCTGGGCATAACAACGTTGCTCCCAGCAATAGTCTCCCTATTGATAATACCGTTCTTCTTCTATGCACCTGCAGCAATAGTGATAGATGACAAGGGCATAGCTAGGTCAATGAGGCAGAGCCTAAAGTATTTCTTCACAAGGTTCAGCTACATTGTGCTCTGGTTCATCCTTGCAATAGTGCTGCTCAGCGTATTTGACACACTGTTCATAACCATTGGCGGCACAACGCTTTCAAGCTACCTCATACTTGTTTTCAACTCGCTTTTCATAATGCCATTCCTTGTTGTTCTGCAGAGCCAGGCATACATGGGAAGGTTCGGGCTTTTGAAGAGATAATTCTGAAAATTCCTCAATAAAACAGTATAAATACCTTGTCTAAGCAATAACAACTATGCTTCCGAAAGTGGGGTTTGCGCTGTTTGCTGTCGTTATTTTTGCAATCGTTCTGCCCCTTGCGAACGCTGCTTACACATCTCCTTTTACCAACCTGTACTGCGCAACTTCTCCAACCGGAGCAGCAGTAGTGGCAAATCTCGGTGCCTGCATCAACAATGTTATACCATACGTGATCATAGCTCTGCTCATATCCTTCGCAATGGTCGCGCTTGCGTATCTGTTTGGGGAAGTGCTGGGCATACAGTCGCTCAAGGGCTGGTATAAGGGGGAGCTCTGGGAGGCGATAAAGAGCCTGATCATTGCAGCATCGATTTTCTCAGTGATAATAATATTCGGGCAGCTTGCCACAGCACTGCCAAACTGCAATTGCAGCGCATCTGCGCCAGGATCTGTTACAAGTTTTGACTTCATGTACCAGGCAGCGTATGGTTATCTGGCAGGCAGCAACCCGGCCACGCCAAACCCCTCTGGAGGGTCGCTGGTTCCTGGGGCCATAGCCCTTGTAAACGAGTCTTACAATAACCTGCTTGGGCTATCCACAGGCGCAGAACTCCTCAAGAGCTTCAAGGTTAACTCGTATTTCACAATTCCATTTCCACCAGTGCCAGTTCCTGGCGTCCCTGTATTCGGAAGCCTTGACGTCGGCGCAGACTACCAGCCGTTCTGGAGCTACGGAGTACTAGATACAGGGCTTGCAACCCCTACATCAATGCTAAAGGAGACTACCGGATTCCTGGTTGTTCCAATGCTGATTGCTGTCGGAACGCAGCTCTACCTTTTCATAGTTCTTGTCCAGATAGGAATGGGCATACTGCTGCCGCTTGGCTTAATATTCAGGGCAACGCCATTCTTGAGGAACATAGGCGGCACTCTCATAGCGCTTGCCATAACAGCAATAATAGTCTACCCGGCGCTGCTTGCATTTCTTGACACTCCGATAAACCTTTTCTTCTCCCCGCTGTACCTCAACGCATACCATGATGCAAATGCTGCGTATCCCGCAACATGCGGCGACTTCTCATGGTGCGTCGCCTCTCCGTTTCCGGCTTATGAAAGCTATCCGCCATTGGTTTTCTCGGGACTGCAGGCAAACCCTTATCCGGGAGAAAACGACCAGCTAGCATGGCAGTACGGATTCGATGCAGCGCAGGCTGCGTTTTTCGACAGCAACCTGTCGCCTGCGCTCTCTTCTATGTTTGATTTCGCTGTGCCTGTTGTGATACAGTTCATACTCTTGGTGCTTGACCTGATAATAGGGATAGTCATAGCAATGAACGTGGCAAGGGTCCTTGGAGGCAACATAAGGCTCGGTATAGGAAAGCTCAAGCTTGCTTAGCGTGAATCCATGTTGACATGTTACTATGGAACTGACTGGCTCGGGATCAATGCTCTGGTAGTGCTCACAATGCTTCTCATAGTCTCATTTGTCTATTTGCTTAGCAGGAGCCTCCCTTCTAACGTGAAGGGAAGGCTCACCGGGGTAACAAAGGTAGAATTGACACAGATATTCATAAGCATATTCATACTGATGATACTTTTGTCGGTCACCTCATCGCTTTGTGCGATAACCGGCGCTGTCAGCAACTCAATAGCCGCTGAATATGCAGGTGGGAAGCCGCCAACATACGCGGCAGGGCAGCCCTTCCCAGCGCTGGAGCAGCCCACAATATCTGGCGCAGCAACTCAGGATCCATTCTCTTATGCTGAGAGCTATGTGGGTGATTACGCATTCAACATAGGCCCGCAGCTAGGCATACAGATATACTCCTACTCGTATGCGTTCGGCGTGCTTTCAGGAATATGGACACAGCTTGGCAACCTCGTTGCCGACCTGCTGCCAGAAAACCTTCTGGCCAACAAGCAGATCGGGCCTGTTGTCGTGGGTGCAAGCAGCTCTCCGAGCATTGAGCTTGGCGCGCCCCTGGGAACCCTTAGCAGCGAGTTCATAGACATATACTCGCCGCTTACAGTTCTTGGCATAGGCATAATGCTTGGCCAATACCTGATACTGGTGATTTCCAGCGCTGTCGCGTTCTCGCTGCTGCTGCCAATAGCTCTGATACTAAGATCTGTTGCGTTTTCAGGAGGCCTGATAAGAAGGGCTGCAAACGCTATGCTGGCCATAGCAATAGGGCTCTACATAATATACCCAGTAATGGTGGTGTTTGATTCATACGCATTGAACTGGATGTTCACCGGATGCAATGGCGCGGGCGGCTCCACGCTTCCAACCTCGGTATGCAACCCATCAGCAACCTACCTTATGGACACATACCAGCTGACGCCATTCCAGGGCGTTGATCCCTGCGCGCAGGGGGCAAGCACCTGCAACCTTAATCTGTACGCTGAGGGCAGCCCGCAGGGTCAGATTACAATAAGCGTGCAGAGCCTACTAGGCCAGCTTCTGCAGCAGGCGATATCCTCTTATGGGACAAGCGCAACGCTTATTTCATGCGGAGGCGGCACCCTTGTAGGGTCAATACTAGGAGGGGCTTACACCCAGGTGGCGTGCTATTCCGTAGATCAGGTGATATACAGCGTTCAGGGAATAACGCTTGAGCTCGCCGAATTCCTGTTCACCGTTGTGGTAATGTTTGCAATAAACGTCACGGTTACGGTTGGGTTCGCGCTAGGCCTCACAAAAGTGCTTGATTCAGGGATAGAGGGCGCGGCATCGTTCTGGTCAGGCCTGTAGTGGTAGAATGACAAACACGATATTTGCATCAAGCCTCACGAACCTCATGCACAGCGGCGTAATTCTGGCTGTGCCGAATCCGCCCATAGGCTCGTTTGCGCCGCCGCAGAGTGTGGCCCCGTTCATAATACTGGCAATACTGATAGACGCGCTGATAGCCGCACTCTGGTACATGGTAGGGGCAATACTCAACAACCAGAGCGTGAAAGCGGGGGCAAGGAGCGAGGCAATACAGGTATTCGGCACAGCACTGATAGCAGGAATCCTCATGGCAATGCTGCTTGTGTTCGGCACAATCTACTACAACATAGCTGTATCGACACCTCCAGCAGCCCTGCCAAGCGTACTGAACCCTGCAAGCGTGATGGGAGTATGCACGAACCTAGAATCAACAAACGTTAACCTGTACTTTGCGCAAGAGGCAGTGACAACAAGCTTCCTCAGCGAGCAGCCCACCGCCACAGGAGTCTCATACCCGCAGACGCCGAGCGTGTGCGGCATAGTGCAAGATGTCGCAACCGCGCCAGGAGCAACCGCAATAGACCCGACTGCACTGATGGATTACCCGCTTGCCACGGCAACTGTTGTCAATGCAAACCTGACAAACCAGGTAGCGGGCGATCTATCTGATGTCTTCATAATCGACGCTTATCTCAACTTCCAGAAATGGCTCTGGGCAACGGTTTCAGTGTGCATAGGCTCCGGTTGGTCATGCGCAGGAGCGCCGGTTGCAGGAATAATACCGCTGCCATTCGCACCCTCATACATATCATTCACACAGTACAGGTTCCCAGCGCTGAACGGCCTCGACTACATAGAAAAGACAATGGTCCCGACAGTCACAACGCTGCTCTACACATCCACGGCTGCGTTTGTGGCGCAGCTGATATTCATGAACTTCTTCATGTACGCATGGCCATACCTTCTTTTCATAGGCCTTGCACTGCGCGGCCTTTTCTTCACAAGGAAGATCGGAGGGCTCTTCATAGCTGTGGCAATAGGCGCGATATTCATATACCCGACCTTCTTTGGCATAGAGTACCTCACAGCAAGCAACCCTGACCTGTTCCCGGCGCTTGAAAGCACGCCAATAAGCTACTGCGGCACGCCGCAGTACTATGTCAACTTCTTTGTGCTGCCGCAGATAAGCGCAATAGCGCAGGACTGCGGATGCTGGCCAAGCGGAGGCCTTCTCTACGGCGAGTCGCAGACGCTGAGCGCGCTCACCGGTTATGACATTCCAGGAGTGCCACCGGCTTTCTGGGCGTATTACATACCTACATTTTTGTCAGATGCACTTAGCGGCAAGAACCTGTTCAACAGCCTTCCAAGCCTGCCAAACCAGTTCCAGTCAGAGTTGTCAAGCACAGGCGTGCCCTTCTGCCCCACTGGTAGTTACAACACCAACACGGGTCAGGGCACAGGAGGGGAGGGCATGGCGCTTGGCATAGCACAGGCTTATGGAGTTATAGGAGTCTCAGCATACTTTATACCGATAATAAACGTGATCATGACCATAGCATCGATAATAGGGATATCGGGACTGTTAGGCGGCGACGTCGACCTTGCAGGCTTGTCAAGGTTCGTGTAGTGTTTGCATGGTGTACAAGAAACTGTTGAAGATAAAAAGCATCAAGCTGTTTTCGCTAGCCCTGCTTCTGTTGATGATTCTTCCAAACATATCTGGCGCAGCGTTTGGGTCAGGGAGCTTCTGCTCAAGCCTCTTTGGCCTGCCGCAGCAACAGGGAATTACCCCTCTCTCGGCAAACGCCATACTCGGGCTTTCGTTGCTGGTGATGCTGCTCATGCTGAGCATAGCTGCTCTAACGTATTTGATAGGGTCAGCGTTCAGGATAAGCCGCGTTGCAAATTTTGGAAGGACAGAAATAGGCGAGGTTGCGCTCACAGCACTGATAGTCCTGATATTCCTGGGAGTGTTCCAGGTAAGCAACACTCTGCCGCTGCCGCCGCCAGGCAACTACGTAGCTATAAGCAATACTGTTGTTTCCGGCAGCAGCGTATTCTGGAGCGACTGCAACAACCTTGCTTCCGGAGGATTGACAATAATAGGCGACCTGGCGTACCTCTACACAGCACAGGACTATAGCCTATTGGCAGCCATGCAGGGCTTCTCATTTACATGGTCTGACTTCGGCTGGTCAGACGCGCCACTTACAGGCATGCAGATGGCGTCAACGGCATACGGTACAATAACAGCCGTTCTGTTCGCGCTCATAAGCGTGCCATTTGCCGGTGCAATAATCCTCGGTCTGTTCTACTACATAGCGCCGGTGTTCCTCTTCCTTGGGATACTGCTAAGGACACTCCCGTTCACAAGGGCAGCTGGAGGCGCGTTTCTTGGCATGTTCATAGCATTCTACGTGCTGTTCCCGTTGCTGATATACCTCCTGGTTTCGCAGACCAGCGTGAGCAACGTGATAGTCACGGTTCCGTCATTGCAGGACCTGATGAGCGGGCTCAATCCAAAGGTTCCGGTCCTGCCAAGCTACGCCGACACAGGAGCCGGAATAATAATAGCGTTCACGGGCACAGTCATACCGCAGGTCATGTACATTCTGTTTGCGCTTGTGCTTTCGCTTTCAATATCATTTGATTTCATGGAAGCGGTTGGAGACCTGCTCGGGGCGCCCAGCCTGAGCTCCTCGCATACCCTGAGGAATATTATATGAGCAACAAGACAGAGAAGAACAGGGAAAAGAGACTGGTCCTTTCCAGCGCAGCCAAGCTTACATTCATAGTATTGCTTGCAGCCCTGATTCTGTCCCCAGTGGTCTTCGGAAGCTCTACCTATTTCGCGTTCCAGCTCCCCATAACTCCGACGGCAACGCTCCCTGCTTCTACAGTCACCTGGTACGCAGTGGCTGCGCTTGTTATACTTATACTCATCGCGATTGCAGTCATAGTCTATATGCTTGCTGGCCTTATAGATTCCCCGAACGCCAGGGCCTGGGCAAGGTCGCAGATCTACGAAGGGATACTCTCTGTGATATTCATAATAATATTCCTTCTGTTCATAGGGATATTCTTCTATAGTGCGGAGGGTGCGCTGAGCTCTGTCTCGCTGGTTTCTCCTGGTTGCTCTTATGCATACGATGTCTTTGAGCTGGCAACATGCAATGTGGCGTCTTTCAACCAGTTTGCGTTTGGCCTTTTCGGCGCGCTCTACTACACCACAACATATCTTGGATACACCCCCGGGTTCTCAGTCTCTGTGGGATACGCTGTCGGCAACACCAAATACACGGGCTCGACAGGCTTGCCAAGCTTTATCCCTTATGACATAGACAGCGCATTGGTGTTTGCTTTTGCAGCGCTGCTCACCCTTGTGCTGGTAAACCAGGTGCAAACACTGCTGCTTTCCGCTTCGCTTCTATGGCTGGGATTCTTCGTTTCGCTTGGCCTTATAGCAAGGACATTCGGCTTCACAAGGACATTCGGCGGTGCAATGATAGCCATGGGACTTGGCCTTGGCCTGGTATACCCGCTTGTCACGTGCCTGACATATGGATTCGTGAACACATCACTTTTCTTGAGCAACGAATCAATGCCTGTCAACATCGCTGCAAATCTCATATCTACTATACTCCAGGTAGTCTTTGGCCAGGGAACCACGTTTGTTGGCACATGGATAATAGGCTTTGGTATGGGCATAGCAGGGCTCACATTCATCCCGTTCCTGAACTTCACAATAGTGAACGCTTTTGTGATAGACTTCTCAAAAGCCATAGGCGAGAGGCTTGACTTCTTCTCGCTGCTCATAGGGATAGTATGAAAACAAAGAGAGCAATCAGGGGAATTGCGAAGTTCTTGCTAGTCGCACTTATACTTATCTCAATCGTGCCGCACCAGGCAGGCGCACAGAGCTGCTCTGTTGGTTCTGAGACGCTTAGCCTGCCAGGCGAGGAGAGCGGAATACAGGGCCAGATATGCACGAGCTGGGCATACTTCATGCCCATAGCTATAGTAGCGGTGATGCTCTCCTTCACGATAGGCGCGTTCATATTCATAATAGGCACAGCAATAAAGAGCGACAGGATAAGGAACTTCGGCATAGGGGAGATCTATGAGGCGATAGCAACCGCGCTTATAGTGGGCTCCTTCCTTATAATAGCGGGACTGCTGCTCCAGACTATACCTGCTTCTGTTACAGGGAGCCTGGGATCTGCAGGAGGCTCCACGACAGTGGTGCCAGTTACAGATCCGTACTTCACCGCAACGACAGCAATATCGAATACAGTTAACGCGCTGCAGTATGAGTATGACTGCGTGTTCAACGGCAACACGCAGAGTTACATACCTTTGGGCCCGGGCGGCGAAACCCTGCAAACATGCCCAATAAAGGCAGGGGATGTTGTGGGCACAAGCGACAACTTTGTGTTCCTATCAGATTACCTCTCGCAGTCTCTTGAAATAGGCATATACAACGAGCCCATAGTCGCCACTTCGGCTGAATCCCTGCTTATCGGTGAGGAATTCAACTACTACGTGCAGTACATATTCCCGGAAATACAGGTTACGGTTTTTGTGATAGACGGGCTTCTTGTGCTCTGGGGCCTGCAGTATCTGCTGTACTTCTTCTCGTTCGTGAGCCCCGTATTCATAGTGATAGGCGTGATACTAAGGGCAGTGTTCCCGCTAAGGCCGATGGGCGGCATGCTGATCGCTGTGGGAATAGGCTTCTATATAGTAGCGCCAACGCTCATATCATTCCTCTACTCTGCAAATATCAACCCGTATGCGGTCACAACGGAGAACACACTGGTCAACCTTGCATGCACTGGCATAAGCCCTCCTCCAACATGCTCCTTCTTCTTCACCATAAGCTCGCTGTTTACGGGGCTCTGGCTCCAGGCAGTATTCTTCCCCATACTGGTGATAGCCATAACCTACACTTTCATAACGCAGCTAGCCACCTTCATAGGCGCCTCCCCTATAATGGGCTCCAGGCTCAGGACCGGCTTCATATAATGTGCAACAGGTTAAAAAGGTTTTATGCTATATCTTTCATGCATCATGGCGGAACCCGCAGCTGTAGTTGAGACAGATGGACAACAGGATATTCATGTTCTTGGGGCTTTTCGCGCTCTCAATAATAGTGCTAATAGTGATAATATCAGTGCCCCTGGACTACATGTCGCCGATCGAGAAGCTTGCGCTCCTTATCGTGGCATTCTTCTTTGACTCGCTTGCCTTCTCAACAAGGTTCTATTCATATCTTTTCATGCCAATGCTGAAGCAGAGGAGGCGCAACGTTGTGCTGAACTCTGAGGAGGCGTACTGGCTCTCCTCAAGCACAGACTCTATAATACACAAAGAGGGGGAAGACTACATTGCAACAGTGTTCATCAAGGTCCCTTTATACAGGTCTGGAACCGAGATGACAGACCAGGAGAAATTCGAGTTCACAAACCAGATAGCAAGAATAGTGAGCTCCAGCTCAAGCCCAGCCAGGTTCACAAGCCAGCTCCACATAATGAACAAGGATGAATACATAAGCACGCTCAGGGGCACGGCCAGCGCATCAGAATCCGAGGAGGCGGGGCTTCTGTCACGGAGCGCCCCCGATACAGAGGTAAACAGGATAAGGGGCAAGTCCAGCATGTGGCACCACATGCTTGACAACGTCAGCAGGACAATATCGCTGGAGCTTGTCAACTATGTTTCGGTGTCTGCCTCTGGCATCAAGGAATTTGAGGCCATAGCGGCAGCGCAGCAGAGGGCGCGCGAAATGATGTCCGCGATCGCAGCCGTATTCGGGATTTCTCCAAGCGTGATAACCGGAGAGGCAATACTCAGATTTGTCGAACCCGAATACCTAATACCATACTCGACAGCAACAGAGCAGATAACGAAGTCAATAAGGGAAGAGGTGATCTGATGGACGAAGAAGCAATAATATACCTTGTATTTACGTCCATCATACCTGTCATAGCCATAGCAAACCTCTCAGCCTTTGGAGGCGGCTTCCTGCCATACTTTGTAATCATACTGGCAGCGCTTGAGATAGCGTTCCTGTTTGCTATGAACTTTGCAGACTTTCTGCTTTTCCCTGTGATAATGGGGATTCTTGGGATAACGTTCCAGCCATACAAGGACTACAAGATAACAAGAAACCAGGAAGCCGTGGTTAAAAATGTGAACGGGCTTTACTACGCAACAGGGTTCACAACTGCAAACCTATTTGCGTTTGTATTCAAGGCAGAGAGGGAAGAGGAGGGCCAGGACGTAAAGCAGGTGCAGGCTGTTGACGTCTGGGAGAAGGTGGTGATGAGCATACCATTCTCGTTCAAGTTCCATGTTATATCGGCCGCGCGTGACGTGCAGAACGTCAGGGATGAGCTTGAGGGCAAGCGATCATATCAGGAATTCGAGATGTCAAAGGCGCTGAACAGCAAGACCTCGAATGAGGTGGTGATAAGCGACATCCAAAGGAAAATAAACGTGATTCAGACGCAGATAGACAGGATTTCCCAGGGAGAGAAGCCAATCGCCACCATAATGTACTTCGAGACAACCGCAGTTGGGGTCAGCGAGAAGGCTGCGCTGGACACCCTAGCAGCTCAAATCAAACAGCTTCAGATTGCGGCAAGCTCCCTTGATGTTCAGATGCTAAGGGTTGTGGGCAGGGAACTATATGTCCTGTTCAAGTACAGCTTTGCGCTGCCCACAGAGTACCAGGCGATGACGGCAAACTTTGATGTTCAACAATGATGCACAAGATATAAAGCAACAAAACGAGAAAATGATCATATGTCACTACTGAAACTGCAGCACATAATGAGCAGCCAGATAGCAAAGAGGGCCTTCCTGACCAGGCCCCCCGAGCCTCCGGCAGAAGTGCTGATAAACGATCCATTACAGTCAATATTCGTCGGCACAACAAAAATATTCAAGATACCATTTAGCTGGAGCTTTGCGAACCTGACAAATCCGCACATATCAGTTGTCGGCATTACAGGCGCAGGAAAGAGCTACTTTGTAAAGACGCTGCTGATAAGGGCCAGCTACATCTGGAATACCAATGCAATAATAATAGACTGGGCTGGGGAGTACAAGGCGTGGGTGAAGCAGACGGGAGGGACAGTTGTCGCATTCGCAAAGGGGGACTACCTGAACATACTTGATCTTGCGGGTATGAAACCGCTCGACAGGGTCAAGCAGATAATGAACTCGCTAGATATACTGACAGACATAGGCACATATCCTGAACAAAAGAGGCTTACAGAAGAGGCGATAGAGCAATCATACATAAACCTGGGCTTTAGGGTGTCAGAAAAGCCACAGCAGGGCAAGGACGCACCGACCCTAAAGAACGTGATAGCGCTGCTTGAAGAAAAACTCCAGGAAGGAACATATGAGTACCCAGCCGAACTGGAAAACTCGGTCTATAGATTGAGGCAGTTTGCAAGAGAGGGAGAAGACTACTTCGCAAGGAAGAGCACGCTGGACCTCGCAAGAATAGTTGACTCAGGCCTTGTCGACATAGACCTTTCTGCGCTTCCTGATGAAAGGTTCAGGACGCTTGCTGCGCTTTTCATACTGCAGACCCTAAAGGAAAAAATGCGAACGCAGGGATTCAGCGAAACCAAGGGCCTCAAGGCCCTAGTGGTGCTTGATGAGGCCTGGAAGGTTGCAAGCGATGAGAAGAGCGATGCCATAACCATAGTAAGGGAAGGCAGAAAGTACCAATTCGGCCTTATAGTTGCCTCGCAGAACCCGACAGACATAAACGAAGCCATATTCTCAAACGTCGGCACCAGCTTCATACTAAGGATAAGGTTCGAGAAGTTCCTCAACTATTTACAGGGATCGCTCAACTTCTCCAATTTCATAAGGAGCGAAATAAGTAACTTCGGAGTCGGCCAAGCTGCTGTTGAGATGGCGTTCCAGACTGCGCTCAGGTTCCCGCAAACATTTGTACTTGAGAGGATACATGGAGAAGAGCCGTTGTATGTCTACACCATTGACCTGTCAGATGTGCTCACCCAGAGCGAACTCTCAGCAGGGCTCATACAGAGGGACTACCAGTTTGAGAAGGAGGAACTGAAGAACAAGTTTATAGAATTCAACATCTCTACGGAAAACATAGACCTGCTATTCTCAAGGATGGATTCGCAGGGCAGGAGCATGAAGGTTGTGGACTTTCTCCACGAACTCAGGGACAGCGGAGTGCCAAACTCAATAGTAGTGTCGTTCCTGAAGAGCATGAGCCTCGATGACTTACTCATAACAAGGATAATATCAAAGTGACCGCATGCCAAAGCTGGAGACATTTGTGATAAGCAGGCAGGAGCTGCGCAGAATACTCACGGCATTTGGAGTGAATGAAAAGAAGATAGAGATGCTTTTCTCAGGCCTGGAGAGGGCGCACAGGCACGTGAACGTGATAGCGTTCTCCGGCCTGCTGGAGAAAGCAGGCCTTGACAGGGAGAGCATAAGCAACGTCTTGAGGAGGCTCGGCATAGACGACCTTACCATAAGGAGCATACTCACAACGGTTGATGAGCAGAAGATAATGGCTGAGACGGGCAGGCTTTTCAACGCAATAATAGACTTCCAGTGATGCGATGAAGGATGATAGATGCATAATCTGCGGCGAGAAGAAGAACGGGCTCAGCGTTAGGGAGGACTACATGATCCAGGCGATAAGATGGTTCAAGAAAAATGTCACAAAAAATGAGAGAGGATACGCGCTGGTTGTGTGCAAGAGCTGCTATCCAAAATACGCAAAGGCAAGAAAGAAGTTTGAGAACAGGCAGCTCCTCTATCTGATCCTCGGGGTTGTCTTCGCAGCCGTTCTTGTATACGCCTCTGTGGACAAGCCGCTTGCGATTCTGTACGGTATGTTGGTAATACTATTCATGTTCCTGCTATCGCTGCTTACATACATGCCTGAGCTTGAGGTTCCCATTGCTGCTGGCGGGGCAAAAGGGCCAGCCGAGCAAGAAAAAGCGTCGTAGACAGGGGCTCACGGCGCCATACAAAAGTATTTATAGAATTAGCCTGATTTATTATCAGTCAGCGCTGCATTTGTAGCTGAGGCATGGTATATTGGCTGGAGAAGCGACTAACATAGAGCCGAACATAGAGAGCATAAGGATAAAAGGCACGCTGCTCGGTGCTTTCAGCGTAATTTCCAGCAGATTGTCAACGCTGCAGATGTTCTCCATAAAGGCGACGCAGAACGACCTAACCCTAGTAAGGGTTGAGAGCAGGAACATACAGAAGAAGCCTTTCCTTTTTATGATATTCAAATTTGACAAGAACGGGATAGAGCTCAACTACTCCATCGGATTTGATTCCAGTGTGAAAATAAGGAGGCTTTATGTGCTCAAGAGCCTGATTGCCGTGCTCTCCCTGATAACAGACGTGTACGAAGCAGACAACACAGACCTGCTCCAGCACCTCGACTCCGCGATAGACGACGTGCTCGGGTCCCTAACACAGGATTATTCGGCATTGTTCAACAACTACGACTCGCTCTTCAACAAGTACAGGGAGCTGAAAAGGCTGAACATAGAGCTGGTCAACTCCAACAAGAACCTGTCTGTTCAGGCATCATTGCTTGAGTCGGAGAGCAATGAGCTAAAGGGAAGGCTCAAGACTCTCGAGACATACACGGATGAGTCCCTGATGTCAATAGTAGAAGAATGGATAGATTCGCATGGAGGCTCAATAGACGTGAACGAATTTGCCGAGAACTACAAGCTTACGCCTCCGCGGGTCGAGCAGATACTGAACAAGATGGTTTCTCTAGGCTATATAGAGCTTAAGGGGTAGTGGATGAGATACTCTGTAAGGATAAACAGGAGAGTGAAGAACGTGCACATCTATTCAGTAGTAAAGAGGACCAGCGGCAACGTGAACCTGATGACAAAGATATTCCTTAGGATATTCGCGCCAAGGAAAAAGGAGGAGCTCTGAGAACAAGTGAAGCCAATGGCAGATTCTGACAAGAAGGCCGAAAGAAAAAGGCCAAAGTTGAAGACAATCGCGCTGCTAGCAATAGTCATACTGGTAGTAGTCTTTGGTTCGCTTGCTTACTACCTATCATTCCTGCTGAAGAGCGCGCAAACCGGGCCACACGCGGTGTCCACTGGCAAGCCAAGCGTCAGCGCAGTGCTCATCCAGCAGAATCTATTGTCATACAACAACAATTCGCAGCTCCTGCCCTATGCGCTGTTCGACTACCACAGCAGGAACGCCACATCGCTGCTGGTCTCGGGGGGGATATACACACAACCTGTGCCCACAACGGTGTACATTTTGAACTGGTCCAATCAGTGCTCAGGCTGCATAAACATGACCCAGTTCATAGTGGCGCTCAACTCCGATCTGTATAACTATTCGGTGTTCAACAGCAGCTTCGCAAGGGTGCAGATAGTATCTGCAAGCGGCCTCTCAAGCATAAAGCAGAACTCAGTCTTAATCATACCAAACGGATACCTTCCCGATTTCATGCTATCAAGCGCAGGCGCCAGCAACACTACGATGCAGGCGCTGCTCAACAAGGGCACCTCCATCATATACATAGGCAAGAACTTCTCAAGGCTGATCAGTGCGCAGGACGTAGTCATCCCTGATTCGAATCAGCCGCAGTTCCTCAACACAAACCCTGTCATATCTTATACGCAGGGTTCATCCTACTCGTTCAACAAGCCCACTTTCACTTTCGCGCAAGGAACATCATACGGGCCGATAAGCTACGAGAGCGTGTTCGGGGGCCACATAATCGCATTCGCCAACTTCATGAACTCATGGCCCAGTCCCAGCAAGGCAGCGTCAGACATAGCAGCTGTGATATTCCAGTCATTCTGGATACCGCAGGTTACCTCAGGCGCAACATCTGTTGCGATAAACAACTATTCAAGCTCATCAAGCAGCGCTGGTTTAGTCCTGAATTCTGGATTCCTTACAAGCACAAGGCAGATAAGCTCGGTGCTCTCCTCTTATGAGGGGCGCGTTGTCATTGAGTCTTCCAATAACCATTTCTCAAGCCCGTCAGGCACGAGCTATACCATAGTGTATTTCACGCCCATGTACCAGGTGAACGGCACCATAGCCATCCCATCCGTCCTGTTCCCAGGGCAGCCGGTCTCGTCCACAATGTCCGTATATGTGCCAGGAACCCAGGAGGTGGAGCCCCACATAGACATATTCAACTCAAACCTGACCCTTGTAACTTCTCTTGCGCCATTCTTCACAAAGAGCGTAACCAGCAACTACACATTCCTGGAAGTGTTCAACCCCCTGCTAGGCCCAGGCTCTTACGTGGCAGAGCTCAACGGTTTCCTTGGGCAACACTACGGTGCGGCATACTTCACAGTCCCAGGTATAACGTTCTCGTTGCAGGGAGTCAACTTCTCTGAGGGAACGTACCAGTTCTCGGCTTATGCTGCCACGCAGCCAGTGTCCAACACCACTGCAAACATAAGCGTAAACGGCCAGTACAAGTCACAGGTATCAATAAATCAGGGATCGTTCACCTACTCCCTGCCAATAGGGACCTCGCCTCCAACAGGAAACCTGACTTTTAGCATCAATATAGGCAAGCAGTCGTATGTGTACACCACATTCTATACTGCGCCTAGCATAACCATAAACAAGCAATACATCGAGTTTGTCATAGCAGTGATAATAGTCATACTTGAGATAACGCTTGTAAAGGCCCCAACAAGGGACGAGTTCTACATAGATGTGCCGAGCATGCCAGAACCCGCGAAGGCAAACATAAAGCTCAAGTCAAACGAATTGCTGGGGGTGTTCGACAAGCTCAACCTCTATTACCACTGGAGGTACATGCCGTTGTCAAACACAGAGTTCAGGTTCGCGGTGTCAAACAACCTAAGAATAGCCAACATGCCTGTTACACTGACGTACAACAACATAGACGTGCTGCTGGACAGCCTTACAGCGAAAGACCTTCTTGTGGGAATAGATGGCCTGTATGCGCCAAAGGCATGGATAGAGCAGAGCAAGCACGACATAGAGTACCTTGCGACATTTAAGAAAATGAGGGTGTACCTGGTGAGCAACGCGCACATATTCACTGACATGGACAAGAGCGATGTTGCAGACATAGTCACCACGCTGCACAACGAGAAGGCGTTCATAGTCATATACTCTAAGACGAGCAGGTTCATAAACAAGATACCAATACAACCGCCGATAAAGACTTACCTTGCATTCCTGAACGCGGAGAAACTGGAGGAATTCAAACTCGGCCTCTACATGTCAACCTCGGGCAGTCTTGAGGAGCTAAAGATGTACGTCTCTTCAGGTAACGTGGTGCTCGTGGACGCAGACAATCCAGAAGGTATACTCACATAGTTAGTAATAAATATCTGGCATTACAGAAGGAGAGCCATGGGAAAATTCAGGTCGTTAAATTCGCCAAGGAGGGTAGCCTCGCAGCTGAACCTGCCTGTAAGCGTGGTGGAGCGCTGCATGCCCTTCGTCTCAGCCCACACTACTGAAAATGGCTATAGCCAAACAGCCGCATTGGATTCTTTGCTTTCTTATGCTTCTCCCGAACCAAGGGCGCTCACTCTCGCTACCATGTCAGAAACCCCAACAACTGTAGAACAAACGCGGTGCACCATTATCGATATCTTAAGAAAAGGTCATCCCGAATACAGGGACATACACCCTGATAAAGTGCTTAGCGCTAAGGTGATACGAGGCTACCTTAAGCAAAAACCTGGTAGGATAGGCCCAGACCTGCTTGCAGAGGGTCTTGTACAGATGAGTGTTCCGGAGCCTGGCGCTGTACCTACATATTCCATTACCGGGTTTGCAAGAAGATTGGTCATTCCACTAATTTGGTCTGTAGCAAATTTTGTATATCTCTCAAGAGCTAACGAAAACCCGCCGCAATATGACTCCATGGCAAGGCTTTTTGTTAGAGCCAGAGACAACAGTGTAGTATATCAGGTTACAAAGGAGGTTGTGAAGAACGGCCCGCTCTCAAAACGACAACTCGTGTCTGCTATAAGAGGGGTACGCCCAGAAGTGAGCATGCCAAGAATACACCACATCGTTGATACCCTTGCCGATGCAGGCATCTTAGGTTTCGCCTCAGTAGACAGAACAGCAAATGAGCCTCTTAAGCGAGTCCTCCATTATACTCGCCTGGAAACAAGCGCTTCAAAGGAAGATATCGCAAACAGGGCACGCTCTCGTGCAAAACACAAAAACCCGTTAATTTACTACTTAGATGCGATAGATTACGTGAACTCACATCTGAATGAGCCTTACACTATAGATGGTTTCGCAAATTTCTTTAAGGCAAAGTATCATTTTGGATACAGCAATGCGCGCAGGCTTGCAACTGAAGTACTCATTCAGCTAAGCGATGTTGGTTTTCTGAGCAGGGCAAGGGGGATTGCAGCTAAGCAAAAATCTAACATATGGGCGCTTGAACACGGGCACAGGTTTTATGAATTGATCCTGGAGCCAGGAGCACATTTGGCATGCACATTAAGCGCGGCCCGAGTGCCCCAAGCGGTCAGGTCAGAACAAAGGCTCTCGGTTCTATTTAAAAATTATCTTGAGGAAACACAACAAAGCTACGGTAGGCGCCCTCCTGACGCGCAGGCACTTTCCCGCAGGGAAGAATCTACGATAATGGGGGTGGACACCCTCAAACAAAATTCAACCTCTATTAAAGTGTGATTACTCTTCTGTTTCTTCGCCGCTTGCAGTCTCTTTTCCATTCTCCTCTTCCTCTTCAGCTTTCTTTAAATGCGGATAATGCTTTGCAACCAGCTTTTCCAGCTCATCAAACAATTTGTCCTCATTTTCTCCAGTAAGCTCGGCAAGGTCCTTTGCCAACTGTCTCGAATACCTCATCGTAGTCTTGTACCTACCTGCTTCGAATGTTGCGTGCTGCTTTCCCCTAACAAAGCTCTGGACCCCTCTTGCAGCCTCCATCACGGCCAGCTTTATCTCCTCAATTATCTCGTCTTCCTTTGCAACAGCCTCCTTACCGACTCCTGCGTATGGCACGTGCACAGATGAGAGGTTGACGAACACGCTAAACGGCTGAGTCTCCATGTCTATTCCGTACCTTTTCCAGTCTATGCTCTTTGTCGCCTCCGTTATCGCGCAGTTTCCCGCATCGAAGAGCAATGGAACCCTATTCGCAAACCTGAGGATTGCCCCAGAAGAGCCGTCTTGGGTGGTGTAGCCCGCCCTTCCGCCATAGGCTACGGCGGCCTCGACGACAAACGGGACACCTCCCCTAAACACGCGCGGCCTCCTCTCAATCACGTGCATGAACTCAGGGTCAAGTATGTTCTTCAGCGCTATCTTTATCCGCTCTTCTCCGATAGGTATTATGGAAGTTGCGTCAGGCGCTATCCACTTCAGTGCCTTTATCGCCTTCACAAGCTCTTCTGCATCGGCCCAGGTCATCTCCTTCGGCGACTTCTCGAAATCGAAGCTCTTTGCAGTTTCCTTGAGCTCTCCCACCTTGTTCGATGTCGTCCTGGCAAATGTTTCAACAAGGAAGGATGAAATCTTCCTGCTCTGGCTCACATGCGCAAATTCCAGAAGGTCATTTACTGACAAACCAAGGGGATGCGGCTGCGTGGGCTTGCTCTTTTCAGGTATGTCGTT
>JASHRG010000031.1 GCA_030037495.1 Microcaldota archaeon | reverse complement strand
GAGCTTGCAAACGGTCCTGTAACTCCTGATGCAACAGACATACTCTTCCAGAAGGGGATAGTTGACCTTCCAGACTTCCTTGTCAACTCAGGAGGTGTGGTTGGCTCATACTTCGAATGGCTGCAGAACCAGTCCGGATACTACTGGGAAACAGAAGAGTTCTACGCAAAGCTTGACAAGATAATAAGCAAGAGCTTCCACGACACAATGGACATGCAGAAGGCATATGCAGCAAAGGGCAAGAAGATAAGCCCAAGGATGGCCGCATACGTGATTGCAGTTGACAGGGTTGCAAAGGCGATGAAGGCAAAGGGCTGGTACTGAGCATGCGCCTGGCTGAGAGTAAAGTATTTAGATATATAAGTGCATATTAATAACAATATTGTTATTAAAGTGCATTTTAATGTTCTTTAAAAATGAGGCACAAAAAGCCAGGGCCATACTAGAAGATTCACTTGTAGACCTGATATACTCTAGTTACGACAGCCTTGTGATGCACGGAGGAACAGCAATATGGCGCTGCTACGGCGGCAACAGGTTCTCCAGGGACGTGGACTTCTATGCAAACCTTGACCCAAAGGATGAAAGCGCTTTCCAGAAAGAGCTGCACAAGCTATTGGCGGCTAACGATTACCCTATAAGAGAAGAGAAATTTAATAACAAAACAAACACGCTGCACGTGATTGTAAGAGGATATAATACAACTGGCAAGCTTGACATCACTTTCGCGCATGCCAAAGGCGAAGCCGTCGAATACGCACGCATTGACGGCAGCAAACGCATAATACATGCACTAAGCCCAGAAAACCTGCTGAACGAGAAGATAAACGTCTATGTAAGCAAATTCAAGGATGGCATGGCCGAGATCCAGGACATGTATGACATAATGGTCCTAAAAGACAGGGTTAATAACCCGTCAAAGAAGACACTCGCTTCCCTTAAGAATATGATTAGCACAGTAAGAGGCAAGCCCCCAAAAAACGAGAATGAGCTAGAAGGCCTTATCTTGGCCGGAATTTCAATACCATATGATCGTATAATAGAAACGTTAACCAGGTGGTTAGACGACAATGCCAAATGAGCTACAGGCGCGCTTCAAGGATTGGCCTGTCTTTACCACAAGTGATGCATATTTACTGCTAAAGAGCAAGCACAAGGTATCTAAGAGTACAGTCCAGGTTACGATTTCACGCATGACAAGCTCAGGCAGGCTGTTTAGGGTATCCAAGGGCGCATTCAGCTTCAAGAATAACAGCGTTGTAGCAGGATTCTCGTACAGCCCATTCTACTACGGTGGGCTTTGCGCACTAATGATACAAGACCTTATAGACGACCAGGTTATCATGGAGGTTATGACAACCAGGAGCATAAGGAGAAAAATGTCAGAATCGTTCAATGATACAAGGCTGATACTGCACCACATCTCTAAGAAGCACTTCTTCGGATTCCGCAATTTGCAGTACGGTGGCCTTACAGTGCCTGTGTCTGACCCTGAAAAGACACTGATAGATCTATTTCATTACAGGCTTAGGCTGTCCATCCAGGATTATGGGGACTTGCTTAAAGCGATAAGCAGAAGGAAAGTCCAGAAGTACCTGGAAGCTTATGACAGGCACACTAAGACGACAGTGCTGAACTTTGTCAGAAAGTACAAGCCACCTGCAGACAGGGGCGAGCTTACAAATCCATACTGAAGTGCGTATCATGGTTGAATACGGAGTGCTGGTAGAGATAATCCATGACGGGAAGCTGCTTCTCAAGAAGGCTACTAGAGGGGTGAGTGCAGGGAAGTGGAACGGCCCTGGTGGGCACAAAGAAGAAGGGGAAACACCCGAGCAATGCGCGATCAGGGAGGTATTGGAGGAGACTGGGCTAAAGATAGAAAATCCATTTTACCACGGTGTACTGAAATTCCACATGAACGGAGGCAATCAGCTGGCCTGGGTTGGCCACCTTTTCTCCGTTAGAGAGTTCTCGGGGAAGCTTCTCAAGGTGAGCGACGATGGCGGTGCGCTGAAGTGGTTCCCCATAGAGAAGCTGCCTTATAAGGAGATGTGGGACGACGATGTGTACTGGATGCCCCACATGCTCAAAGGGGATATGTTTGATGCTGACTTCTATTTTGGCAAGGGCAACAAAACAGTAATCAGGCATGAAATAAGGATCAATGCCAGTCGCTAGCCTTTCTTTGATTGAGGTTTCCTTCTAAGGAAGTGATACAGCAGAGCAAGCGCTATTACCGCTACCGCTGCTGCCCCGGCATACTCGTATGTCTGTGCAGAATATCCTTGTTGCTGCATTATTGTTGTGGTGGTAGTGGGAGTTGCCAGGAAAACCCCTACATAGTGCATGTTCGGAGCTGTGAACTTTATGACGCACCTTCCTGGAAGCACAACAGAGTTGTATATTGGCACCCATGTGCTGTTCTGCAGGTAGAACACAGCCAATGAGTCAGGGTCCAACCCGCAGTTGTACCTTACGGTCACATTTGTTATCGTGTTAGTTGAAGATGATACATTGAGGTAGAACACGTAGACCTTGGAGTAATTGGCAGGCGCGGTTGCGTTACTTGTCACATTTATCAGCGTGACAAACGCGTTCACCTGGTTTGCGCCAAGGACCCCTATGTCAAGCACAACCCCTCCATTGGAGAAGTTGACATTTGCGCTCTTCATCGTTGAATTGACCACAGCCTGCTGCGTCATGTTCACCGCTGGCACTGTGGTTGTAGGAACAGTAGTTGTTGGCACTGTTGTGGTAGACACGCTCGTTGTCTTCGATGTCGTAGTCGTTGATGTGGTTGCCTGTGGTCCAGTTGAGTATATGACATTGTAATCGCCGTTTGACACGGTGTAGTTGCTGTTGCACTGCACAAGCCCAAGGCCATACACTGTTCCTGTATACGCATGCAGGCTTCCATCAGCATTTACCGAGCACGCAAAGTTAAATACAAGGAGCTCAGAGCTCGGGAATTTTATTATTATCGGCACATCATCCTGCGCGTACGATGCGCTTGAGACCACGTGATCGCTTGTATCAACCAGATATGTATTGAAAACCGTTTCCCCTCCTGTTGCATTGAGATTATCTGTCAACTGTACGCTGGTCTGCGAAGGCCCTCCGCCACCACCACCTCCGCTGCTCTGCTGGTTCACCACAACCTCAGAAGCGGATGACCCTGCGTTGTTCTTGTTTGAGTCATTTGCATAGAGCACGAACCAGTATGGCCCTGCTGTCGTTCCTGTTGTTGTCGCAAAAACTGCGTTCTGCGACTGCGCCTCTCCCGAAGATGTTCCCGTGCCAAGCAGGGTGTTTGCCAATGCCGCAGTTGTTGAAGTAAGCGTTGGTGCACTGCCTATTGCGGCTGCCCACTGGTATGTGTACGGGGCATTTCCCCCGCTTGCGCCACCGTCTGTTATTGCTGCGGTGCCGCCCTGCGTTACTGTCTGTGTGCTTGGCGATGGAGCTGCAACAGATAGAGCAGGATAAACCATAACAAAATTGTTCCCAGATGTTACCGTAGGCGCGTTTGACGAGGAATCACTCACAGTATAGCAGTAAATGGTGTTCGATTCGGGCGCGTTCGTTACAGTAGCTGATGTTCCTGATGCAACAACAGAGTTCGCAGAGCTGCAGGCCCCGCTGTGAACGTAGTACCACTGGTAGGTGTATGCTGGAGTTCCACCGCTTGGATTCGCTGTCAGGGTAATTGACTGACCGTTATCTATTGCGCCAACAGCAGGAGTGGGGTTGCCAGCGCCAAGCACGCTGTTCACCGCCACAAGTACATTGCCTGAGCTGGCCGTAGCTGGAGAGTATGCGCTGTCAGTTATTGTGTAGCAGAATTCAGTATTTGCAGTTATTACATTTGTCACGCTCAAGCCTGTTCCTGATGCAACAGCAGAGTCCGCAGAGCTGCAACCGCTTCCAGTAGAATAGTACCACTGGTAAGAGTACGGGACTGTGCCTCCGCTCGGGTTTGCTGTCAGTGTTATGCCCCTTCCAGAGTCAACCGTAGGGCCAGCCGGCGAAGGGTTCCCTGCCTCAAGTGTCGCGTTTACAGTGACTATGCTGTTACCCGAGGTCTGGGTGTTCGCCGGCGCCTCTGAGTCAGTCGCCGTATAGCAGAATATCGTATTTACTGTAGGGGAATAAGTGAGCGTGTCAGAGGTTTCGCCTGTCAGTATGCTGCTTGATGAGCCGCATGCTCCTCCAAGCGCATAGTACCACTGGTAAGAGTATGGAGATGTGCCTCCTGCTGGGTTTGCCATAAGAGTAATTGACTGGCCGTTATCTATTATGGGGTTGGATGGAGTTGGATACCCGGCAGAGAAGGCGCTGCTTACCACGAACAGGTTGTTTGCAGTGGTTGATGTCTCAGCAGTGTTGGCCCCGTCTGTAACGATTACAAGGGCGTTGTAGGTTCCAACCCCGAGCGTACCTGCAGAAAACGAGATCACGTTTGACGTTGAAGCCACGCTCTTGTACAGCACATTGTATACTTGTGAACCTGTAATGCCATTTGCGATTATCCAGTTATACGTGTATGGAGAAGTGCCCTTTCCTGAAAGCGTCTCAGTGAACGTCACGGTCTGGCCAACATTGTACGTTGGATTAGATGGAAGTATGCCTGCAACTGCAAGCGCAGAGTTCACAGTGAAGCTTGATGAATACGCAGAATTCTGCGTAACAGGCGAGGCTGCGCTATCAGTGACAAGCACGTTTGCATAGAACGAGCCTGTCTGTGCTGTTGTGTATGAGAACGCGTTGCTTGATGAGCTGCTGCTTGCCAGTATCATGTCATTGCCAGAATAGGCTATTACAAAATTATACGTCCATGGGCCTGTCCCTGTAGTTGAAGCCGGTACATACATTTTCTCAGTTTGGCCATTGTCAACAAGGCTTGCGCTCAGTGCTGGTGCTGCAGGGACAGCAAGCGCGGTGTTCACGGTAAACACTCCTGAATAGACAGAGTTTGCTACGCCATTGGTAGTTGCGCTGTCTACAACTACTACATTTGCATAGAAATTGCCAGTTGAAGTTGTAGTGTAGGTGTAGCTGTTTGAGGCCTGTACTCCGCTTGCAGCAACAAGAGTGTTTGTCGGGCTTGATGCCACCATGAAATTATAAGTGTATGGGCTGTCCCCTCCAGACCCTGTTCCGCTGAATGTGATGCCCTGCCCAAGATCAATGTTTGCTGGCAGAGTTGTGCCGCTTGCTATGCTGGCAGTAAGCGTGTTCTCTACGGTGAAGCCCAGCGTATTCCCTGCGTTGGCCCCCGACAGGTCTGCAACCGCAACGTTTGCCGTGGCTGCCCCTGCCCCAAAGCTTGATGCCACTTGGAAGCTAAATGCATTGCTTGATGAGGACGCAAATCCGCTCAGTGAGTTTGCCTTAAGCGAGCCAACGCTGTTGTAAACAACGCTGTTGAACTGGAAGGCGTTGCCATTGCTGCCATAGACGACGTTGTAGGCAGCGCCACCGTTGCTCATGTTGGAGAAGTCAGCAGTGCCGTCCTGCAGCGGAAGCCACACAACCACATTGCCTGTGCTCCAGAGCGGCGAGCCAAGCGGGCCTTCCAGGTACAGTGCATTAACCGATGATGCAGACAATGCAGTGTTGTACACCTGCAGGTTGATTATGTTCCCTGTGAAGTAATCATGCACATTGGGGCTTGGAGTTGCCCCTATCACAGATGAATGCGGCGACGAGAGCACAGTATTCAGGGCAGACCCTATGCTTCCCGAGAAAACGTTCCCGTTCAGGTACGCCTTGATCGCCGTGCCTCCAGAGTATGTCAACCCCACCATTATCCACGTGTTTGTCGGTATTGCATAATTGGTGTCGTAATCGTCATCGTATCCGCTTATGTAGAGGTCGCCGCCGTCAATTTCAATCCCTATCACCTCGTCAGCAGTGCCCCACGTCCCATATGAATAGACAAAATAGTTGTTGCTGTTGCTCCCAGTGTAATATATCCATGCAAACATGGACCTTGATGAGGCCCCTGTCGGCAGTGAATTGGTTCCCGTGTCGATTGAAACAGATGATCCGGTATTGAAGATCGGATACTCAATGATATTTGCGCCCCCATTGGCGTTTGCAGTAAGGGTCTGGTATTGCCCTGGGTCGATTACGCTGTTGCTCGCCGTCCAGCCGGTTGACAAGACAGGGTTGAGCACAATGTTATAAGTGCTTGCGCTGTTTGCGCTTGCTCCAGTTGCGTCTGTCACTATGACATTGGCAGAAATCGAATTGCCCAAGTATGCCGACTGCGCCTCCCACAAAAGCGAATTCTTTGACTGGGAAGTGGTGTAGGGCTGCGAATAGAGCACAGTGTTGGTTACGCTGTTTGATATTATGAAATTATAAGTATACGAAGCGCTGCCTCCGGTTTCATACGCAGTTACGTTAAGGTACTGGCCAGCGTCCAGCACAACATTTGACACTGATATTACCGGGGATTTCAGCGCGTTATTTACGGTAAATGCCGATGAGTACACTGAATTAGCAGTTTCAGCTGTGTTTGCGCTGTCTGTTACAAACACGTTTGTGGCAAATGTCCCTGCCGCAGAAGTGGTATACGCAAACGAGTTGGATGAGCCGCTGCTGCTTGCAAGCAGCATACTGTTCCCAGAATATGAGACCAAGAAGTTATAAGTCCAAGGCCCAGTCCCTGTTGTGGAAGCTGGCGTGTACATGTCCTCAACCTGGCCCTTGTCTAATGTACTAGAACTGAGAGTTGGCGCAGGCGGCGCCGCAAGCGCAGAATTTACGGTGAACACCAGCGAATACACTGAGTTCACAGTAACTGCTGGAGTTCCGCTGTCTGTTATGAAAACGTTTGCCGCCAAAGCGCCTGTTGTGGCTGTAGTATACGAGAACGAGTTGCTTGCAGAGCTGCTGCTTGCTATAATCTGGCCGTTTACTGAATTGGACACTACAAAATTATAAGTCCAAGGCCCGGTCCCTGTTGTAGCAGCAGGCACATACATATTCTCTACCTGCCCGTTGTCAACAAGGCTTGCGCTAAGAGCAGGCGCAGAAGGCACGGCCAGGACAGAGTTTACCGTGAAGGATGAAGAATAAACAGAGTTCGTGGTTTCAGGCGTGTTCGCTGCATCTGTAACAAACACATTCGCAACAAAGGTCCCAGTAATCGTAGTAGTGTAAGCGAACGCGTTGCTTGATGAGCTGCTGATTGCCAGTATCATGTCATTGCCAGAATAGGCTATTATGAAATTATACGTCCATGGACCTGTCCCTGTTGTCGCTGCCTGGGTATACATGTCCTCAACCTGCCCGTTGTCCACCGTGCTCAAAGCAAGCGTAGGCGCTGGCGGAGCAGCAAGCGCGCTATTCACGGTAAATGAGTACTTCGCGCTGTTCTGGGTTTCCGGGCTCGTTGCCCCATCAGTTACTATCACGTTTATCGTGTAGTAATTGGCGCCAAGCGTGGAAAGGCTTGGCGCTATCGTATTCGTGTTTGATCCAACATTGTTATAGAGGAAATTACCCACAAGATTTATGCCGTTGTAGATTAGCCAATTGTAAGTGTATGGCTGATTGCCTGTGCTTGACGTCGAAGCTGTGAATGTAGCGGGCTGATCCTTGTCATAGTTAGAGCTGAATCCGGTTATCGTGGGCACTCCTAGCGCAGGGCTCACTATCACGCTGGTTATCACTGAGTTTACAACCGCATTTGTAGTCGCAGAGTCGAACACCACTGAGTTGAAGCCTATGGAATTCGCCTGGGTTGGGCTGCTGCAAGTGAAGGTATAGGTGTTGCTGGCAATCGTCACTCCGTTGTACACATTGAGAAGGACCTTGCTTGTGCTGTTGTAATACAGCACATTATAATTTGCCGCACCCCCTGACCATGCTGCTGTTGCCACCTCGCTCTGCCCAGTGTCGCAAACAGGCTTTGAAAGAGAAAGCGATGTGAAGCTCAACGCGTTGTTTACGGTGAATGTTGACGAATAAACCGAGTTTCCAGCACCCGAGGCAGAATCGGTTACAACAACGTTGACTTCCTCAGGCGAATTCGTCGTCTCCCAGCCGTTCACCTTCCAGGTAAATGTGTTGGACGCGCCGATTCCGGAATATGTTGCAGTATTGGTCACTGTTGACGTTGTAACAGAATTAACCACGCTCCATTTTACGGTATATGGCGAGTCCCCGCCGGTCGTGGTTTCTGTACATGATTCATACTGGCCCACATCAACAACTGAATTGGCAACGCAGCTGGAAAGCGCAGGCGCAGGCAGGGAGTAGCTTTGCGGGTTGAAGCTTATGCTCGGCATTATGCTGTTTGGAGGGGCTAGCCTTGCCCTGACCCACTGTATGTATACGTTTGCAGATCCGGATGCGCTTGCCGCCGCAACCGCGAAGTAGGTTGTCCCATACGTTGATAGCGAATTGGTGGAAGAAGCAGAGTAGGTGTAGTTATAGGTGAAGTTTTCTACTCCTGTCTTTACCCATTCCACGCTTATTATTGGCGTGCCACCGCTTGAAGTGGTCACCGAGCCCGCAGATGTCGGGTAGCCTGTGTATGTGGCAGTGTTCCCACCCCCGCCATTGACGAAGTGGGTCCCAATCGCATATACATCGGCCCCGCCTTCGTTCGGCTCAATCCCTACGGCATAGCCTGATGTATATAAAGGGATTGAGTTACTGTTGAATACGCACAGCGTTCCTGAGCAGGTTCCCAGCGAAGTTGCAGTTGTTTCCTGAAGGTACCCTGCTCCATGGATCAGTCCGGTCAAGTTGAAAAACATGCCTTCAAGTATGTATGGCCCACCGGTGAAACCCTGCGACGTTTCTATTGCCGCGGCAGTGGTGGTAAAGTTTCTAATGTACATCCCATTTTGGTTTGTGGTCTGGCCGCCAGCCTTGGACCAGAGAACCGTGTTCAGCGAGCCGGCTGGGAAATCATCAGCAATCGTGAATATCCTGTTCGATGTATCAAACTGGCCGTATTTTCCTGAAGCAGGGCCGCCCGAGGAGCAGGTTACCGTTAATGATGGATTTGCGCAGGTGAGCTGGGGCGCAATGCCTATGAAGTTGGAGTCAAACACGCTTGTTCCAACTGTGCCAAAGCCAAGCTGCACGGTCGCGGTTGCGCCAGATTTCCCCAGGAAGGTATTTGCTGGCGGAAACTCCAGCCAGTAAAGCACGCTGTTCGAATTGGACAAAGTGTTCATTGGCTGTATCTCATTTGAAACATTCCCTTCAATCAGCGACCTCGCAATGGTTCCGTTGTTGAAGTACACAAAAGTATTGTTCAGGGTCTTGGACTCCCAGGAAGTGAAGTTCATCGCATTCAGCGTGAATGAGATTGGCACGTTGGCAACCGCATTGACAGCCTGGCTGTTCGTAAACGTCACAACCGTATTGTGCGTTGCCACAACCCTATTTACAAAAACATTGGATGTGCTTATTGAGTTCTCTGTTATGTCATTGCCGTACAGTTGGGTGTAACCTCCAGAAAGCGCATTGTACGAAAGCGTTGCAGTCGTTGTCCCTGAAGCGAGGCTAGACGTTCCGCCAACCTTCCATATCTGGCATGTGTCTCCGCTTCCGCACACCGCGGTCACCGCTGCATTGTCAGAGGCAGATCCCTCCACGACCGCTATCACGTTTCCTCCGTATACGCTATTTGCAAGGTATAGCACAGGTATCGGTACATGCAGTGCGTCTACAAACATTCCCGAAGCTTCTGCTGTCCCGAAAGTCCAGATTACATTCATGGACGATGTAGGAGTAAGAGTGTTGTAAGCAGCTTCAGTGCTTGGCCCTCCTGTCTGAGCTCCTATCTCGGTGAAGCCTCCTGGGATGGTGAAGGTGGGGTTGTCGCCTGCATAAGCCCATGTAATTACCATGTCATTCGCCCTTGTGGGCGTATAATGCGCAAACACTGTTGTTCCTGATGTTATGTAGTTCGCGACAAAGCAGCTGCACTCAAAAGGCGAACTCGCGTTCACCCCTGAGACTCCAAACACGAAAAGGTTCAGGTTCCCGCTTCCAAGAGAATATGTGGTGGTTATCTTGTCGTTTGTCAGCGCTGTCGGGGCCACAGCCCAGTAATAGAACCACTGGCTGTTACCAAGGATGTTGTTCAGTGTGTTTCTGGTGTTCCAGCTCAGTCCAGCTGTATCAGAGATTGAGGACGTCCCACCCTCGTCCCCGCCCTCGCCAAGAATTACTATTATAAGGTCGTTGGAGTTTGTTGTTGTTAGTACGGTGTTGATAGTGGTTGCTGATGTGGTTCTTACAGAGTTGGAGCCGTCTATCGCAAATGCACCTGTGAAAGGTGCAAGTGCAGACAGCACCATCACGATAAGCACAAGTCTATTCACCAAGCATCACTCCAGCGCCAGGTCTGCGCCCCCGGCAAGGTATCCAGCAACCACACGCCCTCGCGCAACCTAGTTACGATTTCAAGTAATAAAAAACTATTGCAAGGCATGGGTATTAGCATGGCGCAGCTGTGGCCCAAAGCATTCAGAACCATGTCGCAAGTATGAACGACATCACTATTATGCTGACAAAGTAGTACATCACGTTTATGATGTAGTAGTTGAAGCTCCTGCCCTCAAACATCATGTCGCTAAGTTTTGCTGTTGCAATGAAGCCCAGCCATACCAGGATTCCAAGCTCCACCGCGTTCTGCACAGACGGAGGAGGTGTCAGGTGTATAAGCAGCGAAAGCACGAAAGCCATAACAAGAGATATGAGGAACGCCTTGCCGTACATCGCAAGCCTCTTCTCCGTAGTCATGTTCTTCATGCCCTTCCTTATGTCCTCCATCTTCCAACCCATGGACCTCATCCATGCGTTGCCGAACATTGAAGGGGAGTACCAGATGCCGCCTATTATAACAGAAACAATTGCTGCTAGTATTATAGACAGCCAGTTAAGGGGAACCACGGTCAGCATTATAACACCGGTATTAACACAAAAAGAAGCTTTATAAGCTTAGCTATATTGCACCTAAGCGCGCACTGCCATGGCAATGGGCTCAGAAACCCGGTTTCCGCCAGCCTGGGTCTGGCCACCATTGCTTAACTTGTAGAACTGTCCGGTTTCGCCGAGCGGCAGGAAGTTCGCCCTCGAGGGCGGCTTTTTGAGGCCCGCAAATGAGGTATCATAACCAAGGTTGCTGGTGAAAATATCCACAAATATAGGGCTGAAGAATCTTAGCGCAACTATGCCGATAAGGAAAAGGCAGAGGACGAACTTCTCGCCTTTCTGCCATTTTACCAGGTTTGCTTCTGGTATGTCACTGGCTGGCTTACACTCAAGGTAGTCGTAAACTGCTGTTCCCCCAAGGTTGAACCTTCCAGCTATCTCCTTAGAATGCTTCTTCGAGCTGGTGGTGTAGCTTATCGCAAACGCATTTCCGGTTAACTGAAAAGTCACAGAAACGAAATCATAGAAACCATCATCGCGCTTTATCCACCCAAATGCAAAACCACCGTCGTCACGGAGGCCGTATCTGTCCCATTCAACAAGGTCATTGAGTGGCAAGATCACTCTTTTTACCAGATTTACATACAGAAGCTGGTTCACAGGACCTCCTTCAGCAACCTCCAATCCTGTTCCCATGAGGGCTATTTGGTAAAATGGCTTTTTATTGCTATTCTATTGCTTCGCTTCTTTAGCTATAAGAATGCGGCCATTTTAAGACAGAACGCCGGGGGCGAGATTCGAACTCGCGAAGCCATTTCTGACTAAACAGCTTAGCGGGCTGCCGCATCGGCAAGGAAAGTTATAAATACCTTTTAGTTATAAAATACTATAACTAAAGGGTTATTATGGATTTACCAATCGCAAGCCTCCTGAAACGCAGAAACGAGCTTGAAACCGCGCAGCTTGAGGATGATGTCATGGGCATATTGGCAAATATCACAGACAAAATGGCCATGCACGGAGGGACTGCGGTATGGAGGTGCTACAACGGCAAGAGGTTCTCTATGGATATAGACGTATACGTGTGGGAGCCTGGTTTCAAAGAGAAATTCATAAGCTCTGCTGGGAGATTAGGCATAGACGTATCGAAGTTCAGGGAAAAGCGCGTGACATTCATACATGTAAGAAAAAATAATACCGAGATAAAGATAGAGCCGAGAAACTTGGAGAAGGAGGCTCTGTTGATGCCATACGAACGTATCGATGGTTCGAAGATGAACATATTGGCGCTATCACCAGAAGATCTGATCCTTGAGAAGATAGACGCGTACAGGGACAGGCGGGCATACAAAGACCTCTACGACATAACGGTCCTATTAAACAGCGCCAGGCAGCCAGGCAAGGTAAAAAGAGCCCTGCTCGAATTTTCAAAAAATATCCCTGAACCAGATGAAGATAATCAAAGCCAGACAGAGTTCAAGGCCACCGTATACGCAGGTGCCATACCAACGTATGCAAAAATGGCCGGTCTCATAAAGAGGTGGGCGACATGAAATACACAGAACAGTTTCTGGAATATTTCTTGAAGTTCCCGGCATTTACAGTTAGGGATGCCAGGCTGTTCTTGCAGAAGAAAGGAGCAACAGCCGGCTACTCTAAAATCTTTCTTCACAATATGACGGCGAGCGGCAAGGTGTTTACTGTCGCCAGGGGCAGGTACACGCTTTACGACGACCCGATGGTTGCTGGTTTTGCCTTCTCGCCATTCTACTATGGCATGGAAACCGCGCTCACACACTACAAGCTATGGGATTACATTACCCCAATAAGCATAATCACCACCAACAGGGTGAGGAGAGGGGCGATAACCATACTTGGAAGAAATGCGAGCGTCAGGAGGATACAGCAGAACAAGTTTTTTGGATACTCGATGACCCAGTACAAAACCAATTTGTACATACCTATGGCAGATATAGAAAAAACACTTATAGACTCAATCTACTTCCATTCGCGTTTTAGCAAAAGCGTCTATGCTTCTATCGCAGAAAGGGTAGACAAAAAAAGGTTGGAGAGCTACCTCAAGCATTACAGCGGTATAATAAGGCAGCAGGTCCGCTCCCACACCATGTTGTAATGAAGCATACGCCGGGGGCGAGATTCGAACTCGCGGAAGCCATTTCTGACTAAACAGCTTAGCAGGCTGCCGCCCTACCACTAGGCGACCCCGGCCCAAAAGTTATTTGCTCACAATGTTTATAATGGCAGAAGCCAGGGGAGCAGCACATACATGAAACAAGTTATCTCCGCATCTGCTCGGTTCTGTATCTTAAGAGCATGGCCATTATACGGTTAAGGTTGCTCCTTCCGGCCTGGCCTGGTTCGCGCATAGCGCCACCACCTAAGGCAAAACGTCTACGCTTCTGCGGAGGCTTGGTGCATATATATGATACAAGCTGGCATTGGGCCGCCTAAAGGGATTTGCGGATGGGAGACCCTTAGCCTCCCCCCTATCTGCCAAGTAGTATTCACTTCAAGGCAATATAAATAGCTTGGTTATTAGCGGTAGCTGAAACATAAGACCTTCGGTTTAGCATCAGGTAAGAAAGACTAATTCAGGCCTTCCAGCCCTAGGCGTCTCTCCTGCAGCATGTGCCCTGTCCATGGAATCACTAGACTAGAGCTCTAATTTTCATGATATTTATTGCTTCGCCCTGGATGCTTTATATACCTGATTAAACACAATAATAGCGTGATGATTTAGCATGAGCGACGAAGAGTACATGAAACTGCTGGACGTGGCTTTTCAGAAGGCGCCAAAGCTTGCTGTTGACGTGTCTGATTTCAAGGTACCGAAGATAGACCTGATAGTGCAGGGCAACAAGAGCATGATCAGGAACCTATCTACAATAGCAGACAGGGCTAGGAGGAGCCCAGAAGAGGTCTCAAGGTACATGAGCAAGGAGCTTGCAGTGCCGGTAAACATAGAGGAGGGCAGGCTGATCATTTCCGGGAAATTCCGCGAGGATGAGCTCAACAAGCGAATAGAGAGATACTTTGAAGTGTATGTCATATGCAAGGAGTGCCACAAGCCAGATTCGCATCTTGAGACTGCAGGCCGTGGTATGTTCTACTTTGTATGCGAGGCATGCGGAGCCAGGTATGGCATAAAGAGCTACTGATAAAATGGCAAGATTCAACAGGGAGCATGATGAAAGAAGGGGCGCGCCTATAGAGTACAAGCTGAAGCTGCCTGACCATGGGGAGCTTGTCGGTACTGTAATAAAAATTGCCGGCGCAACCAAGTTCCTTGTCAGGTGCATGGACGGGAAGGAGAGGCTTTGCATAATCCCCGGAAGGCTTAGAAGGAGGTTCTGGATCAAGGAAAATGATGTTGTAATAGTAAGGCCATGGGTTGTCCAGACTGATGAAAGGGGAGACATAGTCTGGAGGTACAGTGTCCTTGATATAACCAAGCTCAAGGAGCGCGGCATGCTGTCGTAGCTACGGGGCACATGTCAGCTTCAATTCCATCTTCTCCGCCAGACCTTGCAAGGAGTCCCAGCAACCTGTTTCTGAGCAGGACTTTTGTTTCCTGCGGAAGACCCCTCCTCGTGTCTATCGTCGAATTTGGCCTGCCACCAGGCTCTTTCTGGTGTCCCTGAGCAAGGCACCAGGTCTCATTGGCTATGCAGGCGCCCGCCATCCCTGCATTTTGAAGCGCGCGCTCCATGGCTTCATCAGTACAATCAAGCACTATTACTATGTATGCAGAGCGCCAGTATGTCGCATGTGCTATCTCGAACTTGTTTATGTTCTTCTTGTTTAACCAGAAAACAGAATGCGGCTCAATGAACACCGGCCTGCCGTTTATCCTTATGCATGGAATCTCAAAGTCAGGCCTGAAAACAAAGAACCTGTTCCTTTCATTGTCAAATAGCGGCAGCTCCAACTGGTCCCTCGTTTTTCCATAGTCGATGTAGGGTATCCTGAGGAAATCCAGCGCCTCCCTGACCCTTGTCTGGAATGGGCTATAGCTGTTCAATGGGCTGAGATTGGCTCCCGCAAGTCCGCGTGATACTGTTTCACTGCCTATGCTTTGCACACGCTCCAGCCAGCTCAATCGGATTCCTGGTGGTAGACTAGATGCCATAAGGACGGGGTCGCGGCCGGCCGTAAGCATAGCATATAGCAAAACAACATTTTTTATTAGTTTTCTTTCAGAAACGATATCTATGTCAAGGACATTTCTGGTTGTGCACGGGGTTGTGCAGGGAGTGGGCTACAGGGCTTTCGTAGCGCAGCAGGCGCAGAGGCTTTCCGTGAAGGGTTTTGTCAGGAACATGAGCGACGGCAGCGTTGAGATCCTGGCAGAGGCAGCCCCCGAAACCCTGGCAAGCTTCATAGACAGCATAAAATCTGACATAGGCCAGCGCCACCAGGTTTTTGCCATCGATTTCAGGAACGAGCGCTTAAAGGAGTTTGATGACAAGAACTACAAAGGATTTGAATTCATCCATGGTAAATTTCCAGCACACGTGTAGAGAGTCTACACAACGTCTGTACCACTAATGCTTCTCAGCCTGGGTGCATAAACTAAGAAATTGGCGGTGTATGGTGCTACTCCTCCAGACCAAAATGCGGTTAACGCTTGATACTCGCCCCTAACAATCGGGTTGCTTGATGCCGACCACGATACATACGAGAGAGGTATGGTAGTTGTAGTGGAAGTAGATGAAGTAGAGGTTGTTGAAGTAGAGGTTGTTGAGGTAGTCGTAGAACACTCGAAGCCCTCGTTGCCGCTGCAAGAGGTGTCTGTTATTTCTGTGCAGCTAAATCCCGATGGGCAAGTTCCAAAGGTACAGCCGGTGCAAATTGAGGCATAGCTCAAAACAGCCAGCTCTGACAAATTTAAAATGACTAGGAGCACCAGCGTTATTATTAATACGAATTTTTTGCGCAAGATTTGATACACCCTTCCAAAAACCTGCCATCAAACGCCTGGGCCTGGCAGGTAGCCATAGCCTCAATTACTCCATAAGACATAACCGTAAAGGCATTTAAACGTTCAGCTATCCCCACGCATGGTCCAGCAAATACCGCCTAACAAGAATCTGCGTCAAACATAAGTATTTACGAAATTATGCAACACCTGCAGCGAGGGCTTTTTGCCTGTTTGTGTAAAGTATTTATACATTTTGTTTCTATTAATACTATTCTTTCGACCTAGCAGGTCTAGTAGTGGGTTGCATCATGATAATAATACTGCTTTCAATGCTTGTCGCAATACTGGCTCTGCTATTTGCTGCGTGGAATGCGAACTATGTGCTCAGGCTCCCAAAGGGCAACGAGAAAATGGTAAAGGTTGCTGCAGCGATCCAGAAGGGGGCAAACGCGTTCCTGAACAGGCAGTACAAGACAGTTTTCGTATTCTGGCTCATACTAACGATAATATTCTACATAGCATCGGTGTACAAGCTGGTTCCTGCTGCTACTCCAATAGCATTCACTTTCGGGGCATTCCTCTCTGCGCTTGCAGGATACATAGGAATGGAGATATCTGTCAGGGCAAACCTCAGGACAGCAAAGGCAGCAGAGAAGGGCATGAAGCACGCGCTCAACGTTGCTTTCAAGGGAGGCACAGTAACTGGCATGGCAGTTGTAGGCCTCGCGCTCCTTGGTTTTTCAATAATGTTCCTTGCCTACAATAACCCAACGCTATTGATAGGGTTCGGCTTCGGGGCAAGCCTTGTAAGCCTATTTGCAAGGGTTGGCGGCGGCATATACACGAAAGGGGCAGACGTCGGCGCTGACCTGGTAGGAAAAAGCGAGATAGGTCTTCCAGAAGACGACCCAAGAAACCCTGCGGTAATAGCAGACAACGTGGGCGACAACGTTGGAGACTGCGCTGGAATGGCAGCAGACCTATTCGAATCATATGTAATTACTGTTCTGGCAACAATGCTGCTGGCGTACTACGCTGGATTGCAGTATGACGCGCTTGTCCTGCCTCTTGTCGTAGGAGGAGTCTCCATAATAGCATCAATACTAGGCACGTTTATCGTGGGCACGGACAACAAGCACAAGATCTGGGCATCACTCAACGGATCGCTTCGCCTTTCCTCAGCAATAGCAATAGTGGGCTTTGCCATAGTCACGTATTATCTGCATCTTCCATACTACTTCATACCGCTGTTGCTTGGGATAGTTGTAGCGGTTGCCCTGGCAGAGATAACCGGGCACTACACAAACAAGAACACCACGGCTGTTAGGGAGATTGCCATAGCGTCGAAGTCAGGCGCAGGGACAAACATAATATACGGGGTTGCCAATGGCATGCGCGCAACAATGCTCCCAATAATCGTGATAGTCATAGCCATAATAGTTTCATATTACTCTACAGGAGGCGTATTTGGCATAGCGCTCGCAGCCATGTCAATGCTGTCTATGACAGGAATAATAGTGTCTATAGACAGCTACGGGCCAATAACAGACAATGCAGGAGGCATAGCGGAGATGTCTGGCATGAGCAGCAAGGTCAGGGAGATAACAGACCCGCTTGATGCAGTTGGCAACACCACAAAGGCTGTTACAAAGGGATTCGCCATAGGTGCAGCCGCGCTGGCTGCGCTCTCGCTCTTTGTTGCGTTTGCCAGCGCTGCAGGACTTACAGGACTTGACATACTCAATCCGCTTGTGATATCAGGGCTATTTGTAGGCGCCATGATACCATATGTATTCTCAGCAATAGTTATGAGAGCTGTTGGCTCAGCAGCTGCAAAGATAGTCGAAGAGGTGAGGCGCCAGTTCAAGACCATAAAAGGGCTTATGAAGGGAACATCCGAGCCTGACTATGCAAAGGCAGTAGACATAACTACAAAGTCAGCACTCTCATCGCTTGTTGCGCCAGCAGTGCTTGCGATAGGCGCACCGATAATAGTCGGAGTTGTGCTTGGCCCTTCAGGCCTTGGCGGCCTACTTGCAGGTGTAATAGTGTCAGGGCTAGTGCTGGCGCTGTTCCTCACGACAAGCGGTGCAGCGTGGGACAACGGCAAGAAGTACATAGAAGAGGGCAGGTTCGGCGGCAAGGGCTCTGACACGCACAAGGCGGCGGTGATAGGGGACACGGTCGGTGACCCTTTCAAGGACACGGCCGGCCCTGGAATAAACCCGCTGATCAAGGTAATAAACATGGTTTCGCTGCTTATCGCGACTTCGATAGTAAGCTACTCTATTCCTGCAATACTGCACATCCTCTAGTATAAATACTGCGCAAAATAGCGAAATTCTGCTAGCAAAAATAGCAAGACAGAATAGTATTTATATCTATAAAAACAGAAGAAAATCAAGTGTTTCAGAATGGGCAATACTGCAGCAACAAGAGCCGGGCCAAACACAGCAGGCAGAGGCTTTGACGTTGGCAGGGGGATCGACGCAACAAAGTCTCCAATACCAGCAGAGCTGAAAAGGGCGCAGCCCGCGCCAGTGTCGAGGGAACGCTCGCTTGTGGCAACTATACTGGACCAATTCGCTTCTGAGAAGGTAAGGGAAATAGCCGCATCCGGAATAAGGGCCATGATAAACAACGGCACATTTTTCACAGCGACAATGGAGCCACTTGTAATGTCCATTGTAAAGGCCGACCCAAAAATGTTCCCTGAAGCTGCCCAGCTCCAGGTTATCCTTGCGACTGACAGCAGGACTTGCGCGCCTGCCACGATGGTGCTGATCACCTCCCAGGACCAGGTAGTGAGGTTCACTACAATAGAGAGGGTGCTCAGGGACCCTCACTCAGACGAGCTGCAGAAAAAGGTTCTCACAAGCGACAGGCTGCTAGAACACAGGGCCAAGGTTGCAAGGGAGACGAGCTCAGAGACGATCATGGAGTTCATAGCCAACCTGCCAATCAGCGAGAAGACGCAATGGCTGAAAGACAGATTGATGGAGAACCCAAAGCTTACTGACAGGGTAAAGGTAATTCACATAATTAAGAAAGTCCACAAGGCGCTGGGATCAACGGTCGGCGGGCGCAAGTGAATTGCCGTCTTTTTCAGGGATGGCGCCTTCCTCTGCCACGCACTGGACAGCAAATTTCTTCTCGATCCTTTCAGCTATGGCTCCGTCCTCGTCATATAGATAGGCCACTATTCCAAGCGTGTAATCATCAGGGTAGTTGTTCGGCCTTGTATAGAATTTTATCTGTTTGTTTGCTCTTCCCATCGGCTTCAGGATTCCCACCCTTGTCCTTGCCATGTTCAGCTCAGAGTCGTGAGATAGGGAAAGCGGAGAGGCAAGCACCACATCGCACTCGCTCCAGTATGTCCGTTCATTGTCCAGGCTCTTCAGCACTATGCTTATCTGCGCCTCGTTTCTTGCGAAGGCCCTAAGCCTTGGCGGCACAAACGAGACCTCTATTTCAACGCGTTCCATTGGGCACCGAACCAGAATATTACAGAAGTTTTAAAGTTATTAAGTTAATAAACCTATTTGTTTAAAGTATTCCTACACAACACTTTCTTGCAGTGCTACGATGGATGAAGAGACACAGGGCAGGACCCTGCTGAGCGAGGCAAAACTCATAGAGCGTGAGATTACCATAAGGAACCTGACATTCACAAAGGAAACAGCTGAGACAAGAAGGTCGCTCATAAGATGGCTTGCGGTTTCCCTCGGGGTGATAAACCCCGGCGAGACGAGGCAATCAGCAATACAGGTTTTTGACTCTGTAATGTACTTTCAGTTCCATGAGAGGAAGGACCCAGAGGTGCCAGAGATGATGGAATACATAGTAAGCGCGTGGGGCGAACCAATAAACGAGAAGACACTGAGGTACCATCTTCTGCAGCTCAGCAAGGCAAACATAATAAAGCATTCAAAGGGCAAGTACTTCCTGCCGCAGCCTGACGGCTCGGAGAAATATGACGGCGAGGCCTGGGTCAACCACTACTTCAGCTCTGAGATAGACCCGATAAGGGCCAAGCTTGTAACTGCGATGAGGGAGCTGAAGAACAGATAACGGTATAATCATGGACATCACAAGAAATGAGATCATAGCATATGTATTAATCGCAATAATAGTTGCGGGCGCAGCCGCATACTATGCCTCAACAGTGCTCAGCCAGAACGTATCAGTTACGGTAAAGATGGTTTCCCTGTCCGGTATCCAGAAGGTGCTCTATCCATTCAATTCAACAAACCTTAGGATATATGTCAACAACACCGGAACACAACAGATTAGCGGCATGCTCTTGGGCGTATACGTGAATGACCTGGAGCTGCAGGACTATCAGCTTACAATACCGCCAAGGAGTACTGCGGTGATAAACATAAGCTACGCCTATCCGTCAAACGGCACATACCAGTTCCAGGCAGTTGCGGATCCTGGGCACCTTCTCAATGTGCAGGACAGGGACCTGGCCTCAAGCAGCTTCAACATCAGTGTGGTCGCACCACAGGTCCCCGATGTGTATACATCGGTGCCGAACAACGGGATAACCTATTCTCAGCATTTCATACTGGTGCCAAAAGGCCTTCTTGCATCACTGTTCATCTCAGAAAACTTCGCAAACCAGAGTGCCTTCATGCAGATATCAAACAACAACAACCCGTTGCTCCTTGCCCTCTACAGGGACCTCCTTGCATCTGATTTCATTGACAATGTAGCAGGCGCGTACACCACGTACTCTAACTCAAGCTCGTCATATGTTTCATGGGCACAGGGCCTAGCCAACCTTAGCGACATAAGCTACATAGTGCGCACATTCGGGATAGCGCCCAGCATAACCACCGTCAACGGCACAAACATACTATACGCAAGGCTGAACTCCACGACAAGCTTCTGCGCCCTCTACTACAGGGGGTGGACAAAGCTCTCCGAATACTCAAATTCGTCAAATTCAACGCAGACCTGTGTTGGCGTGGCATCCACGCAATACGCGTCAACCGAAAGCACAAAGGTTTCAAACGAGGTTTCGGCATCGAATGACTTCACAGAGCTTGAGGGCAAGTTCGCATACACGAATACCACTCCAGTAGGCAGGTCGCTGTTCGACTACGGAAACTCAATTGCGTTCATGAACATGTTCGAGAGCGCGAACGCCACGTTTGCCGCATATGCAACAAGGAACCCGGCTCCTGTTGGCTTCACCGGAGCGAACCTCACTTGCTACGGCTACATACTGGATTATGAGAACGTAAGCGTATGCTCACGTGCGGTATACCCGCTGAACCAGAGTCTCAGCGACATCATACTTGTCAATACTACTGAATTCAACACCAACTACACCTTCAGGGTGCTATCCCTGATAAACGGTACGCTTGTTTCAGCAGAAACCGCGCACGAATCCGCTGCATACCTGATAAACTACCTGAATGTTACAGGGCCTAACGGCCAGTGGAAGCCGCTCAACTTCGGCGCGTGCTCATTTGGCAACTCGTCAGTGCACGTGGGGTGCAATGTTCTCACGTTCAACTATGAGACAGCAGCTATGTCTATGCAATTGACCAATGAGTATTCTAACAATATCCACATAAACAGCATAGCATGCTTCAACCCGGAGTTCGAGGTCAACCAGACCGTAAACCAGACCATGGGGCAGGGCCAGACGCTCAACCTGACGACAGTGTGCCAGGGCAGCGTTCCAGGAGGAATCTTCGAGCCGGTTCTGATCTATGACCTTGCGCTGAACTACACGGTAAACAACGTGCAGAGCATCATAAACGGGAGCGTGCTGATAAACCAGTGATCAGAGGCCCTCGAAGTCCTTTGCGCTCCTCCCAGCAGGAAACGCCCTTCCGTTCTGCGACTCTATAGGAAGCCCAATCTCATTTGCAAGTCTTGTAAGCTCGCTCATGTCTATGACCCTGTCAAGAAAGAGCTCAACAAAGTGGCCGTTCCCAAGTTTTATCCTTTTAACAACGAATGTCTGGAACTGGAACATTCCGGCCCTCCTCAACCTCAGCTTTATGCTCCCATCACTGAGGATGCGCCTAGCGTTTTCAGAAAGCTCCACAACGAATCATTTCAAATAATCTATTAAAAGCTTAGCTACCAACCTATAGAAGTGAGAACTTGGGGATAACTTCAGGATTTATTGCTTCGTATTTCAACTACTTCTACAGCTACCTCTCAAAGGCGCTCGGCCCCGGCGACCTTCTCACATACCTGTCGCTGCTAATCGCGCTTCTCGTCTACACAATAATAATCTCAGTGATATTCTCAGTTTTCGCGTACGTGTTCGGCTGGGTGGAGAGGAAGCTTATGGCAAGGATGCAGTCGAGGCATGGCCCAACCTACGTGGGACCGTGGGGCTTCCTGCAGAACCTCGCAGACCTCGTAAAGCTTATTGCAAAGGAGCACATTGTGCCTGACACGGCAGACAAGCCGCTCTTCCTGTCAAGCATACCTGCGCTGCTTGCGGTGTTTGTGCTGATGCTGGTGTTCATTCCGCTCACCCAGAACTTCGTCGGCATAGGGACAAGCGTTGCCCTGATACTGGTGTTCATGCTGCTCTCGTTCACTCCAATGCTGGTGTTCCTTGCAGGGTGGACCAGCGGGAACAAGTTCGCGTCAATAGCAGCACAAAGGTCTGTTGTGATGATGCTCAGCTATGAGATACCGTTGATACTCGTGATCGCTGCGGTTGCATTCCTTGCCAATGGATACAGCTTCACATCAATAGTGAACGCACAGTCTGGCATATGGTACATAGCGCTGATGCCGCTGGGGTTCATAGCATTCTTCATCACAATGCTCGGCGAGCTTGACAGGCCTCCATTTGACCTAAGGGAAGCCGACAGCGAGCTTATTGCAGGATGGCTCACAGACGTTAGCGCGCCGTACTATGGTCTTGTTCTCTTCCTCGATTATCTAAGGATGTTTGTCGGTACCCTTCTCATGTCCATACTGTTCCTGGGCGGCTGGCTAGGCCCATCATTCATACCACCAATAGGCTGGCTTATGATAAAGGTGGTAGCCCTATCTCTGCTGATAATAGCGATAAGGGCAACAACCGTGAGAATGAAGATAGACAGGCTGCTAAGGCTGGGATGGGCATACCTGATGCCACTGTCAGTTGTTAATTTATTAATAACATTTGTAATATTCATATGAGTTGCATCGCATGATAATCAAGCCAATCATAGAGGTTGCAAAAGAGGCTGCAAAGAAGCCATTCACCATGGAGTTTCCGGAGAGCAGGGAGGCCCTCACAGACAATTATAGAGGGATACACAAGCTTGACATAACAACATGCATAAACTGCCAGGCTTGCGCAAAGATATGCCCAAACCAGACCATAGTGATGGTTGAGGGCGAGGCTGACACTGCATTCAAGCCAGCAGGGCCCAAGCTATTCCCGGAAATAAACCTGGAGAGGTGCCTTTTCTGCGCTCTTTGCGAAGAGGTGTGCCCCACAGACTGCCTGGTGCTCACAAAGGACACTGAACTTGAGAAGTTCGACAGAAGGGACTTCATAAAGCGCCCTGAAGATCTAGAGTAATCTTGTGATACGTTGATTTACCCAATAGTCTTCGTGATAGTGTCGGTTGTAGGCCTGATAGCAGCCGTGCTGATGTTCACGTTCAGGGACATACTGCATTCTGCAGTTGCGCTGGCAACAGTCTTTCTTGTAAACTCGCTGCTCTTCCTGTTATTAGGCCAGCCCCTTCTGGCAGTGATCCAACTCTTCATAATGATAGGCGGGATAACAACATTCCTGTTCGTTGGCGTTGCCTCAACGTCTTACCATGAGCCCAAGCGCACAAACATCGCAGCCCTGGTCGTTGTTTGGATGCTGACATTCATAATAATATTCCTGCCGCTCAGGACGGTTTCGGTCTCTGAAAATTACCAGCCAAACGTATTCGGCCAGGCTGATGCGGCGGCATCATTCGGCTCTTCAACTGCGCTCTTCTACTTAATGCTTGCGCTCATGTTCGGGGTCGCGCTCGGCTCCATATTACTGCTTAGAAAAATAAACGTGGAAAAATGATAGACGTACCAATAGAGTACTTCATAGGAATAAGCTTTGCGCTCTTCTCCATAGGCATAGTTGGGGTGGTCGCAACCCGCAACTTCTTGCTGATGATACTTTCTGTTGAGATAGCGCTTGTGGCCGCAACGCTCCTTGCAACCGTGTTCTTCTACGCAACCGCGGAAGGCGACCTGATGACGCTGCTGTTTGCGATATGGTCAGTAGCAGCAACAGAGGCAATAGCGCTCATAGCGTTCTACAGGTATCTTGGCAGATATGAGACAAGCCTGGATGTGTCAAGGCTCTCAAAGCTCAGGGAATAGCATGCTGGCAATATTGGTAATAGTTCCTCTCATAATGGCGGCATTCGCCGCGATACTGCTGCGAGGCAGCCCAAACACTGTAAAATACCTTGCGCTCCTCGCAAGCCTGGTGTCCCTTGCCATAGCAATATACATTTTTGTGTACCCCTCGGGTGCACAGAGCTTCCAGTGGTTCAATGTCGGCGGCCTTGCCTTCAGCATAGGAACCGCGACCCAGCCGATAAACATGCTGCTGCTGATGCTTGTCTCTGTGATAACCCCGCTGGTGTTCCTTTATTCCATAGGGTTCATGGACGTACCCAGCGAGCAGCCAAGGTTCTACTTCGAGATGTGCGTATTTGCCGCATCAATGATGCTGTTTGCGATATCATCAAACCTTATAACAACGTTTATTGCATGGGAGATGCTTGGGATAACCAGCTATATGCTGATAGGCTTCTGGTACAGGAAGGAAAAGGCCCCCGATGCTGCAAGGAAGGCGATAACAACAATACTAATAGGGGACATAGCCATGCTGATAGGCATACTAATGATAGGCGCTTCATCAGGCACATTCAATTTCGCAACCATATTCACGCTGCCAATAACAAGCTATCTTGATGTGGCGCTGATACTCATACTTATAGGCGCGTTCACAAAGTCTGCGCAGTTCCCATTCCACGAGTGGCTCGCAGATGCAATGGAGGGGCCAACTCCAGTTTCAGCATTTCTCCACTCATCAACAATGGTGAAGGCAGGAGTTTTCCTCATAGCCGTAATGCTTCCTATATACAACAGTGCCGGGCTACTCAACATAATGCTTATTATCGGTATCGTAAGCGCACTTATAGGTGTTTCCAACGCGCTCACTGAGAGGCACATAAAGAAGATACTTGCCTATTCAACAATAGAAGACATAGGCCTCATGTTCATAGCGCTAGGGCTCAACGCGCCATATGCAGCCCTGATGCTCTTCTTTGTCCAGACTTTCTACAAGGCGCTGCTCTTCATGAACGCTGGGGCAATAATGAAGGCAAACGACGAGCGCGAGGACATATACAAGATATACGGTTCAGCAATAAACGGATCGATAGCGTCTACGATGCTTGTCGGTGTCCTGTCCATAGCCGCGATATTCCCGCTCAGCGGCTTCTTCGGCAAGGTTTCAGTTGAGGTTGCATCGCAGAATGTTGTGGTATACGCGCTCATACTGCTCATGGAGCTTGGCACCAGCATATACATCTTCAGATGGATGTTTGTGACAATGAGGAAGTCATTCGACAAGTCTGCTCCTGTAGAGATCAACTACAGGAGCATACCAAGGAGCATGATTGCACCAATGTACATACTTGGCGTGCTCACCATAGTAGCATCGGCGGCGTTCCCATACGTGCTGCGCTACATAGAGCTCGGTGCAGGTGTGGTCAACTATACTCAAATAACAGTCACAGACGCAGCCGTGTCAATGGTGCTCTCCATATTCGGCATAATAATAGCCTACAGGGTGTACAAACAGGGCCACAGGCTGCACCTTGAGTCAACCAGCAAAGCGTTGTTCAACATAGTCTATAACAGCCAGCTGGTAAACAGGGCATACACAGTAATCACTGAACTCACCGCAAGAGTGGCAAACACGGTTGGCTACACTGACTATGCATTTGACAGGAGCACATACGCGCTATCCCAGGGCGCGACCAGCTCAGGAGGGATAATAAAGGGCATTGTAAACGGCCAGACAAACATATACGTACTGGGATTTGTGCTGGGCCTGATACTGCTGATATTCAGCTTTATATTGTGATCGCATGCTCCCATTCATAGGTATGATGCTCCTGACCCTGATCATAGGCACGATAGCCGCCGCTGTCGTCGATGAAGGGAGGAGCAGGAGGATGGCAGCCCTGTTCACAGGGCTCACAATGATAATCGCGTTCGGGATACTTGTCTACTCGTTAATCACAGGAAGCGTGAATGTGCACGAAGACTACATATACTACATGGTGCAGTTTGCGGTGGATTTCAACTTCCAACTAAACATAATATCATTCTCGCTGCTCCTGATGGCTACAATAGTCTCATTCATCACAGCGCTTTCAGGCAATACCGAACACGAGCGCGAGAAGACATCAAGCGTATTGATCCTGCTTTTCGAGCTTTCAGCTGTTGGCCTTTTCGCGTCTGCAAACCTGATAATGTTCTTCCTGTTCTGGGACGTCGGCGTGGTTGCGCTGTTCTTCATGCTGTATCTGCTGGGTTCGGCAAACAGGCGCCACGCTGCTATGAAGTTCATCGTGTATGAGATACTCGCCAGCATGCTGCTCCTGTTTGCGATAATGCTGCTCTACTTCTATACGCCAGTGCACTCCTTTGACATAAACACCATAATACAAAATTCGCCGCTGATTCCAACATCAACGCAGTGGTTAGTGTTCTTCCTATTGGCAGGGGCGTTCCTGATCAACATGCCAGTGTTCCCAGCGCACCTATGGCTCCCCGATGCGCACACCGAGGCATCGACCCAGGGGTCAATGCTGCTTTCAGGAATATTGACGAAGTTTGGCGGCTATGGCATGATACTCACGTTCCTTCTTGTTCCATCAGGGTACACCTTTTCTGGGTTCCTCGGCCTGCTTGCAGGATTCTCCGCTTTTTATGCAGCATTCGCGCTCATGACCCAGCACGACATAAAGAGGATCATTGCCTATACAACAATAGTCGAGATGAGCATAATACTGCTTGGAATCGCCTCGCAGAATGTCTACGGCACTACTGGAGCAACATACGCAATGCTGGCCCATGGGTTCGGGATCGCAATGCTCTTCCTTGCGGCTGGCTCTATAGGCTACATGTTCTCAGACAGGGACTTCAGGGCACTCCGCGGGATAATAAAGAGCTCTGTCTCAACCGGCTACACCATGCTGATAGGCATATTTGCGACAACAGGCGTTCCGCTAACAGCAGCGTTCATCGGCGATGTCCTTATATTTACAGGAGTCTTGAAGGCGTTTTCCGTATACGCAACCATACCGCTGTTCTCGCTGCTGCTGGCGGGGGCTTACCTGTATTATGTGATAAACAAGTCTGTGCTCTCAACAAAGGATGTGACGCAGAATGTCGAGTATATTGCAAGGGAGCAGAAGCTTGGCTATTCGATGCTGATGTTCTTCATATTTTTCTTCGGGGTCCTCCCGTTCATATTATTAAATTTCTTCAGTGTATAATCCTATGAATTGTTGTTTGTATGGTGCTCTATTCCCAGATTTACTTCCTGACCATGGGCTACGTCATGGTGGCGGCGGTAGCTGCGCTCCTCGCAGCTGGGGTTCTCTCCCTGCTGCACAAGAACAAGAGACTGCACCTGATAATAAGCAGCGCAATTCTGCTTGTCATACTGGTGAGCTCGCTCACGCTCTCCGCATATAACCAGAGCTTCATAGTGCTCAACCTTTTCATAGTGTATCCGTTCTCAATGTTTTTCACAGCGCTGTTCTCCATGGCTCTGCTACTTGTCAACATGCTTGCCTCAGAATATTCAACAGACTACCTGTCTTTCTCAATGCTACTGGGCTTCTCCGCCCTCGGGATATTTGCGATAGCAATGGCAAATTCGCTTATAACAATACTCCTCGGGCTTGAGCTAATTACTGTGCCGACCGCCCTGATGATAATGCTGAGCGGGAAGAAGTTTATCGAGGCGGCGATGAAACTGTTCGTTCTGGGCGCTGTTGCCGTTGCGGCCTTTGCATTTGCGGTGTCCCTTACACTGCCATACGGGCCGCAGTTCGCGCTCACGCCGCTCTCTTCAAACGCATCGGTTTCAAGCGGCTACCTGATAGTGCTCGCCCTCCTTCTCTTCATAGCAGCGCTCTCATTTGATGCATCCCTTTTCCCGTTCAACCTCTGGGTTCCAGATGTGTACACTGGGGCACCTGGCTACGTAACCGCAATGATGGCCGGGATAAACAAGAAGGTGGCCTTCGTTGCCCTGTTTGAGATACTGATAGTTGTCATGTATTCCCTTTCAGGGTACTTCTCTTCGGCATTCCAGGTGATAGCCGTGCTTACCATGTTCTTCGGGAACCTTGTGGCCATGGTCCAGGTGAACATCAAGAGGCTGTTTGCCTATTCATCAATAGCCCAGGCAGGTTTCATAGCGCTTGGAATAGCGACAGCAACCCAATATGGCATAGAAGCATCAATATTCCAGATCGCAGCGCACACATTTATGATAATAGGCACATTTGCGATAGTGCTCTGGCTTGAATCCAAGAACATAAAGACTATACAGGACTACAACGGGCTAAACTACAGGAATAGCTTTGCGGCCTTTGCGCTGACAATATTCATGCTCTCAATGATTGGCGTGCCCCCGTTGGTCGGCTTTGTCGGCAAGTTCCTGCTGTTCACCAGCATAATACAGGTGGGGTTCATACTGCTTACAGCCCTGGCTGTGATAAACAGCTTCATATCAGTCTACTACTACGCCAAGGTGATAATGTCCATGTATTCAAAACGCGACAAGGAGCGCATGGATGCCACCTGGTCAATAAATACAACGATTGCAATATGCCTTGGGTTTGTTATTGTGATGGGCCTGTTCCCGCAGTCTCTCATGAGCGCCTCTGCCCTCGCAAGCGGATCCCTTCTGCTAATCAGGTAACGTAATCAGTTGCTCATCCTTCTAAGGAAGAACCTCTTCAGCATCAGCTTTGGGCTGTCCATGTCGCCGTATACGCTCAGGAACTTCTCGAAGCCCATCAGCCTAGAAAGCCTTATCGCAAATGCAATGCCTTTCTCGCCCAATCCAGAGTAGTATCCGTGCAGCGCCCTGTGGAGCCTTAGGTCAAGGCCATAGCTCCTCCTCCACATGCTCTCGTAGTTTGCAAGCGGAGCCCCAGTCTTCATGGTTGCGATTATTGCCCTTGCAGCGATCTTTGCGCATGAAACCCCGAATATGACGCCCCCGCCAGTGGTTGCCTTCACCTGTCCGGCAGAATCGCCAACAAGGAGCACGTTGCCAAGAACCGTTGCCTTCCTGTACTCAAGCGGTATTATGCTCGCGTACCCTGCAGTTTTCCTTGCACCTTCCACCATCTCGCTTATCGTTGCATTGTTGAGGAACCTTGCAAATGCCGCAGTGCTGGTCTTTTTGGAGAGCGTGCTTATCCCTATGCCGACCTCAAGCTTTGTGGCAGTGTATGGAACTGTCCAGCCAAAGAACCTGCTTGCCATGCTGTTTGAGAAGAAGAGCTCCACCTTGTGCATGTCGTTTATGCTGGCTCCGGTGTACTCTGCCTTGTATGTCAGAACATACTCGTTTATCTTCGGGAAATCAAAGGCGCTAGCCACGCTTGACACCGCGCCGTCAGCCCCGGCTATTATAGTATCTTTGTCATGCGACATCTGCACAAGGTCCTCCCTTCCAAGCCTGCTGTTCAAAATTATCGCTGCGCCGCTCTCCAGCGCGTTCTTCGCGCAGAGTTCTGCAAGTATTCCCCTGTCAAGCACAAGCGCCTTTGTGCTGCCTGTCTGCACCCTGAAGGATTCGCCGCCGCCATGTATGACCGCGCCGTCAAGTGTGTTGACCAGCGCATCAGCATACTCTATGCCTATTTTGCTCAGCCCATCCTTAGAGAAAATCCCAGAAGCTTTTGCCGCGTTGTGCGACACCGAAGGCTTTGACTCGTAGACAGTTGTCTCAATTCCTGAAGAAGCAAGCTCATCCGCAAGGCTGAGCCCTATAATGCCAGCGCCAACTATCACGACTTTCTTCCCCATAAAACCAGCGCGAGGGCCGGCGATACGCCGCAACCCCTATCTTTAATATTTAAACCTTTCTATTTAAATCTATATTGTCAATGGTGGTTAAACGGCAAAGCCAAAGCACCCGAGCAAGAGCACACGAGGAGACAGCATACCTATACCGGCAATAAAGATACAGAACATAGTTGTAAGTGCAGATCTCCATGCGGTAATAGACCTGTACTCATTATCAAAGGAGGTCAAGGCGGTTGACTATGAACCAGAGCAGTTCCCAGGTGCAATATTCAAGATTGCAGAGCCAAAAGCAGTCATAATACTTTTCAAGAACGGCAAGATGATCTGCACAGGGACAAACACCGAGGCAAACATAAAAAGAGTGCTTGACTACGCATCAAAGGTAATATCCAAGTATGTGATTGAAGTAACACCAATAGGTGCATCAAAGGGCAAGAAGGAGCCGGCAAAATGACAGACTACAACAAAATAGCGCTGTTCACGCTTTCTGTGGTAATAATAGAGGCAGTAGCGCTTGGCCTTTACGCATATGAGAGCATATCATATGCAAACCACTATGTGACATACACGCCGATATGTGTTGGCGGAAACTGCGGCTACGGCTCAACCTCATCAATATACACTGTAAAGTCTACTACCACCGTTGCGACAACCACTGTGCCAACCACAACGATAGTTAGCAATAGCTATTGCGCCACCCCTCTAACCATTTTGCATGTGGGCAACAGCCTGTCATGCTCAGGATTCTCCGTAACCCTTGCAAATGTGACGCCGTGGCTAATAAAAAATGTCACTGAAGACAATGCAACTCTGAGTCTTTATTATGCAAAAGCTTTTGTTGGAAACCAAATACTAAGGCCTGGAACCAGCTACATATACCAGACAAACAGCATACTGTTTGTTGTCCATGTAAACCAAACCTATTACAGCACAGCGGTAAGCCAGAGATGGGCAACTGTAAACATAAGCACCGTTCAATGAGCTTTCTTTACCTTTTGCAGCTCCCTGTCAAAGACATCAAAGAATCTCTCCCAGCTGTAGTGCTTCCTGACACGGGCCGCGCCCCTCCTTCCCATGGCTTTTGCTACTGAGGGATGATCAGCCACGTAAAGCATCCTCTCAGCCATCTCCCTCTCGCTGCCTATGTGAAATCCCGTTATCTTGTCAAGGACAGTGACAGTGGGTCCTCCCTCATTTGCAACTATCGGCACCTTCCCGGCAGCCATAGCCTCAAGAGGCACAAGCCCGTAATCCTCGTTTATCGGGGGGTACAGTACAGCAGTGGCCATCGAGTACTGCGACCTAAGCTTGTCTTCAGTCACGTTTGGCGTAACTATCACATCACCAACCTCTTTTGCGCGCTTGACCACCTTGTCATAATAGTCAAGGAAGAGCCTGTCTGTTGAGAGCGGACCAACTATCACAAGCTTGTAACCCTTCTTCCTTTTCTTGAACATCCCAAACGCGTCTATTGCGTAGAGCTGCCTCTTGTTTGGCGATATCCTTGACGGATAATAGAAATATTTCCCATCACCGTTGTTGCTGTAGAGCTTGTAGTCTATGCCACCGCCAAGCACCTTTGCGTCCCTTCTTCCAAAGTATTTTATCAATCTGGACCTTGTGTTCTCGCTGTTGGCTATTATCGTGCCTATCTTCCCCACAGCAATCCTGTCCATTGCCCTGCCAACCTTTACGCCCACATAATGGACAGGTCTCTGGTGCGGCTTCTTAAGCTTCATCCTGAACTCATACAAATCCCAGAAGTCCCTGAGCGGGGTGTGGCAGTACCAGAGAACCCTGTCATTGTTGTTGCTGGCCCAGTGGCCAGGCGCCTGGTGAGGGTTCAGCACATCATAGTCATCTTTTATCTTCAGGTTCCAGAAAGTTAGCCCGTACTCAAGCCCCTGCGACACCCTTCCATAAGGAAGCAGCTTGAAGGCAGAGCCCCTGCCCATCACCCTTATGTCAAGATCCTTGAACTCAGGGTATGTGCTGCCCTTTTTGTATTCGCAGGTGTAGATGGCAGCATCGTAATGCTGCGCCACTTTGAGCAGCACCTTTTCAAGCCCGCCCATAAGTGTAAGATACGGCTGCGCTATCACTAGTTTCAACAGAACACCAACTATTAGGGATTAGCTCAACATTAATAATAAATATGTGTAAAACCCATATTTTATGCTATTTGTATAGAAGATAGTCATGGACTTAGGAGAAGGTCTAAGGAAGGCCCTGGCAAGGCTCACCAGATCCACCATAATCGACGCAAAGACGATAAAGGAGTTCAACAAGGAGCTCCAGAAGACTCTTATCAGCGCAGACGTAGAGGTACAGCTGGTTCTCAAGTTCACAAGGGACATAGAGGAGAAGGCGCTGAAGAGCAAGCCGCCCCAGGGGCTTGCCCCAACAGACTACATAACCAACATAGTCTACGATGAGCTTGTTTCCTTGATGGGCAGCACTTATACCCCTCAGATAAAAAGGCAGAGGATACTGCTAATGGGCCTTTATGGCTCGGGGAAGACGACAACAGCGGCAAAGCTCGCGAAGTTCTACCAAGACAGGGGCATGAGCGCAGCAGTCATATGCTGCGACGTTTCAAGGCCTGCCGCATATGAGCAACTAGAGACGCTGGCAAAGCAGGCCAACGTCGCGTTCTACGGCGAGAAGGGGGAGAAGGACGCATCAAAGATAGCAAAGCGCGGCCTCGACAAGTTCAGGGACAAGCAGGTTGTGATATGCGACACAAGCGGGCGAAGCGCACTTGACAACCAGCTTATCACAGAGCTAAAGAATGTTGAGGGGGAGTTCAGGGCAGACGAGAAGATACTCGTAATCACAGCAGACATAGGGCAGGCGGCTTCAAAGCAGGCAAGGGAATTCGACAATGCTGTGAAGATATCAGGAGTTATAGTGACAAGGATGGACGGCTCGGGGAGGGGAGGCGGGGCGCTAAGCGCAACAAACGCGGCAAACGTCCATGTGATGTTCATAGGAACAGGGGAAAAGCTCAGCAACATAGAGGCGTATAACTCAGAGAAGTTCATAGGCGGGCTTCTTGGCATGCCAGACATAGCATCACTGATATCAAATGTTCAGGATGCAATAAAGAACGCGAACATAAAGCCCGAGGAAATGGAAGCAACCGAGCTGAACTTCGATACATTCTACACACAGCTAAAGGCCATGGGAGGCATGGGCCCGCTCAAAAACATGCTAGGCCAGTTGGGTGCAGCAGACGTTCCAAAAGAGATGGTCGAGCAGAGCGAGGACAAGCTCAAGAAGTACAAGGTAATAATAGGGTCCATGACAAAGGAGGAAAGGCAGGACGGTAACCTTCTTCACGACCAGAAAAGGATAGCGAGGATTGCAAAGGGAAGCGGCACATCAGAAACAGATGTACATAGATTAATCTCTGACTTCAACAAGATGAAGAAGATGTTCAACTCATTGAAGAATGACAGGAACTTCAAGAAAAGATTCGGGAAGCTCATGTGATACCATGGTACAGGACAAGGAGACCCTGGAGAGGAGAATCGAGGAGCTAAAGGAGGAGTATTCCAATACAAAGGACAACAAGAAGACCAATTACCATGTTGGCCTTATACGAATGAAGATAGCCCAGGCAAAGCGCGACCTTGTCGTAGCCAGCAAGAAAATAAAGGGGGATGGCTTCTTTGTCAAGAAAACCGGCGACGCAACGGTTGCATTGGTAGGGTTTCCTAGTGCGGGTAAATCGTCCCTTATCAACGTAATAGCAAACACAAGGTCAAAGACTGCACAGTACGCTTTCACAACGACGCAGATAATACCGGGGACAATGGTCTACAAGGATGCGCACATACAGGTTTTTGACATGCCTGGGCTCATCGAGGACGCGCACCTTGGTAAGGGCGGAGGCAGGATGGTGATAGCAGCTGCAAAGTCTGCAGACCTGATAGTTTTTGTCATAGACATAAACCAGATACACCAATTTGAGAAGCTGATGAAGGAGCTCAATGCCCTTGAAATAAACATCAACAAGAAAAAGCCATACATACAGATAAGCGAGCAGATCACAGGAGGCATAAGGCTTGAGGTGAATAAGTCAGGGCTACCAGAGGAGGACATAAAGGAGATACTGACCGGGTTGGGAATCCATAACGCAATAGTCTCAATCTGGGGCGGGGCAAGCGACGACGAGCTGATATCAATAATATCAGGAAGGGCGGTGTACCTGAGAGCCATAGTTGCGCTGAACAAGATGGACACAAATCCAGACCACGATAAGGTCGCAGCAGAGCTTTCAAAGAAATACAGCATAGACGTGCTCCCAATCAGCGCAACAAACCGCACAAATACTGATAAATTAAAGGAGAGGATATACGAAGAGCTTGGGATAATAACGGTTTACCTCAAGCCAAGGATGGGCGGAGACCAGCTTACTCCGATGGTTCTGGGCAGGGGCGCAACCGTGGGAGACGCAGCAAAGAAATTCCATACACAGATAGTCGATGAGCTGAAGTGCGCCTTCATTAGCGGGCCAAGCGCACACTTTGCAAACGAACGAGTAGGGACTTCGCACACCCTGAAGGGCGGAGACGTACTCACATTCATAAAGAACAAATGACCCAAATGCGCAGTATTCCGAAATTATGGAATAGAATTAAATATTCTTCTTATCATATATCACTGCGATCAGTGGTTTAATGGGAATAAAGTACTGGGAATATGAGGATGCTCCATTAAAAGAGAAGCTTAAGAGCGTCAACATAAAGGATGTGGCTAGGATATTCTATGACAATGAAACAGAGGCATACAGGTTCTCTGTGCTAATGCTGGAAGTGAAGAAGAAGGGCTCGCTAAGATTAAGGGATGTGCCAGCATCAATACCAATTGCAACGGCAAAGCGCTACCTCGACTTCGCCGTTCAAGTTGGAATGCTGAAACATGAGAGCAGCTCCTATATGCTGACAGACAGGTTCTCAAAACCATTCAGGAACATAGCCACATACATAAAGGCCTGGATGGACACGCAGCAAGAAGAGGACCTTGTAACTCAGTTCATAAACGCAAACACAGACAAGCAGGTGAAGCGCGGCGGCAAGCCCCAGAAGCCGCAAGCACAGCAAACAGAGGCACAGTGATACAATGGTCAATACACTAGTTGCAGGGATTGCAGTCATAATAGTAATAGCTGCGATAATAGGAATCGCCTATTTTGCAATGCAGGGATCATATCCACAACCATCAGGCACAGTAACAACAGGGACAACGGCCCAGAACTCTACGCAGACAACAGCGCCACATGGCAACTCAACAAGCACAACAAACCAGAGCAACAGCACACACCCTGCTTTTGTGACGTTCAATGTGACTGAGACAGACAGCGCGATTACCCCATCAGTATTCTACGCCTACACAAATGAGTCTATAATATTCAACATAACGAACAACGGCTCCGAAGAGCACGACTTTGGGATCTGGTCACTTGGCCAGGGCTATGGCACAAAGCCGATAAACGGGATGGGAGGCTTCGCCCAGTTTGAGATCACATTCTCAAAGCCTGGTAACTTCACGCTCACATCAAATCTCAACAACGACTCATTGAGCGGGGCCAGGGCAACCCTTGTCGTGCAATAATCAATACATGGCCCTTAGCCTTTTTATCCTCTCATCTATTGGCGGATGAGTTGAGAATATGTTAAGTATGCTGCTCTTCTTCAAAGGGTTTGAGAAATACAGGTTTGCAGTGATCTCATTGGCGTGCTTTACTCCCTGCGCCCTGGGGTCTGAGGTATACGACTTTATCTTTTCAAGCGCGCTTGCAAGGGCCTGAGGGTTCCTTATTATCCTCGCTCCGTTTGCGTCAGCCATGTACTCCCTCCTTCTTGATATTGCTAGCCTTATCAGCAGCGCGAATATCGGGGCAAGTATCCCAATCACAAGCCCTATCAGCAAAAGTATACCTCCATTCCTGTTGTTTCCGCCAAAGCCTCCGAAGAGGAAGATGCTCCTTATGAACGCTGCCATGAGCCCTATCGCCCCTGCAAACACGATCGCGACCATCATTACCTGGACATCATTCTCGAATATGTGCGACGTCTCATGTGCTATCACTCCCTGCAGCTCATTCTTGTCCATTATGTCAAGCAATCCAGTTGTTACCGCTATTGACGATGCCTTCCTGTTCTTCCCTGTTGCAAATGCGTTTGGGTTTGGATCATTCATTATGTAGACCTTTGGCTGCGGTATCTGGTTGGCAACGGCAAGCTCTTCTACAACATCATACAGGGCCTTGTACTGCGTCCTATCAGCTTCCTTTGCCCTTGAGGCAGCAAGCACAACCTTGTCCCCCGTGAAGTAGACGAATGCCGCATAGGCAAGCACGACTATGATGCCTATTATGAACGCGAACAGCCCTCCGCCAAGGAAAACCACAAAGAGGTATATTATTGCCGCAAAGAACGCCCCGAAGACAAGGAAAAGGAGCAGCGACCTTATATTATTCTTCGATACCTCGTCAAAGTAGCTTGCCATGCGTTCACTGTTGCTTCTTCTGCTTCTTGCCCTGTGGCTGCTGCGGAGGCTGTGCCTGGTCCGGCGCGTTGCCCTGCGCAGAGTCGCTTGTCAGGTCAACCCTCACCGGCTGCTTCTCCTCTTCAGCTGTCTGGAAGAAGTCCTGCCTCTTGAAGCCAAACGTGCTGGCGAACACATTCCCAGGGAACTCCTGGATTGCGTTGTTGTAATCGAGAACATAGTCATTGTATGATGTCCTTACAAATGATATCCTGTCCTCTGTGTTGGCGAGCTGGTCCTGCAGGTTCTTGTAAGTGTCAGAAGCCTTTAACTGCGGGTAGTTTTCCGCTACTGCAAATATCGTCTTAAGAGCCTGGCTTATCTGGTTGTTCGCCTGCGCCCTGTCCTGCACAGATCCTGAAACTATCGAGCTCCTTAGGTTTGTCACCTGGGTTAGCACGCTTTTCTCATACTTCATGTAGCCCTGCACAGTATTCACAAGGTTTGGTATCAGGTCATACCTTCTTTTTAGCTGGACGTCTATCTGCGCCCAGGCATCCTGCACACGGTTCCTCTTTGCTATAAAGCCGTTGTACATCACAATGACTCCGAGCACTATTATTATCAATATGGCAAGGACCCCGAGCCCTATGTCAGTGGCTATGTCTAAGACAAAGAACATTGCATTACCCTATTAGATTTCTTCCTAAGGGTTAAAAACACTTGCCTTGGATTAGGCTTTACTTTATGAAACCTATGGCCCTGAGCGTTGCTTCATCAATGTCCACCACTCCTGTTTTAATACATCTTTCATAGGCTTCGTGAGCCCTCTCTCCAGGCAGCCTTATTGCGTTGTTTCCGCTCTTGGTCCTCGCAGACTTTATCCTTTTTATCATCTCAGAACACTTGCTCCTGAACTCAGATGCATCTACCAACACACTAGGGTCTATCGCAAGTATGAATAGGCTTGCGCTGTTTTCCGGTTCTGTATCCGAAAACCTGCCTCCTGCAAGTATACCAGCAAAAATCTCAACCACCATGCCAAGGCCAGATCCCTTGTAGCCTTTGTCAAAAGGAAGCAGTGCTCCCTCAAGGGCTTCAACGGGCTCCTCAGTGATATTCCCATTCTTGTCGATTGCAACCCCTCTAGGTATCTTTTCATTTAGCATCTTTGCGCGGACCAATCCATACCAGGTGAGCGCAGACGTTGCCATATCAAAAATCAATGGCTTATCCTTTGTAGGAAATGCGTAACACATCGGGTTTGTTCCAAAAAGAGGATCAATGCTTTCAAATGGGGCAACGCTTGCAATAGAGCGCGCCATCACCACACCTATGAAGCCTGCATCGGCAATCCTGTTTGCATAGAAGCTCAGCGTTCCTGTGCTCGTATTGTATCCATTGATCCCGACAGCATATATCCCAGCTTTCTTCGCCCTCTTTATCGCAAGGTCAACTCCAACCTGTGCAACCAGCGCCCCCGAGTTATTATACCCATTTATCACTGATGAGTTCCTGCCCTTCTTTGTTATCGTTATTTTCCCAGTTGGCTTGACATTTTGCAATGGAACAGCGCCAGTGAGCTTAACCAGCCCCTGCGTCTTTATCCCGCACATCTCAGACCACATTAGCACTTCGGCTATCCTCTTTGCCTTCGCCTTCCCAAAGCTCTTCCCAAGAATTTTCACTACTTTGTTGTTAACGTCTTCTGCTTTCACTTCCACAGAATCCCCTATCAAGTATGATTACTAAAATATTTATCAGTATGGGCTCGGTGGGATTTGAACCCGCGACCCTCAGCTTAAATTTGCATAACCTCTGATTAAATTTTGGCCATACACAGCAACTCAGATTAAGCGCTCTCTTGTATATCGGCATCTTTATATATTTTGACGGCGTTATATGTGTTGTACGAGGCGCTTGCAATGAGATATCTCACATATGACGTTCTGGTTGGGATAAACAAACGCCTCAATGAATACGAAGGCAAGAAGCAGACAAACTTCAAGAAAGAAACTATAAGGTCAATAGCCAAGGAAGCGTACGAGATGCCGCCAATCGCAGCCGCAACCACATATTATTACAGGATTATCTACGAACATCCATTCAGGGGTGCAAATCGAAGAACAGCATTTATAGCTACAGACATGTTCCTTCGTTGGCATGCTAAGAAGATTACTGAAATCTCTATAGCAGACGTGCAATCTACAAGTCAAAAAATCAGGGACGGTAGACTTTCGAGAGAGGCCTTCTCAAAAATATTTTTGACATGGATAGTTGATCTAGATGAAAGATGAAAAACTTACGGAAGAGGAACTTGATAAACTCGTAAAAGAGGAGGTCAAGGCACACAAAGCGCTAATGGTAGCGCTGGCTTTGCCTGGGCACATAAAGGATTCTGTATTTGCGTAGCCTAAGATGGTCACTGCCGTCACCTAGGTTCAACGGAAATGACCGGGCTCGGCGGGATTTGAACCCGCGACCTTCAGCTTTCTTCTTGGTTAAACTTCTTTCAAAAGTTTATTAGAAGGCTGTCGCTCTATCCAAGCTGAGCTACGAGCCCAGTAGAAGAATAGAGGTAACATTATATTTAAGGCTTAACTTTCACATGCGCATGAAGCTGCGCTTGGGCTGTATGTTAAAGAACCTCTTCGTGTTCGCAACCAGCTGCTCAGCGGCCCTTTCAACACTTATCCTTTTCGCTTCAGCAACCATCTCCACTGCTTTCCTTACGGACAAAGGGCTTTCCCCTACAACAGGAGAGTCGCTCTCGACCATGAGCCTGTCTATTGCAATGTCCTTTATCACTTCCGCGCGCTTGGCAGAGCTCAACGGAGGTATAGATATCATGTAACCGAGCCTCTCAGCCTCCTTAGCCTGCTGCAGGTTTCCCTCAAAGAAGTGGAGATGCGCCCTCTTTACCGACCTGCTTCTTAGCGTCTCAAGGACCTCCTCCATAGCCCCCCTGGAGTGCACGCTGACCGGAAGATTGAGCTCCAGCGCAAGCTCTATCATTGCGTTGAATACCTTTCTCTGTTTCTCCTTTTCAGCTTCGCTCTTTGCCTTCATGTAGTCAAGGCCTATCTCCCCTATGGCGACAATGTTGCCCCTGTTTGCGCCCACCATGTCACCAAGTTCCTTCGCCGCATGCAGAAGATTGTTCCTGGCATGGCTGATCTCCATCTTCAGCGCGTTCTCAGGGTCGATTCCTATGGCAGCAAACACGTGCTCGTCTACGGCCGCAATCTTTACTGCCACCCTGCTTGTCAGTATGTCAATACCGTCGGTAACAATCGTAAGCACTCCCCCGTTGACTGCCTGCAGCACCAACGAATGATCCTTAATTAAATCAAGGTGGCAGTGCGCGTCCGCCAGTTCAACCTTCTGCGTTTGGACGGTAGTCAGTTCCTTTTCCTTCTCAACGCTCTTTGCATTCATGATTGATTTTCACAACCAAAATATTAAAACACTTACAAATACCAAAAGGTTAAATAGGCTTTAGGACAAACTTACATAAATCTAGGGGGCTCGATGGCAAAAAACGACCTAAATAGGATACTCAAAACCTCAATGCTAATCAACATCATTCTTAGCGCAGCTGTAATCGTGCTTGCTTTTGTGCTAGTGTACCAGTCGCTTGGCACAAAAGGCTATTCTGCAACCACAACCATAATACCTAGCACTGCCACAAATACTTCAAACGCAGCCCTCGGCCACGTGAACACAACAGCCGGGATAGACCAGCAGTTCAATGCATCGCAATTGGCAGCGATAAATGACGCACCGCTCAGCTACTACGAGTTTGCAGGGGAGAAGCTGCTCAATGGCACCCTGACAAACCAGGTCGGCGAGGGTGCCCCGATACCGGCGAACGCTTTCATAGTTAATGGAAAGCCAAGCGTCATATACATAGGCGCGATCAGTTGCGTATACTGCGGCGAGAACAGGTGGGCTATGGCGCTTGCCCTTGCAAAGTTCGGCAACTTCTCGCAATTGTTCCAGGGATACAGCTCATATGGGGACTACGACCTGCCAACAATATACTGGAATGACGACAATTACACCACCCCTGCGGGGGTTGGTTACGGCAACTACTACAACAGCAAGTACATAAACTTCATATCTGCTGACTACGAATCCCCTATAGTGGAAGGCTTCGAGGTCGGCCCGCTTTCCTTCTTCATACAGAACGCGCCCAATTCAACCTATGCATCCGCGCTCAGCTTCATGAACAGCACAGGCAAATTCGAGGGTACGCCTTTCACGCTGTGGGGCAATTCACTGGTTCCAGGTGCAGACGCCGTTGTGCTGGGCAATTCTACTCCTACAACTGGGCAAGCGTTCCCGCTGCAGCTCATGACTCACGAACAGGTGATAAGCCAGCTTGCCAGCTTTAATGACCAATTTGCATGGAGCGAATTCGCAGCCGCAGACATATACATAGCGCAGGTGTGCCCCTCGATAAATGACACAGCTCCTGTCTGTGCGCTTCCAGCAATAAAGTCGATAGGCACACAGCTTGGCCTGGCGTCATAGCAAGTAATCAGCATGAGTGGAAACGGTGCGCTAAGCAGGGTCTATGCAACTCTCAGAAGCATCTACAAGCCAAAGTACATAGCGCTGAACCTTGCAGCAATCCTTGTTTATTACTATGTGTTCATGGAGATTCTTGCATATCAGGGCAGGGGAATTGTGCTCGTAGTGTTTCCAATTTATCTTCTTTACCTTCTTGTAATAACATCAAGCGTCGCCCTCACAATCGGGATTTATTCCATAAGGAACACAAGAAACAATGAGGCAAAAGAGGTGTCAACAGGACTAGGCACAGCAACAACGCTTCTTGGAGGCGTGATAGGAGGCTGCGGGTGCTCTGC
>JASHRG010000030.1 GCA_030037495.1 Microcaldota archaeon | reverse complement strand
ATGACCCTTGTGTTCATCATCCTTCTCATGATCGCGATAATAAGCCTTGGCCTGACATTCGGGGCGCTGATGAGCAGCCCCGAGGGTTTTGGCCTGGTCACAAGCTTCGTGATCTTCCCGCTGTTCTTCCTGAGCGGCGCGCTCTTTCCTGTGAAGAGCCTTCCTGGCTGGCTCTATGCGTTTGTTGCCGTTAACCCGGTAACATACGTTGTTGATGGTCTCAGGACTGTGATACTTGGGACAGCAGGGTTTGGCCTGTTCCTGGACCTTGGAGTGTCTGTGATGTTTGCAGTTGTCATGGTGCTTATAGGAACATGGGCATTTGGAAGGATGAAAATCTGATGCAATAAGACCTTGCCCTATACGTCTTGCGCCCATTCTCCTTGCGGATTATCATATGCTCGATCCATGTCATAGAATCCGCCAAGCGTGGGTGTGCGCTGCCTGTCTACAGGCCTGTTGCCGCAACACAGGGAAGCGGCGCAGAGTTGTGGCTGAAATGATTGCAATAGGATTATAAGCCTTGCCGGAATTGCCTTGCGGTTGCAAGGGTTTAAATAGTATTTTTCAAAATAGCAAGCTTATGAAGAAACCTGGCTCTGGGGTACCAGCCTGGATGGTTGCGCAGGCGCTTGTGATAAAGGCGAAGAACGTGCTTCTTGAGGAGGCGATAGAGCTGCTCTACAGGGAGATAGACGAGAAGAGGATGGCGATAAGCGGCAGCTTCATGCCGATGGAACTGGAGAAGAGCGGGGAAATGGAGCAGGGCGTGTTCCTGATAAGGCACCTCATGGACCAGAGGCCAAAGATAATAGCAAGCATAGGCTCCCAGATAAAGGAGATGGAATCCAGGAAGAGCCATGACGCAAAAACCATAGAGAAAATAGAGTCTGCCAAGAAGTTCCTCGTTGCCGTTGAGAAGATATCGATGTACATGACCTATGGCATGGTGTTCGAGCAGTGGTTCAATGACGTGAGCATGGCGGTCAAGGAGAATGATGCAACAACAATAATAGCAAAAACATCTATGACCCCAGAATCCTACAGGGTGGATGCGCTCCGCTTCCTTGTCGGAAGCGAGCCTTTCAAGAGGAAAGAACTGTTCAGCGATGAGGAAAGGCGGTGCCTTGAAAGCGCGCTTGAACTCTGCAAGGAAAAGGGTTAGTTCATGCCATTCATAAAGAGCCACCTAAAGCAGATATTCAACGTGTTCGTTGCGCTCTGCGTGCTGTTTGGACTGGTTAACATAGTGTCTGGAGTTGTGCTGCTGACAAACTACTTTACCATACAGGGCCAGATAGCTATGAGCGCACAGTACCTGAACCAGAGCGTGCAGTCATCGCAGGCTGTGCTGCAGAATGCTTCGCTTTTCACCCACAACACGACCATAGACCTATCAACCGGTGCGAGAAACGTAACTTCACTCCTCAAGAATCTGAGCTCCAACATCACCACAATAAGTGAAATATTCGCAAGCGAAGCCAATTACTTCAACAGCCTTAATGTGCCAGGGGACGAGCAGCAGCTGGACCAGATATCCGGAACGTTCGGCAACATCAGCACGCAGCTCAACTACACAAGGACAAAGGCGATACCAAGGCTTATCCGCCTGGTGAACCAAAGCGAGCTACAGATAACCCCACCACTTGAAAACATAAATTCATCTACGGCAGCCCTAAGCAAGTCCATAACCGCGCTTCTTGAGAATGCAGCTGTGGAGGTCAATACAGCAGGAGAGGGCGCATCCCTAGCGCTTCTTGTGTTTTCCATCTATCTGATTATTGAGGGCGTGATCTTCTTGCTGTTCGGCATACTCCTCAGGTACATATGACATTATACACCAAGGTGCCTGCGCAGCCTTTCAGAGTGCCCTGCGCCCACCCATGGAACTCTCAGGTAGCTCCTTATCTCCTTGCTTGATACACCAAGCCTCTTTGCCTCCCTAACAGCAGCTGCATACGCTTCTATCTCAGTTGGCCTGTCCACATACGCATACTTTTCGTCCCAAAGATTCATTCCTTCCATGTGCTGCCTCCCGTGCACAAGTTCGTGTATCACATCAAGGTATATGTCAAGTTTCTTACCACTTCTCAGGTACCATCTTGCGACCATGAGCCTTAACCTGCCCCTCTGTACGTCAACCCAGGCATAGCCCTGCCCTTTATATATTCCGACAGGAAGCCTTGAGAGCACGCGCGAAGTCGACCCCTTGAATATGTCCCTTATTGCCGGAACGTCCTTGAAACCCAAGAACACATTGTTGAAGCTTGCCTGCTCGCCAGAGACAACCATCTTGCCGTGACCCCAGCCAGGAAAGGTGTGCGAGAAGTGCTTTAGCTGTACGCCGTCCAACTTCCTGTTTATGCTTACAGTCTTGTACGACTCCATGCCCATCCCTATCCTGTGAAAACAGGCGGGTTCACTTGGAGTACTGCTTGGCGAAATCGCCGAGGACAGGAACCATCACGTCCTTGCCGCCGTAGGCCATGATTCCTATGTACATTCCGTAGAGCCATATCAATATGTCGATAATGCCCACGAATGGGATGAACCACAATATGATTGCTATCACTCCCAGGAACAGCGCCTGCAGGCCGTGGAACTTCTTCCTCGAGTCATTCTGCGCTATGAGGAAGACTATTATCCCCGAAAGCCACGTAAGCAGATACGCGAATATGTATATTATGTCCTGGTTTTTAGCCTTGCTTTGTGTTTGTTTGGCCATAATTATCAAAAGTGTTTCTTATGCATAGTTTATAAACTTTGTGATTCCGAAGTGGGCTCGGGGCGAATTAATCTTGTAGAGCATATCTCCCAGTTTTAAATTAGTAGGGTAACCAGAGTGTTAGGGTGACTTTAGTTAGGAGATATCTTGTAGATGGCCCTATCAGGCAATTTTTTGCGGAAGCCGGATTTAGCTTTTTTGATTTCGGGCTTAGTGGCATCGAAGTTTAGCCAAGGATCCATCCAGCTATTTTTAACCCTAACAAGATAATGGCCAATTGGGTAGCGCTTTGAGCGCTTTATAAAAACGATCGTGTTTTCTTTGAATGAAGTTCTTCGCTTGATGTAACTGTACTTGTATTTCTTTTTGGTGATGGAGAGGGCGTAGACTAAATCTTTACATAGATAACCTCTTGTACCTGCCTTTTTGCCTTCAAAATAATTATGCTTAGCAGCTTTGTAGCTAACACCACAAATAAACGCTACACATGCAATGCCGCAACCATAACTATCTTCTTGGGTTATTGGTAATTTCATAGTTACCTCTTTGGTGGTAAACTATAAATTAGGAGTTGGACGTGAAAATTTCTAGAACTTGCCGTCGAGTTGTCATCGAAATCTGGGCCCGGGGAGATTTGAACTCCCGACCTTTCGATTATCAGTCGAACGCTCCAACCAGGCTAAGCTACGGGCCCTCAATACTTCTTAATAAAACAGCCTTTTATGTTTTACCTAATGTATGAGCTGCAGTGATATTATCACAGAGCAGAGCATGAGCAGGGACACCGCTGCGTTGTAGTAGAAGAAGGTTGTTGCTATGGAACGCTCGCTTTTCTCTGAGAGGTTCCTGTGCTCAAAGAAGAAGATGAACAATGATACTATCCCTGCTGCGACAACAGCCTGGAAGTTGAGCACTGCGCCGAACTCTATGAACAGGGCTGCAGCCCAGTAGTGCAGGTATTTTGAGATCTGCTTGGAGAGATTGATTCCGTACTTTACTGGGTATGTCTTGAGTCCGTTCTTCTTGTCAAAGTCCACGTGGCTCATAGTGTATATTATGTCGCTGCCGGCCGAGAAGCACATGTATCCGGTAAGCAGCGCATACAATGGAACAGTGGTTGGTATTGTGCCTGACGCTCCAACGTATCCTCCCAGCACGCCTAACCCAATCACAAAGCCCATCAGCATGTGCCTGTGTGCAGTGTACCTCTTTGCGTAGGGTTCAAGCACTACTATTATCAGAACAAATGGGGCTAGCTCTGCAGAAAGCAGGTTCAGTTCAAACGCAGCTGCCTCAAATATGGCTGCAAACACTATGAAAACGATGAGCAGTTCCTTCCTTGAGTAGATGCGCACGCTCTTCCACGAATCCTTCTTCGGGTTTTTCTCGTCAAGCTCCTTTCCCGTGTACCTGTTCATCGAGAAGGCGGCTGCCCTGGCGCACACCAGCGCCAGTGTTATCAGAAGAAATACCTTGATGTTGAAGCTGTTTGCAAGCAGCATCCCTATGTAAGTGAAGGGAAGCACGAAGAGGGTATTTTCCAGCTTTATGAGCTCTGGTATATTTGCAATCTTTTCCAGAAGACCCATGCTCTCACTGCAGCGTGCTGGCTTTAAATAAGCTCCATAACAAGTAAGAGCATGGCAATAATAATCTTTGTGAGGCACGGCCATTCCACAAAGAACGAGGCAGGAATACTCAACGATGACATTGATGGATTCCCGTTAACGCAAAAAGGGATCCTTGAAACAAAGAAAACTGCAGATGAGCTGGGCAAGCTGCACGTCTCGCGCCTTTACACCTCTCCGGTGCTGAGGTGCATGCAGACGGCTGAGATAATAGGGGATGTGCTGGACCTAAAGCCCAGAGTAGACAACAGGCTCACTGAAAGAAACCCTGGGGAGCTCCGCAACAAACCGACAAAGGACGGGGACTGGTTCCTTGATGTTGACTGGAAGAACACAAGTGCAGAAAGCGTAGAAAGCGTCTGGAAAAGGGCGAAAGGATTCATAGACGAGGCATCTTCGGTAAACGGAATCTACGTGGCGGCAGTGCACGACGACATAGTGAAGGCAACTTTCATGCACATATACAAGATGGACGGCATCATGGAGAACGGGATCAAGGTCAGGTATTCAAGCATGAGCGCGATATCTGTGAAGGAAGGCTATACTCCTATAATAATGAACGTGATGACACTTCCGGATTTCCTTGTGGAAAAGATAGGATCAATGCTCTAGCCTAGCCTTTCAGGCTCTTCCACTTCTTCTCAACTTCGTCTGTCAGCGCTTTTGGAAGCGATATCGTGTCTGGCCAATCCCTGCTGTAGCCCTCCTCCCTTGTCTTCTTGGTCGCGTCTATAAGCAGCTTTGAGCCGAATGCCGAGTAGTTCGTCGTGTGGTCCAATGAATCGGCGGTTGCATTGGTTATTATCTGGACATCTCGCTGGGGCTCTACCCTTGTTGCGAGCGCCCAGGCAACCTTCCTGAGGTTTCTTATGTCTATATCATCATCAAAGACTGCGATTATCTTTGTGTATGAGAGCTGGCCAAGGCCAAGCACCGAGAACATCACCTTCTTGGCCTCTCCCGGGAACCTCTTCTTCATGGAGACAAAGCACATGTTGGTGAATATTCCTTCCGGAGGCAGGTAGACATCTACTATGCTCTCGTTGGTTGCCTTTATCACCGGCTTCAAGAAGTCAAATATGAATTGCCCTATGACAGCGTCTTCGTGCCATGGGAACCCCACAACGCTTGCCGCGTATATGGGCTCCTTCTTCGCGTATATCGCATCTACGTGGAAAACCGGGTACTCTTCTTGTATTGAGTAATAACCTGTATGGTCCCCGAACGGGCCCTCAAGCCTCTTCTCTGTTGGGTCAACATGGCCGTTTATTATTATCTCTGAGTTGGCTGGAACATAGGGGTATTTCCCGTTTTTCATCAGCATGGTTCTCGAGCCCCTCACTATTCCGGAAAACGCAAACTCGTTCAACCCTGTTGGGAGCGGGGTAACCGCAGACACCATGTTGTGCGGGTCGCTGCCTATTACGACGCTTACATTAATGTTCTTGCCGAGCTCCTTCGCCTCCTTTGCGTGTATTGCGCCACCCTTCTGTGCCTGCCAGTGCATACCAGTTGTCATATTGTCAAATACCTGCATCCTGTAGACTCCCACATTTGTGCTGCCGTCCATTGGGCTGTCTGTTATCACAAGCGGGAATGTGATGAACTTGCCAGCGTCGCCAGGCCAGCACTTCGCTATTGGCAGTTCGTCAAGGCTCTTGAGCTGCTCATACTTGCCAAGCTGCGATTCGATCACTTTTGGCTTTGAGTCTATAAGCATCTTAGAGCCCCTTATCACTGAAAGCTTCCCGGCCTGCGCCTTTATGCTTGGCAGGTTTTGAAGAAGCTCGTTTGCATAGCTGTTTGAGAACAGCTCGTTTAGCGTTGAGAGTGACCCGAACAGGTTTGTGACAACAGGTATGCTGCTGCCCCTGACGTGGCTGAACATAAGCGTCTTGCTTTCATATACGCTCTCCCTGTTTGCCCTGTCAGTGAACGCGGTTATCTCAAGCTCTGGGTCAACGTCGTTGTATATGTTCAGCAGCCTACCCCTGCTTGCCAGGTATTTCAGGTAGTCCCTAAGATCCTTCATAAAGGCACGAAATTGCTTTAATCATTATAGTATTTTTACCTTTCCATTTGGAGTTTCTTCTACATACCTGTGGACCTCGAACCTGGATATCGTGAGCTTTGGCTGCTTCCAGTACTCCTTTGGCAAACCAGCAGCAATGCACGCGGCTTCGAGGTACCTGGTGCTGTCAAGGTTGTTCTCCGCCGCGTATGATGGCAGCACTGTGCTCCTGTGGATTCCATACTCGATCGCAAGGCCGTGTGCCTTTGGGTCCACCTCGCTTCTCCTCTTTATGTAGCTGGATGGCAGCTCCTCTGGGTCCATTAGCACATCAAGCTCAAGGACAAGCTCGCCAAGCTCCTTTGCTGAAACAGGCACATTGGTCTGGGGGCCGAATGCTGCGGAGAGAGACGCCCTTATGACCGCGATTGACATTCGGGTCTTTGCGCTGATTTCTGAAGATGACCTTGTTGTCCTTGTTGGATAGTGTATCAGCCTAACCAGCACCCTTTCTTCCCTTGTGAACATCTTCAACCTTTCCTGCAGTGTCTCTGGATTGAACCTCGGGCTCCTTATCCTGAGCTCTATCGCGCTCCTGGCCACGCTCAGCAGCTCGGCTGCTTCCTCTTCGGTATACGAATGCATGGGCGCACCTGCAAGGATACATCGAAGGTATTTTATTAAAACGTAGCGTTAGCTCAGGCTCTGCGCCCTAACGAACTGGTCGAACGCGTTCTCTATAGAGCTAGCCTTGCCTATGCCTATGAGCACAGTCTCGTTCTTCTGCGGCGCTATTATCTCGTTTATGAAGTCGAGTTCGTCAGGGCTTATGCTCTCGTGCGGCGCGTCATTCGTGAAGAAAAGCGCCTCCCCTCCGGAAAGCAGAGTCTGCAGGTTTGCCATGGTGTACTTGCCGTTGCTCAGCTTTATTGCCAGCGCCCTGTTGTCGGCCCTGATCTGCTGCACTATCTTCTTGTTGTTTATGAATGCGCTTGTGACATCGAATATCTGGAGGTCCCTTAGATTTGCGCTGGAGTTTATCCTCTCGGTTGCCCTCCTTGAGAGCCTCTGCTGTATGAGCACAGCGCCTGCTATTATTGCTGTCGAGTATATGTAGTAGGGCTCGATCGGCGTACCGATTAGCAGCGCAGAGAAGATTATTGTAAGGAATGGGACAGCGAGCGTCACGTTGCCAACAAACACCGGGTTGAGCGTCTTATACGCTGTGAAGTATAGGGTAGTGCCCACGCCATAGGTTACCACTCCCAGGAACAGAATTATACCCATGCTCTGCAGCGACACGGGTATTGCTATCGGCGTGTTTAGCGCAAGCGCTGTAGCGCCTATGAACACAACCGAAACTATGTTGAACAGCGCAACAGCCGCTGTAGTGCTTGCGTTGTAGAACCTCATAAGCAGCACAGATACCGTATAGACAAGCGCGCACGCGAGAAGCATCAGGAGGTATGGGAAGTCGTGCGCGTTGAGCGATGTGAGCGCCCCGCTTGAGAGCACAATGTACAGGCCTATGAAACCCACCAGTATGGCTACGAGTTGTCCTTTTGAAACTTTGTTGCGCAGCACTATTGGTATGAGCAGTGCCGAGAAAAGCACCCAGCTCCTAAATACTATGGCTGCTATGCTTGGGTTTGTCCCAAGGGTTCCTATTGTAAGCAGTATCTGCGATATCGCGTTGTTGCACAGCCCTGCAATTCCTATTATGAGGAGCCCCTTCCCTGATGTAAGAAGCGTCTTGAAGCCTTCCTTGTCCACAACAACAGCTACAGGAACTGAAACCAGCGCCGCTATTAGAAATGTGTAGAACAGAAGCTGAAGAGTTCCTACTGCGTGTCCCGCCACTCCGAGGAATATCGGGAGGAAGGACAATTCGAGAAGCGCTATGACCAGCGCAAGCGCGCCCTTTTGCTTGATTTTCATTTGATACAAAAATAGACTGGGTTCTATGCATTTTTAAACAGTGCGTAAAATTCAAATTTGTTAGCGGGTTTTTGACCTAATGTAAGGTATATATATTGTAGGATTGCTTCCTTTACCATGGAGATTTACTCCAAAACCGAGAGGATAATACTAAGCGTGCTGAGCGCAGATTCAAGGGCTTCGATAACAGAACTGGCAAAGACTGCAAAGTGCTCAAGGGTAACCGTGGTGAAGGCGCTGAACAGACTCGAGAAGAGGCTTGACATAAGATACACGCTTGAGATAGACGAGAGCAAGCTTGGCGGCTCTGAGCGCCATATAGTCGTGGTAAAGTTTGGGAACAAGAAGCCAAGCGAGGAATTCCTTACAAGTTTCTTCAAAAACGATGAATACGCGCAAGACGTGTACGCGCTTGAGGGCGCGTTCGACCTTTTCATTTACGCAAGAGCTGGCAACCCTGCAAAATACATACAGTGGGAAACCTACATTGCGTCGGAGCTGGCGGAGTACAGGCCTGTGATAAAGCCCTCGGAGTTCGTTGTCGCGCACATTGGCTTCTGGCCGCTGAACGACTCTTTTGTGAATGACATAAGCAGCGCCATAAAACTTGACAAGAAGGACAGGCAGATACTCGTCCTTCTAAACCAGAACTCGAGGATGTCGATCCATGAGATGGCGAAGAAAACAGGAATAGAGAAGGGCACGGTAAGGTACAGGCTTCTCAGGCTTCAGAACAGCGGTGTGGTAAAGAGGTTCACCATAGCGATACAGAACCCGCCGCAGCAGTACAAGATACTCCATTTCAGCAACTACAGGTTCAACAAGAACATAAATGAGCGCATGCTTGAGCTGCGAAGGTGGTACCTGACAATAGACGATGGAGAGTTCCCTGTTTTGGGAACCTTCCAGATAGTGGCGCCGATAAGCGGCAGCTTCAGATCATTTGCCTTTTCGCTTTTCTACGACCAGGACAACGTATCCTCTTCGATAAACAACCACAAGAAGATATTCCAGAAGGACAACATAGACATAGTCTACGCAAGGGTAGCAAATGTGGTTAAAGGCATGCTTCCGCTCAGGAACCTTGAGATCAAGGCGAACTACACGCCAATAGCTTGGAACAGGGACAATAAATGATAGTCATTGCCACGGACGGCGCTGCCAGGGGGAATCCTGGGCCAAGCGCTTCTGGATACACGATAAGGGACAGCAGTGGGAAGCTGATAGAAGCTAATTCCATATACAACGGAGCAAAGACGAATAATTTCGCGGAGTACAATGCGGTGATACACGCGCTTGAGCGCTGCGCCTCGCTTTTTGATGACCATAGGAACCTTGACGTCGAACTCTATTCGGACAGCGAACTCATAGTGAGGCAGCTGACCGGAAGGTACAGGGTCAGGTCCAGAGACCTGCTTCACCTTAACGAAAGAGCAATGAACCTCGCTGCGAAGTTTAAAAGCGTTGGCTTCAAAAGCATACCCAGAAGCGACCACAGGATAAAAGAGGTTGACAAGGCGCTGAATGTGCTCCTTGACAAGATGGAAGAAGGTAATAAAAAGAGGCACCAGGTCAAATAAATAGTAATAAATATGTCAAGAGAGCATCTTGACTGTAGGCTTTAGAGAGAACGTGGTATTGTGGCTGATGGCGACGGCAAAGGCGGAGGGGGCAAGCAACCGAAGGGCAGCGCAGCCCAAGCCCAGCAGCCAGCAGCAGCTGCCCCGCAGCCCCCAGCACAGGTTGACCCACTTGCAAAGGACCACTGGAAGAAGGGCAACTCGCTTTTTGAAGCTGGAAACTACAACGATGCGCTGAACGAATACTCTGAAGCAGTAAAGGTGGACCCAAAATACGCTGATGGATACTTCAACAGGGCGCTCACCTACAGGATACTGAACAACTTCGGCGCCGCAAAGAAAGACCTTGACACCGTAATGGAGCTGCAGCCGAAGAGCGCTGACGCCCCGCTTCTTGTGGGGGACATGGCGGAGGCGAACAACGACCTCCTTGGGGCAAGGTTCTGGTACGAGAAGGCGCTGGCAAACAACCCCGATTATTCGGAGGCAAAGAACAGGCTGGAGCATATAGACTCGCTCATACACGTCGACTCGACATATGGGAAGAACGCAAAGACGAAGCAGGTGGAGCTTGAGAAATACGACTACAATGAGACAAAGATAGAGGAGGGTCAGATAAAGAAGGTTGCATTCTACAAGTCAAACCAGAAATTCGACAGCGTGATAGGGCTTGAAAAGCTAAAGAAGTACCTGAAGGACAACATCGTGCTTGCAATAAAGGAGCCAGAACTGTTCAAGAGGTATGGGAAGAAGCTCGGCCTTGGCACAATCCTGTATGGTCCGCCCGGGGCAGGGAAAACCTACACGGTAAACGCCATTGCAGGAGAGGCTAATGCAAACGTGATAATCGCGAGGGTCAACCAGATAGTTGACATGTACACTGGGAACACGGAAAAGAACCTGCACGCTATATTCGAACAGGCAAGGAAGAATCCTCCCTGCATAATATTCTTTGATGAGCTTGATGCACTTGGTGTAAAGAGGGGCGGGACAGGATCCGGACCAGAAGGAGGGGAAAGCTCGGCGCTTAGGCTTGCCGTAAACCAGTTCCTTGTTGAAATGTCTGGCGTGGAGAAGAACCCTGAGGGCATATTTGTGATAGGCGCGACAAACATACCGTGGGACATAGACTCAGCGCTGAAAAGGAGCGGAAGGTTCGGCGACCATGTCTACGTGCCGCCGCCGGGCTACAGGGACAGGAAGAAGCTCTTTGAGTTTCACACAAGGAACATGCCCAGGTCGCACCTTTCTTGGGGCAGGCTGTCCAGGGCAACCGCGGGGTATTCGCCGGCAGACATAGAGAGGATCTGCGACAAAGCGATAATGATACCGTTGCTGCACGAGCACGAGCACCACACCAGCAAGAAGCTCACGATGGGAGACATGCTCACTGTGCTTCGTGATGAGGACATAAATTCAAGCTCGCTTGATGAATGGTACAACATGGTGAAGAAGGACGTGATAAGCAAGACAGAAACCCAGATAGTCGACGGGAAAAAGCAAGAGATAATAAAGGAGGGCAAGCTTGACGCTGAAGAAAAGGTGCTTTACAAGACAATGGTAAAAGACATAAAGAAGAATACTTCAGGATGGAGAATAGCGCTTAAGAAGATAGTCAGATGGTGGGCGATATACCTGTTATGATCCCATGAACACTTCAAGAGTATTGGGAGGTCTGTTTTTCATCCTTGGAATAGCAGTATGCCTTGTCGGGATGGCGTCAAATGGCGCGTCGCTTGCGGTGCAGAACCTTGGGTCGGCCGTGGCAGCCAGGGGGAGCGCGACAGCGCAAGACATGCTTGCGCCAATGGGGATAGTCTTCGCGCTAATCGGATTCTACATGTACGCGAGCACAAGATGACGAGCTATCCCTGATTTCTCATTGCAAGGTAGTTGAACGTCAAATAGGTTATTATGAAAAATGAATAGAAGGTGAACAGGTCAAAGCTGTGCACGGCATAGCTGCTTTGCGGCAGGGCGCCAGCTTGCGTGAAGCCCAGGTCGGCAGAGAGCGTACCAAGTGCAAAGGATATCACAATGCTGCACAGCAAAAGCGCGGCAACCAGCACAGGAAGCCTTATCACCTTTAGCTGGTAAGCCCCAATAAGGGACGATATTGCAAAGGACGCAAATATCACGGCTGCAGCCGCAGAGTCCACTTGGAAGCCGGATAGGCCGCTGAGCGAGCCTCCGCTGCAGAAGTAGTAGCACGCTGTCACGTACTGTGACGCCAATATTGATATGAAGAATGACGCGAACAGCGCGACAGCGCCGGCTCCCATGAACTTGTAGAGCCTGCTGTACCCAAGTTCCTTGCTGAAGTAATCGAAGAGTGCTATTGACAGGATAGCAAGGTAAAGCAGCGCTGCGGTCAGCTCAGAATTCTGTATGCTCGCCAAATCAAGCGCTGAGCTATGCAGCCTTAGCGAGTCCAGGCTCTGGTTTGGCTGCAACTGCACAACCTCGCTGTAGCCATTGAACATGCTTGTTGCCTCTACTTGAAGGACTTTTGGAAGGCTTGACGAGTTCGTGAATGTGTATGCGCTTGAGTAATAATGGGTTATCCCAGTTTCTAGTGAGGCCAGGAACACCGCAAGGGCAAATGCTGCCACGTATATGAAAAGCAGCGCCCTCTTTGCACTGACTAGAGCCTTTGCAGTCACCTGTATCACTTATGAAGCATTAGCACATAAACTGCTATTTATACCTTGTCTGAATGCATGAATGCATTACTTAAGTTAATAAACTAACCATACTAACTTATCGCATGGACTACAGGATAAAGCTGGTTGCGCTGATACTGCTTGCTGTGCTAATGCGTGCAATCCCTCTCGCCATATATGGCACATTCTACGACGAAAACACAATGACGGCTGTACTTGCCGTGAAGCAGGCTGTGCTTTATTCGCACCCCGTGCCTGACTATCTCTCAGGGCATCCGCAGATGTATGCAGAGCAGGGCATAGTCTGGCTTGCGCTCATAGCCTATGATGCAGTAGGCAGGTACATTGGCTTGTTCGCCACCCTCTATGGCGTAAGGATACTTTTCACTGTGTTGGCAGGAATCCTGGTCTACAAATTTGCGGAGAAGGCGATGGACAGGAAAGCGGGCTTCTTTGCGCTGTTTGTGTATGCCATATCACAGGTAGGTATATTCAACGAAGCGCTCAACTCCTGGAAGGGAGAGGCATTTTCAGTGATAGCCCTTATGCTTGCCCTTCTCTTGCTGCTGCACCTGGGAGATGGCCTGAAATCAAAGAAGAGCAGCCTGTGGCTTGGCCTAATATCGCTCATTTGCATCGTGTCACTAGTGTTTTCGGTTCTGGTCTGGAGCGGCGGCACATACTCGATAGTTGCGGTTGCCTTCGTCGTGCTCGCAACGTGCATCTACATGGTAGTTGAGGACAAAAGGAGGGCGCTGGCAGTGATAGCCGTGGTTGTGCTTGTGCCCATGCTCCTTGTCATATACACCCCACTGCTGGCGTATGCACACGTAGTTGTGCCGACCCCGCAGCTCTCAAACCTTGGCCAGAACATTATATCAATGATTAGCCAGACGCAGGTGAACCTTTTCCAGTCACAGCAAGCATGGGTAACAAGCCCCTACTATTATGTGCAGCTTATTGTGGGTATCGTATTGTATCTGGGGCTTGCGCTTTACGCGATCTATACTTCAAGGCTAACAGTAACATACAGCGCTGCCTCGCTTGCGTTTATAATCATCTATGCTGTGTTCCTGTTGGGCATTCCTTTTGCACTTGCACAGCAGGACTGGAATGTCTTGATATACCTGCCCATTTCTGTGCTGGCCGGGATTGGCGCAAAGCATGTTTGGGAAAACGGCAGCGTTAAGGTCAAGGGAGCATACGTGCTGCTTGCCATGGTATATATAACCCTTGGCATTGTGCAGCTGACCCCAACATTCACCGAGATACTACCTGCAATAAACTATCCATACCTTTATGTTGTATCCTGGATAGCCGGCAACACAGCAGCTAACTCTGTTTTTGTCACCTATCCCTCATATGGCACACCAATAGAGTACTACGCGGATAGGACAAGCCTGTTTGATACTAACATAGTGTACAACAACAGCATACAGCAGGAGTTCCTGCTCTTCCTCGCGCTTCCTGCAGGCAATTTCAGCTACCTTGATTACATAAGCCCAAAACCAGACTACCTGCTGATAAACACTACATGGATGATATCCTCACCCTACTACTCCTTCTACAACTCAAACCTGGCGTTGCTCGAGAGCGCGCCCTATTCTGTGATATCAGAAAACATTTCACTGAACCAAGTTTATGATGAGCACGGCTACATTATTTACAGGATAGGGTATGGTGCGATTACGCCCACCGGGCCAAATACTGTTGCTGTCTGCAGGTCTGTGCAGTGCTCCCAGTGATGGCCTGGAATTACATCGTCTTGTCGACTCATAGGGGCCTAAGCCGGCAATAGGAAAATGATTCCGATTCCTAAAAGATATACATTATATATGTTTTGTGATGCTATATACTTTCGATAACAAGGCCATACTCTTTTAGTCTTCTAAAATGCTTCCTGTTTCTTGTTAGGATAGAGATCCTTCTGTTAATGCAAATCGTACCTATAAGAACATCTCTGAATTCGAGCTTTTTACCCTGTTTCTCGAGTTCTGCCATAATCCTTCCAGCCAGCTTCATGTCCTGATACCCTATATCGATAATCGCCAAGTCAGCACTTAGCGCATCGACCAGGGCTACGTCGCCCTGTCTACTTGATTTATATGCTCCGTAATAGAGCTCGAGCATAGTTATAGAGGTCGTGCATGTGCCTCCAGAAGTGGCTGATATGTAATCGGATAGTATACCCTTTCCGCGTATTATGTCAACAACAATGTCTGTATCTAAGCAGATAGCTGCCATTTAACACGTACCATTGGAAAATTTTTCGATTTGGCGTAGTACTTGCTTACGTTGAAGGAGAAGAGCCTTTTCACAATCGCCCTGACTTCTTTTGGTTTTGTTTTCTTAGGTACTTCCACGACTACTTTCTTCATTTCCATGGTATCGCCTGTTAATAAGTGGGGCTTTAATTATATAAAGCTTCCCAGCCCAAGCCCTTCCTACGAGACTGACACTGGTCAGCGTAGGTGCAAAAACGCAAGGTTTTGCTAGTATTTTGTAAGTAAAAATAAAGTATAAATATTATGAAATTAACTACTACGTTGTGAGATCATATCTGTAGCGCATATGAGGGCACAGAATATAGTGCTTTCTTCTGAGAGGTATACTGCCACTGTACTAGATGCCGTTAAGGCTGCAAAAGAACAGGGTCGCGTCATACCAAGTAGTACCGAGCTTCGCTTATCATTGATCGGATCAGGTAGGCAAGTTGAGTTGACAGGCTTTTATCTTACAAGGACATTAGCAGTGTATCTTGCTCCTGGTAGAACCTGGGACGGTAGAAATGTGGTCGATGATCAAAAAGATAGTTTTGGTAGAACTTGGGAGTTTGAAGTTTCTAGCTTATCTACAGAGATAATGGGGGAGCTGCTTGGCAGACGCTCCGACGTTGCGCTTTCCGTAGATTTGCAGAAATGCGAAATCATAGCATCAACAGAACGGGTGTTAATAAGGGCGATGCCAGGGGCTGTTAAAATTCATGAGGGCTTTCCCGAGAGGGCAAGAGCGCCAGGAAAAATAAATACAGAAACCGGACTGGTTGTGGACTTATCAGCTGAGTCGCTCCCTTTTCTAACTGATGAGCAAAGAGCTACATTATTCAGGGTCGATGGCGATGGAGTACGGCCAGTGTTCCTTTATGGTTATCAGTATAGCAAATTTATGCAAAGCGTTGTAGCTTATTATGATCAGAATAAAGTTGCCGACGTTCCATTTGTTGGAATTGCAGGCACACCTCAAAAATACATTCCTGCGACATTGCTTAAAGCGGCAATGGCAGAGATGAATGGTCAAGACCGGATGGAGAGTACACAAAAGATACTCCGCATTCTAGAACAAGATTAGGGAACCGAACCTGAATGCAAAGGGCCTAAGCCGGGAATCGGACCCGGTCCTGAAGGTCCACAGCCTTCCGTGCTGCCTTTACACCACTAAGGCCACGTAGAAATAGCCAACGTAGCTGTGACTACGCTTTAGTTATGTATTGACTGGTCTTTATTACTTGTGGTTACTAGTACGGGGCATCTACAATGATCTCCTTCACCTTTTTGAAGTCCCTCAGGTTTCGCGTTAGGAGCTTGCTGCGGGTAGTAAATGCCGTGGCTGCTATTAGCGCATCGGCTGACCCTATGCCATATTTCCTCTTAAATTCTCCACCTATCCTTGCGACAACACCATCGACATCGCTCTTATTGAACAAAGTCAAAAGTTCTGATAGTATGGCACGTTTTTCCGAATCTTCAGAGTCTTTACCTGCAAAGAGTTCCGCCTCCGTCAAGGTTGATATCCTGCCGATTATGTCACCCGTCTTCACTTGCTCTATCAGGGCGGTTGCCTTGTCGGCTCCTCTTAAATGGTCTACTATTATATCGGTATCAAAAACCAGCTCATCCATGATAAACCCTTTTCAACCTCGCTTCTGAGCCTTGCCTGATGCCCCTTGTGTACTCGTATCCTGTTTCTTTTATCTTCCAGATACCAGCGCTCTTCTTTACTATATCCTGGCTTGCTCCCCTCCTTTTCTTCAGCTTCTCATTTATAAGCTTCGAAAGGGTTTTTGTTGACCCGTACTTTTCGACAGCCTCGTTAACCAGGTCCCTATAGATTTCGGTATTCAGGTTTATCGTTGTCTTTACCATACCATTTCACCATATAAACATTTAACCATTAAAATATAAAAACCTTGCCGTCTAAGCCCCTGGACTTCTTTTGCCGCCCCTTACCCTAATTTCGAATTCTTCCATAACCTCCTTCCTGCTCATTATATTGTACGTGCCGAATGCCCTGAAAACCTTTGATTCATTGAGCGTTTCCTTGTTTAACAAGCCATTCTGCACCGTTGTGGTTATCCTAAACTGAAAGTCTGGCGTGTTCTTTGCGTCATCAAGGAAGTATTCTGCCCTGCTGAGCCAGCTGTATTCGATTATGTTCTGCAGCTTCCATATCGAATTTTCGCCATGGTCCATCAGGATGCACAGGTCAAGCATGTTTACATTGTGCCTGGGCACATGTACCTGCTTTGATTCCAGTTTTTCCAATAGGCCCTTGCCGTTGGACGCAAAATCCAACGTTGCAATAAACGGGATCCCGTGGTTTGCGCAGTCAAACAGAACCCTTAGATGCTCGGGCCCACTCGCTGACATCAAAATCCTGTCTGCGCTGTTCGATAGCGCTGATTCTGTGTCGGCGCTCCCTGAAACAAAACTTATAAAGTTATCATTGTGATGAACAGCTCTTGTTCCATCTCCATATATGAGAACCTTCTCGTTCCTTGGTATAAAGTGCGACAGCGCGAACATAAGCTGCTTTTTCCCAGTGTGCTCTTTGCCCACTATGAGCAAATTTAGCTTTGCCTCAATCGCCATCCAAAGATACGAGAAGGTTTCGTGGTCTATCGTCTTTATGTCCATCAATTGGCCTATTTCAATGCTTGTATCACTGTTTGCGCTTTTACTGTGCGCTACAACCTTCCGCTTTACCAGCTCGCTTTCCAAAGTCCTGCTGAAGTTGCCCAAATTGCCTATTCCCATATGCCCCACCAATGTATACTTCACTACACTAGTTTTAGTAAAGTAAAATATTTATAGCCTTATACAAGGAGAAATAGCTGACAGGACACCCGGGAAAAAGGATATGATAAAGCTTTTAAAGCTTTATCTGCAATATAGAAGCATGGTGGAAAAAGACAAGCCAAAAGACGAGATCTGGCTGCTGAGGAAGGCGCTCAGCAGGCCAAACTACGCTGTCATGCTCCTTCTTTTACAGAAATCCCCAAGGACCACCAGGGAGCTCTATTCGATTCTTGAAAAGAAGTTCACGAGGAAGACGCTCATCATAACGCTGAGGGAGCTTTCCCTGGATCTTAACATAATACAGCCGACCCATATAAGGACTGAGAAGGGCTACGGGCTGGGATACAGGCTCAACCCAAAGATAAAGCCTGTGATAAAGGGTGTACAGAAGTTCGCAAGGATCCTTGACGGGATAAGGAACGTTTAGCTATCTTATCTCAACGTGTGTGCTGGCCTTTTTCCTGAACGCGTTTTGTATCATGTTGAACGCTGGCCTGTTCTCCCCGTGCTTCTTGAACACCATGGGCTCGCCTACCACGGCTTCGCAGTCATTGCAGATCAACTCCTCAAGGGACTGATATCCTGACGGGTATATTATCCTGTCCATGTAGCACCTTTCCAGCCTTCCGTGCCCGTCCTTCTGGTATATCATTATCATGTTGTTGCACCTCTTGCAGTAGATGTCAAGCACCTTTGACCCTCCGCCCCGCCTGGCGCTGAACTTGTCTTTTCTCAGTTTGACCCTGATCTTCATTAATTCTCCTCCTGGCTGCCTACGCTTACCCTCTTTTGCTGCGAGTACATTTCTATGACCTCCTTTGTCGTCGTCGCCTCCTCGACGCTCTTGTCCTTCCTTATCGCCTCCTCTTCCCCAACAAGCCTTGGGAACCTGAGCGCGTATCCGAACTCGCCCCCGTCCCTGCCGCATGTGTGCATCGGGCTCTTTGTTATCTCGTCAGCTTTTATTGTAACAACATACCTTGGCGAGACCCAGAAGTCAGGCTCTACCAGTGAATCGACCCTTGGGGGCTTTGCCTTTACCTTTATCTTGTCAAGCGCCTCCTTGAGCTCAACCATCTGCTTCTCTGTGAAGCCGCTTCCTATCCTTGATATAGTCTCGAACATGTCCCTTTTCTTGTTGTAGGTGGCGCAGAGCAGGCCACCGAACTTGAACTCGGCTCTGGTGCCTCTGCCAAGGAAGTACCCGACTATCACAAGGTCAAGCGTATCCGATAGGGCCCCCTTGTAGCTTCTCTTCAGCTTTATCCATGAGAATTTCCTTGCCCCTGCAATGTACTGCGCGTTAAGCTCCTTTGCGATTATGCCCTCAAGGCCGTTCTCGATAGACTCTTCAAAGTAATTCTCAAGCTGCTTTGGCGTGGTTGCCGTTATCGATCCTGAAACAAGTAGCGTGTAACCCTTGAGAATCTTCCTTAGCGTCTCCCTGCGTTCGTGATAGGGCCTTACCATGTAGTTTTCCCCATTAAGGTACATCACGTCAAAGGCAAATAGTTTCAGAGGCATCTCCTCTATCTTCTCCTCTATGCCATGCTTTCTCTTCCTTTGTATGGTTTCCTGGAATGGGAGGAACTCCTGTGTCTTCTCATTGTATGCTATTGCTTCGCCGTCAAGTATCACTGATTCAGCTTTTACTTCCTTCTGCACGGCCTCTACAAGGTCAGGGTACATATGTGTGGTGTCCTCAAGCCTTCTTGAGAATATCTTGACCCTATGTCCCTGCTTGTGTATCTGGCACCTAAAGCCATCGTATTTCTGCTCCACCTCGCACTTTCCATGCATCTTCTCAAGTATTTCCTCCGCGGTCGGAAGCCTCTCTGCAAGCGATGGCCTTATCGGCTTGAACAGCGTTATCTTGAAATTCCTGATGGCTTTCTCCCCGCCTTTTGCTATCGATTCTGCGACAAGGCCGAGGTCGCTGCACAGGTTATATGCATTCTCAAGCTCGCTCTTGAACTTCCTGTCACCTGTGCCTATGACCGAAAGCGCCTCGAGTACTGTTGCATCACCAACTCCCATCCTCAGCTCGTTTAGCGGGTACTTCACTACATACTTTGCCTCAAGCGGAGTCGATGCTGCCACAAGGTTGGCCAGCATTTTTATCTTCGTGTCCTTGCTGCCCTCGCCTGACGTTGCGGCGATCTTCCTCATCGTTTCGTACACTTCATTTACGGCGAATTCCTTGCTGGAGAGCCTCTTGAGCTTTGATTTCTCCTTTATCAGCTGAGCTGCCTTGCCCATGTCCCCCTGCTTCTTGTACTCCTTTTCTATGTCCCCTTTTGTGAACCCAGTGGCTATCGCTATTGCCTCTTCAACCATTTTCTCTGCCATGCCGAACTCTATACCCTCAAATGGAGGGGCCAGGACTCCCTGCGTTATGTACACTATGTTTGATACCTCATCTGGTTTTGCCCTCTTGAAGAGCTCTGTCAGTATCTCTATCATCTTCAGCCTTGACGATACCGAATCAAGCTGCTCATAATAAGATGCAAGCTCCTTGAAAAGCATGCGCTCACAAGACTAATTAGGAACAAGGATTAAAAGCCTTAATGACAAGTGAGAAGCGAGGAGTCGATCCAGGCGCATCCATTGTTTGCAGAGCAGTAGTTCCCTCCAGTGTCGCTGTTGTTTATGGATGATTTTGCCGAGCCCGCGCAGAACAATCCGTATGATATACCGTCAAAGATGTTGTTCATGAACACGTTGTTTACCGAATTTACCGCATAGACGCCTATTCCTGAGCCTGGAGACGATGTTGTGTCAGTTAACTGTATTGAATCCGATTTGTCAAGGTAGTATGCTATCCCGCCTGTGACGTTGTTGTTCTCGATGTCGCCATAGGTGACATTGTAGAGCAGCAGCCCGACATCATCAGTCTTTATTGCAGTGTCTTTCATGCCAAATTCCTGGCCGAAGGTGACATTGACAGCTGGCGTCAAAGCGGTGAGGTTGGTGTGGTTCTCGTATATGGTGTCGTTGACAAGCGATATCGATGAGTTTATGGCAACTACTGGCGTTGTGAACCCCTTGAGGTTGCAGCCTACGAGCGAGGATGACGTCCCTATGTTGTTGAACGCGACGAAGGCGCCGCCGCTTGTTGCGAGTATGGTGTGCCCGTTGCAGTCTATCGTGGTGTCGTTGGCCTTTATGCTGTAGCATGTTGCCCCAAATCCGTACTGGTAATCCTGATGCAGCAGGTAGAATCCTGGCGCTGTGACAAGCGGGCAATCAAGCGGAGAAGACCCCACAGGTATGACAGCCATCCAGTCGCAGCCATTCTTAGTTGCCCCCGTGTTTATGCCCCCATTCTCATTGCTGAACAACGAGCTGCTGTACTGGTCGCAGCTGTAGTCGTATTCTCCGCTTGTCCCGAAATTATTGTAGAGCACTGTGTCATTGACGCTTCTCTGGCCGCTCATCTGCAGCCCTACATAGTTTTGTGAGCCGCTGTTGTTCAGTATCCTGCTGTTCGATGTGTTTAGTATATAGATTCCGTAATCGCTGGCACGTCCCTGGTCCATCGTGTTGTTGTAGAGCAATACATTCCTTGAACTGTTCAGCTCAATCCCCGCCATGTCAGGATACAGAACATAGCTGTCGTTTATCTCCGCGTTTGTCACGTTATTGAGCAGTATGCCGTAGCTGCCGCTTAGCTGCGGCTTAATCTTGTCCAGATGGATGTTTGTCGAATTCAGGACTATTGCGCCATCATCAAACAGATATGTGCCGCAGTTGTCTACTGTGACGTTCTTCCTTCCAGAGACAAGTATTGCAGGCCCGCTCTGCGCGATGCTAGGCCCTGTTATGTTGTAGCCCTCGCAGTTAAGGGTGACGTTGTTTGCCTGCACATTCATGCAGTCATTCTGTGCATTGAGTATGTCATGCGTCATATTGTAGAGGCCGGATCTCTTTATGTTGGTGCACGCGCTCAACGGGTATGTGATAAATGAAACGTTCTGTATGTATATCTTGCAGGTCGCCCACTGCGTATTGGTTATGTTGCACGTAGAGCCGCTCATCAGGTTCGCGCTGTTATTTGCAGATAACGGGTCGCCGAAAACGTCAAACTTTGAGTTCCCTATTGCAGAGCCCTTTGAGAACAGGTTTCCAAGAGAGTCTATCATGTATATGCCATATGTATTTAGGTCAATGCTGAAGTTAGAGATGCTTGTTGTGCCGGTGTTCTGGAAATACATACCATAGATGCCACCCTGCTCTGTTATGTTTGATATGGCGCCTGCGCTGCTGTTTGAAAGCTGTATTCCTGTTGTGTCGTTTGTGAAAGATGACCTCGAAAGTGTTGTGGTGTTTGCCCCATTGAACAGCACTCCTGTGTCGGAATCATCAACAGTGCAGTTCTCAAGATTTACGTTCTGGCCCTGGACCACTATCCCTATGTAGGCATTTGTTATTGCGTGGTTGTTGCAGTTAAGGTTAACGTTGCTGCTGGCTATTGTTATGCAGGGTATTTCATATGCTGCTAGGGCCTTTGGCGGCAGGTTGGAATAGTCTTCCATGTTTATGTTGCTTGATATGGAGTAGCTCCCAGGGAACCTTATGGATCCGCAGCTGGCTATTGCAGAGGTTAGCAGTATCTGCGTAACGTTTGCCGGGGCATTGATCCCGTTGCAGGTAACGAAGTCGCATCCAGTTTCGTTGTAGCATGTGTTCCCAAGCGCGATGTTGCTCTTTGGGAATCCATCAAGCGCGCTGCATGCAAATGAGTACTGGGAGCCTATTATGGTGTTGTTCCTGAATAAGTTTCCAGAGGAGTTGACGATTATGCCCCTGAAGATGTTATTTTGAAGCGTGTTGTTTGTGACATTGATGTTTGTTGAGCCGTTGTACAACCCTATTGCCCCACCCGGTCCAGTTGAATTAGAAATCAGGTTGTCCTGCACCTGACCGTTTGATGAACCGTTTATGTATATTGAGGTAACATAGTTGCGGGCCACATTGTTGTCCTTTATCGCAAAGCCGTTGACGTTGTGGGAATAGACGCCATAGGAGAAGTTCGAGATTGTGCACCCTGTCACCGTGAAGTTTGCATTGTTATATGCAACTATGCCGTAACTGAATGGGCCAGTGCCAGTGAATGGCCCTGATCCTGTTATTGCAAGGCCGTTGCAGGTTATCAGGACTCCGCTTGCCGTCACGTTTATGCATGCTCCTGATGTTTGGGTGTAGAGTATGCTATTTGAAAGGTAGTACATTCCTGGAGTATTTATAACGCCGCAGGAGCTAAGGTAGCTTGCGCTTATCGTCTGCACTGTTGTTGTCGCAATTGATGTGGTAGTTGTAGTTATTGAATATCCTGGAAGCACGAACAGGAATATGCTGCCTATCAGCACTAGTACAATCACAATGGCGCAGCCTATAAGAATCAGGCGCTTGCTGTGCGGAAAATCAAACTGTTTCTTCTTTCCCAGATCCCCAGGAGGCGTTGGCTTGTATGCGCCTGGCGCAGCCGGGCTCTGCGGCGTCACGTTCACCTGCATTCCCTGGCCCTGCTGTGGTTGCCCCTGATTGTTTGGAATTCCACCCTGGTTGCCAGTTCCCTCGTCTTGGTCTGCCATAAATAAACCTAATAGAAACCCACAATACTCTATATTAACGAATATTTAAAACCCTTGCACATTAAACTAATTATGTGCCTCGGTAACTCAGCAGCAGAGTACCAGTTTCGTAAACTGGGAGTCGAGGGTGCGAATCCCTCCCGGGGCTCATCCATCTGCACTTGTAAAGCACTATGGAATGGTATAGTTTGCTGTTAGCAGTCCTCCGAAGCTTATCCCAAGTTCAGAAGCCGCATTCTTTCCATTTCCTGAATAGTCGTATGTGTTGCCGTTGAGCGGCCACCACCCAAGCAGGTATGTAAGGTCAATCGGGGCGCCGCCAACGCCCTCAAGATACAGTGTTGTAAGCTGCGTCTGTGTCAACGATGTGTTGTAGAGCTGCAGGTTTGATATGTAGGCGTTGAGCCCATAAGCATCTGTTGTCCCGTCGCCATACAGGTGGACATTCTGTAGCGGCCCGCCTATGTCAATGGAGTGCACTATCGAACCGTTTGTAAGCCCCGTGCCGGTCTGGACCACGGTGGCGTTCACGTATAGCGTGAATGTGCTTGATGTTGGCGATGTCTGGTTTATCACTATGGTAACCATCTGCCACGGAACTGCCGGGTCTCCCGGGTTGTTCTCCCAGACAACGCCAAATGAATTGCCCTGGGTTGCATTTAAGAAGAAGAGGTTTTGCGGGGAGTTGCCGTCGTCCTTGGGATCCACCCAGAACGAGACTGTGAACTTGTCTGATGACGCAGCTGTTATTGGTATTATTATGTGGTCGCTGCTGCTCTGCGTGAGCTGGCTCACGTATTTCGGGAGTTCGTTGTTGCAGAGTCCCTGCAATGTTATGAACTGCGTTGTGTATGGGCCATACGGCCTGTAGACAGAGCATGCCCCGGAAAGCTGGAACGGGGGCTGTATCGGCGCGTAGCTTAGTATAAGATACAGCGCAACTATCATGATCCCTATGATGAGGAAGAGCCACACGTAGGTCAGCACAAACTCCATGACCGCCTGGGCCACCTTGCTTGGAAGGTCCCTGCTAGCGCGCTTTCTGGGCTTCATCAAGCAATAATGTTAGAGCGTAATTAAAAAGCTATAGCTTGATGGCGCAAAAGCATGAAATGAGTTTAAATAACTTAATCAGCAAATACTCTTGATTCAATGATAAGGACACAGGAAGCAGTGCAGGTGCTGACAAAGTGCGTTGACCCCGAGATGGGCTCAGACATAGTCAACCTTGGTCTGATATACAACATTAGGATAGACCAGCAGGACAATGTGAAGGTAACGCTTACAATGACTAGCCCGATGTGCCCTGTGATCAGCATAATACTTGCTGATGTGCAGCTGAGGCTTGAGTCCCTGCCAAGCGTTGGCAAGGTTGACATTGAACTTGTGTGGGACCCGCTCTGGAATCCTGAAATGATGAGCGATGACCTGAAGTACGCGAGGGTGTGAGCATGCCGCTTGGACTTGACAAGGTACATGAATTGATAAAATCCAAGTCTTTGGTTGAGAACCTTTCAGAAAGGGAGCTGAGCAACCCAGAGGGCGCGGGCATAGAGGTGAGGGTTGAAGAGGTCTACAAGATGAACGGGGAGGGGTTCCTGGGAGTTGATGAGAGGAAGACGCCTGAGTCTGAGCTCGTGGCAAGGTTCGGGAAGGAGAAGAGCTATGTGCTTAAGCCAGACGAGTATATTTTATTAAAGTCCATAGAGAGGGTAAACGTACCTGAAGACATAGAGGTTTTCATAACTCCTAGAAGCACGCTTCTCAGGTCAGGGATACTGCTGCTATTCGCCCAGGTTGACCCTGGATACACGGGAGCGCTTACATTTGGAATGAAGAATGTTGGCAAGCAGAAATTTGAGTTGGAGATGGGAGCAAGGATTGCAAAGCTTTTCTTCTTCAAGGTTGACGGGAAAGCAAATGTGTATAGAGGACAGTGGAAGGGAGGTAGGGTCTCTACAGAAAAGAAAGAGAGGCAGGTTTAGCCAAATATCATCTTGATTTGGGCCTTCGCCTCCTTTTCGTCCCCAGCTGCATGTATAAGATTCATGTTGGCCCTCTTCTCCTTTGTCGCCATGTAAACAGAATCATTGCCATAATCCCCTCTTATTGTTCCAGGAGCGGATGCGGCGGCATCAGTGCTGCCGATAAGCTTTCTTGTTATCTTTATTGCGTCGTTTCCTTCAAGCATTACGGCAAGCACAGGTCCTGATGTTACATACTTTACAAGATATGCCTTCACCTGCTTTCCATGTGCTAGTTCATCCTTGTCAAAGCTTTCCCCTCTTGCAGCGAAGGCCTCCTTCACCTTCTTTGTAAGCATCGTTAACCATTCCTTGTCATTAGGATAGAACTTGTCAGCCTGCTCTTCTGTAAGCTGCATCAACCTCATTGCAGTAACTACAAGGCCAGCCCTTTCAAACCTCTCTATTATTTCTCCGCATAAGCCCCTTCTCACTGCGTCAGGTTTCAGAAATATGAAGCTCTGTTCCATCTCACCACTCCTTGTAGTACACCTTGTCTGTGTCAACCACGTAGCTGAGCATTTCCTTTTCTGTGAACCATATTTTTATTTCTCCTACTGCTTCCTGTGAGTTTCCTGACGCATGCACAACGTTCACTATTGGCCGGTTTAGCGTGTTTCCTAATATTACATCATCAATGGAGAAATCTCCTCTTATGCTTCCTGTGCTTGCCTTGAGCGGATCTGTCTCGCCAACAAGCCTTCTCACATGTGCCGCTGCATTGTTCCCTTCTAGTACCATCGCAACTACGTTTCCAGAAGAAAGAAATCTTACAAGCCAGCCCTTTATGGTCTTGCCTATCTGTACAGGCTCGTCTGTGCCGAACTTCTTCTTTACATCTATGCCCATGCTCTTGAAAGTGCCTATGCTCCTCTCTCCAACCTTTGTGTACCACTCATTGCTGTCAGGATAGTTCTTTGCCGCAAGCTCCTTTGACGGCTTCAGCATCTTCAGCGCAACTATTTTTAGTCCTGCGTGCTCAAACCTTGAGATAACCTTGCCTATGAGGTTCCTTTGAACGCCGTCAGGCTTGACAAGCACAAGAGTCCTCTCCAATTCCACACCTAAGTTTTTATATTTGATATGTTGGAATATATTTATAGCTTCTTATTCTTCTCGTGATGGACATGATAAGGCAACCTATAATAGTAGTAATGGGCCACGTTGACCACGGAAAAACTTCGTTACTGGATAGGATAAGGAGCAGCACCATCGCTGCAAAGGAAGCCGGAGGCATAACCCAGCACATAGGCGCAAGCGAAGTTCCCATAGATGTGATAAATAAAATCTGTGGACCCATGCTCAAAGCCACTGGTTCAAAGATAACACTGCCTGGGCTTCTTTTCATAGATACCCCTGGCCACGAGGCGTTTACTAATCTCAGGAAGAGGGGCGGAAGCGTAGCAGACATAGCTATACTTGTTGTTGACATAAGCAAGGGTTTTGAGCCACAGACGATAGAGGCCATTGAAATACTAAAGGAGTACAAGACACCGTTCATAGTCGCAGCCAACAAGATCGACCTCATAACCGGGTGGATACCGCAGAAGACAGGCTCTGTGATGGAGTCATTGGCGAAGCAGAGCGATTACGTAAAGAACGAGTTCCAGAACAGAATGTACCAGATGGAGGGGAGGCTTAGCGAGCTCGGATTTTCAAGCGAGGTGTTCAACAACGTAAAGGACTTCAAGACAGAGCTTGCCATCGTTCCGTTGAGCGCAAAGACCGGAGAAGGGATAGCAGAACTGCTCATGGTGGTCACTGGGCTTGCGCAGAAATACCTTGAATCAGAGCTCAAGACAGAGGTGGCTGGGCTCGGGAAGGGAAGCATACTTGAAAAGAAGGAGGTAAAGGGCCTCGGCATAACGATTGATGTGATACTCTATGACGGTACGCTCCGCGTGAACGACAGCATAGCATTTGCAACCCCAAATGGAATTACGACAGCAAAGATCAAGGCGTTGCTAAAGCCGAAACCGCTAAAGGAGATAAGGGAGAATGCTGTTTTCAATTCCGTAAGCGAGGTCAGCGCAGCGTCAGGAGTAAAGATAAGTGGAAACGGATTGGAAGACGCGATGCCAGGTAGCCCAATTGTTCAGGTGACAGGCCCGGAATACGAAAAGGAGATTACAAAAGAAATAGGGGAGCTGTTTGAAACAGACAAGAGGGGGGTTGTGCTCAAGGCTGATTCGATTGGAAGCCTTGAGGCGATATCGAGGCTGCTGAAAGGGGCTGGATTTGGCGTGAGCAAGAAGGGAATAGGCAACGTGACTAAGAGGGACATACTAGACGCGTTCACGCTAAACGCAACTGAGCCCCTGAACGCAGTTGTGCTCGCTTTCAATGTCCATCTTGATGAGGACGCGAAAGAGGCGGAGCAATCAAGCAATGTAAAAGTTATTGAAAGCAACATCATCTACAAGCTGCTTGACGATTACAAGATGTTTGTAGAAGAGAAGAAGAAGAACATTGTGGGGAAAGTGGAGAGCAACACCACCTTCCCGGGAATGATAAGGATATTGCCAAACTCTATGTTCAGGGTATCAAACCCTGCGGTATTTGGAGTAGAGATTGTGGCAGGAAAGATAAAGCCAAATTACGCTTTGATGAACGAAAGCGGGGTTGTGATAGGGAAGATAAAGGAGATACAGACAGAGAAGACAAAGCTTCAGGTCGCAAAGAAGGGAGACAATGTTGCAATATCTGTTGATGGGCCCACCTTTGGAAGGCAGATAAAGGAGGACCAGGTTCTTTACACAAGGGTTACGGACGCTGACGAGAAGCTGCTAAGCGGCGATTTCTCCAATTTACTCGATAACGAGGAAAAGGAGCTGCTCAAGAGGATAATCGGGATAAAGAAACTCTCAAAGAAAGGAGTCTGAATGCCTGGCAGGTTCACGAGAAGGATAGAGGGCTTTGTTTGCGGGAAATGCGGCTTTTTTGTAAACGGCACAGGTTACACCGACCATTGCCCAAAATGCCTCTGGAGCATGCACGTTGACGTGAATCCTGGCGATAGGGCATCAGAGTGCCATGGAATGATGAAGCCTATCAGAACCATTGGAGGCAGGACAAACGCGACCATTGAATACAGGTGCCTCAAGTGCAACATCGTGAAAAGGGTAAAAGCCTCTGCGCAGGACTATGATGCCGGGGCGCTCGGCCTCTGATAAGGCATAAATATCTTAGTAGCGAATTCAAAAAGAGTTTATGGCAAGCAATGCTTGGATAGTCGCGCTTGGGCTGGTGGTGGCGCTCTTCTTCTTTGGGGCGATAGCCTACGTTGCAGAAACCAACAACAGCGGATATGCGCAGCTCTTGAACAGCACGCCCAGCACCACGATCGTGCCGCCGAACAAGACTGCAATAGCGCCAATACTTCTCACTGACCCGCCATCGCTGCCTGTCGGAACAACCTCTCTTGTAGTTTCCTACTCGAACCTCAGCGTTTATATCTCAGGAAAGGGGAGCCCAAGGTGGGTGAATGCAACGGGCAGGGGGCTGAACAACCTCCTGATATTCCAGAACCAGAGCGTTGTAATAGGCTACGCCAACCTGACGCTCAATGCAACCATAAGCGCGATGAGGTACCAGATAGACTCTGTTGAGATAAACGTCTATGGCGACACCTATCCGGTAACGATACCTGTAAACGCAAGCAACGTAACGGCTGAGATCACTGGCAGCACCAACGGCAGCTACAACGTCACAAGCATAACAAGCATTTTGCTCAGCATGATGCCAACAGTTTCTGGCTATTCTGTAAACGGAACTTCCAACTATACGCTGACAGCCGTCCAGTCCAGGCTTGCCCTCATAGCAAACAGGAGCGTTACAGCAAGCGCCAGAGCAGGCATAGGCACGATACTAGGAGTGAGCGCGAACGGCCAGGGAATAATCAGCATAAGCTGATTACCTCTTTTTTCTTGCTGTTATGCTTCCCATCGCCATGATGCTCTTGCCTGAGAACGGGTGGAACTGATATACGGGAGTTGTGTGCGTAACCCTGTAGCCCTCTTTCTCAAGCCTGTCAACAACAGTCTTGTAGCCGTAGTGGTACTCCACGTAGATGGTGTCAAAGCTGCGTATAGCCTCTGAGGACGCGTTCCTGAATATGCCGTACTCGGCGCCCTCGCAGTCAACCTTGAGCGCGCCTCCCTTTATCTTCAGCTTCCTGACCACATCATCAAGTGTGAATATCGGGATGTTTTTGCCGGAGCCCCGCTTTCCAGGGGTCCTGACAGCGCTGAAGTTTGTCGTCTTGTCGTTAACTGTGGTTTGGCCACGCGCGCCCGCAACCGCGGCGTTCAGCATGGTTATCCTGCTTGAAAGCCCGTTGGCGCTGACCTCCCTCTTTGCAACTTCGTATATGGTGGTGAATGGCTCATATGAATACACGTGCGATGCGCCCTGCTTGGCAACGAAGAACATCGCGGTGTCGCCAACATAGCCCCCTATATCGACAACGGTGCGTCTCCTCACCTCAAGCCCGTCATAATGGCTGGTGTGGAATTCCGTTGCTATCTGCGCAGCGTAGTCCTGATCAACCGTTATCGTCTTGCTACCAATTGGTATCAGCACCTTGCCGTTCCTTGCGCTTATCCTTATGTTTGGCCTGTACCTCTTGAAGTTTGCAAGCTCTATCTTTGAGCGCAGCTTGCCGAAGAGCGGTTTTGAGAGCATGAATTCTGTGCCGTCATTCAGGAATATCATGCTCTCGTTTTCAATCCCTGTCATTACAAGGAAGACGTCCCACCAGTTCCGCGTTGCGCTCATTGTCTGGATCCCGAAGTCGTTGACAAAGCTCAGCGCGTACGCAACAATTATCACCGGTGACCCTAGTATCAGCCGTAGTTTGTCGAAGCCTGAGAGGTTCTCTTTTACAGTGTCCCAGCCAAGGTTTGTTTCGCTTTCGCTTTTCATGCAAACGCCACTTCTTACCTGAACGATTCTATTATGCGCTTTATCACCAGCTTTGTTTCCTGGTAATCCTTCACCTGTATGCAGTCAACTCCTGTCAATCTTGCGGGATAGTCGTTGCCTCCTTCAAACAGCGCATCCCCGATATAAAGCATCTCCTCTATCTTGTATTTGAGTATCTCGGATATCTTCTTTATACCGTATGCCTTGTCTATGCCCTTCTGGGTAATGTCTATTGTCGTGTAACCCCCAACAGCAACCTGGAATTCCGGGAGCAGCCTCTCAAGCGCTGCCTTTAGCTTCATCCTTGTTTCCTGATAGCCTATTTTTGGATCAGTTGCGAAGTCCCTCTTTATCTGGGCAGGCGCCTGCTGGCCAAGCGGCGAAAAGGAAATCTGTGTTCCCCTGTCTTCTATAGTTGGCCCGTAGATGGTCTTGGGATCGCTGTACCTGCACTCCCTGAAAGCTGTCTGGAATGCATCGACTATCTTTCGCTTCTGAGATTCGCTGAGGTTGTTCGCGTAGATTTGTTTCCACTCATTGCCGATAAACCTGTAGAATGCTGTTGCGCATGTGGGGAAAACGTAGAGTCTTGCAAGAAGCTTCTTGTCTATCTTCAATTGATTTATCAGCTGCTCCTGGAATTTTGCGTAGAGGCCGCCGCCTATTACGGCGACGTCCCTATGCCTTAGCAGCTCCTCCATTAGCTTTGTAGTTTCATTGTCCATTGGTGTCTTGCTCTCCGTGAGCGTCATGTCCAGGTCAAAAACTATGATTTTCTTGCCTTTGAAGTATGCGGTTGGGAGGGAGCCTATCGAGCCCAGGTCTAGCACTGGCTTTAGAGTTGTCATCAAAGAAGGTTTTTGTGCGCAGATTTTTAATTATAGCGTCTGGGCTAAGTGGCGCTTAGCGACACCCTTGCCCATCTTTCATATGCGTAGACTCCCTGGTTTGTCTGGTTGACATAAACCGTAAGGCGGTGCGATGAGTAGCTGAAATTCCCATACGAGCCGGGGAAAACCTGCGTTGTGTCTACGAGCGTGCCCTCAAAGTAAACCCCTATCTGTGCAGGGCTTATGTCATTTGCGTTGGGCTCGCCCAGGCCCTGGAGCTGCACCCTGAACAGCGAGCATGTCATGTTCTGGCCAACGTAAACGGTAACAACGCCACCGCACGTGTTGGTGCTGTTTTGGGTTATGGTTGTAGCAGATGATGTGCCGACGCTTGAGGGCTGCGTCACCAATACGGTTGTAGATGATGCAATCGTTGTGCCTCTTGTTGCGGTCTGCAGCGTGTTGTTTCCCCATATAAGGAACGACGCGGCAACGGCAAGCACAACTATCACGACGCCTATGAGCATAATCGGGTATCTTTGTGACTGGGCCTTCTTGGCGTGCACCTTGATGGACTCAAGGTCGAGAGGCTTTTCCCCTGTGTCTTCAGCTGCACTCATTAGAACACGGCGTGCATTTATAACAATCAATCATGGGGCTGACACTAGGTGGCCGCCTATCGCGCTCATTCCTATGTAAGCAGAGGTCATACTGGCAGCAAAGAGCGCAAGCCAGAATATTATAAGAGTTATGTGCCAGCCAATCCAGGTGTTGCCCTTCTGGTGCCCTGGCAGCCTGTCCGCAATCATCGAAACCGGGTAAGCGAATATGCCGGCTATCCCATAGAACGCGTAAAGAAGAAGCAATGCGAAAGGCTCAAGAGTCAGCCCTATGTTATAGCCCTGCCAGCCGTATATCAGCGTCATTATGCCGACAAGAAGGCCAAAGAACCCTGCATATTCAAGGTTCACCTTCCTCATTATTGCTATTGCAAACGCGAGTACGACAAGCCCGAATGCTATCATGGGGTCGAAGAAGAGTATGTTGTAGCTTCCAGGAAGCGGCCACGCAAATTGGCCCCAGATTCCCAATATTGCGAGGTAGCCCCCCACAAGAAGCATTGGCACGCTCGCAGCCTCGAGATGGTCTATGTAGTCCTTCTTCCCGCTCCTGTAGACAAGGTACATTGATGATATTGTGTAGAGCAGTATGAACCCTGCAAAGCTTATTGAGAACAGGCCATAAGCGAGGTCGTCTATGAACACCATGATAATGCCTAAAAACTAGATAATAAATACCTTTCTAAAGCGCGATCGCCGATATTGTTGTTTGAAACGGCATTCGTCTGCGGCATTGAGCTATATCAACTTGTATCTGCCAGCTTGCATTTTATCCTCACTTGTTATATGTAGCAAATCGGTACGAACTTTATTTCTGATTTGCCAATCTTCTTCTGGCCCCAGAAATCTTTTGTTACGATTATTCCATACCTCGACTTGTATGGACCAAGAAATCCATGCATGCTTTTTGTTACGACTTCCTTCTGAAAGTGGCTGAGCTTGACTTCAATCGGAATCGGATCCGTTCTGTTTGTTACAAAGTCGACCTCTGTTTTTGACGTTGTGCGCCAATAATTCAGCTTAACTTTCTGTCTGAGCTCATTTAAGACAAAATTTTCGGCCAGGATTCCTGCATCTTGCCTTTTCCCTAGCGAGTTCATATCACTGACGAGATAGTTTCGTAGACCAGTGTCCATAAAGTAGATTTTTGGATTCTTCCTCAACTCTGTTACTAAGTTTTTATGATAGGGCCTCACCAAGCTCAGAACGTATGTCTGCTCCAGTATATTAAGTAATTTTTCTACTTCCTTGAAATAGCTGCTTATCTGGCTTGCAATATCGCCTATTTTTAGCATGGTGCCATTTGAAGCGGCAAGGAGAGTGATCAGTTTTCTGAATTTTATCGTATCGGTTATGTGCAGGTACGAGAGAACATCCTTCTCGATATAGGTGTTCACTATTCCTTTGAGCACAATGTTCTTCTCTTTATCGCTTCGACTCTTCACAACCTCAGGGTAACCGCCAAAAGATACGAATTCGTCTAGATACTCGAGCATTTCACCGATGAACGCGCCTTTACTTTTAGTGGCGGGAGTTTTAGTACCTGAAAGTAGGTTTAGCAATTTTAGCTGTTCCCTCTGGAAAATCGACGCCAATCCTTTATCTTTTACTATTAGGAACTCATAAAAGTTTAGCGGCATCAATTCGAATTCAAAAAGGCGGCCTACTAGGAATTTGCCAGTCTGTGCGGTAAGCTCTAGCGATGACGAGCCTGTTACTATCAGTTTTATGTTTTCCTTCGTATCGTATATCAGCTTGAGATTCTCCCCTAACTTGTTGCAGTATTGTGCCTCATCGATGATGAAGTAATACTTACCATCTTCAGGAGCGTATCTCTCTATGAACCCGATTGGATCTATGGTAAAGCTGTCAAGGAGTTCTCTGTCCTCAAATGTTACATAGATTATGCGATCCTTACTTACATCGTGTTCATTTTGTAGCCATTCGATCAGCATTCGCAGGAGTGTAGTTTTGCCGCTTTGCCTAGGGCCTCTAATCGCCATTATCTCTCTGCGATCGACCCATCTCTTTATATCGTCTAATAGAATCCTATAAATATATTCCATATTAACTATGTTATTCGTAAAGATATTTAATGATTTCTATAGTTATCATATCTAAATGTTATGAAGAGATGCTCACAGCATATGAACATTTTCTAGCGATGCGGATGTATATCCTGAGGAGAATACGTTTTAAGCGCAAGGATGAGTTCTAGATTTTGAACCCTCGGTTTCGATCTTATTGTTATCGAAAAGCGAAATTTCCATAAAAGCGAAATGTGCGGGATTTGAACCTTTGGCGACAAAAAGTATTTTGAAAATTGTGTTGCAGTCGGGATTACTCTGGTAAAACCAAATATGCGACCGCCGGGATTTGAACCCGGGCTGCTGCCTTGGCAAGGCAACGTCCTACCAGGCTAGACTACGATCGCAAAACAAGTAAAATATATCTTGTGTAAAAAGTATTAAAGCTTGGCTTTTCCTTTATACAGAATGTTTAATAGGCTGCTTGCCGATTAACCCATGGCTTTTTGGTAATCTGATGTTAAAGCTCGATGAACTGCTCAAGGACACGCTTTCCAGGAGCGAGAGCAGAATAACTAAGATCTCAGACCTTAGGGACCATGTTGGAAAAGAGGTCTTTGTAAGGGGATGGGTGCATAGACAAAGGGCGAGCACAAACCTCGCCTTTGTCATAATAAGAGACGGCACGGGGATAGTGCAGTGCGCTGTGAAAAAGGACGATGTCACGGAAAAGACCTGGAAGGACGCGAACGACGTGTTCCTTGAATCAGTGGTTTATGCTCATGGCACGGTTGCCAAGGACGAAAGGGCCCCTGATGGCTACGAGATAAGGGCAAAAGAGCTTGTTACCTATTTCAGGGGAGACGCGTTCCCTATAGGGAAGGACCAGAGCACAGAGTTCCTTCTTGATGTGAGGCATTTGTGGGTGAGATCACAGCACATAGTGAATGTGCTGAGGTTCAAGGCCTATCTGATGCAGGAGGCAAGGAGCTTCCTTGATGGCATGGGATTCCTTGAGGTGCAGCCTCCTATGTTCACATCATCTGCTGCTGAAGGCGGATCCACGGTCTTTGAGGTAAAATACTTTGACAAGAAGGCCTATCTCTCACAGACAGCGCAGCTCTACAGCGAGGCGATGATAGAGGGATACCCTCTTGTTTATGCGTTTGCCCCATCTTTCAGGGCAGAGCCTAGCAGGACGCCAAGGCACTTAACAGAATTCTGGCAGCTTGAGCCTGAGGAGGCATTCTTTGACTTTGAGATGAACATGAGGCTCATGGGGGATTTGGTTGAGCACCTATGCCACCAGATGGCAAAGAAGCATCCCGAGCTATTGAAAAAGTACAACAGGGACCCAAAAGACCTGCTTGCGATAAAGGGGCCTTTTGAGAAGATGACATACGAGAAGGCGCTCAAGGAGCTTGGTCTGAAGTGGGGGGACAGCATAGGCCTTGACGAGGAGAAGACGCTGATGAAAGAGAGGAAGCAGCCGACATTCTTGGTAAACCAGCCAAAGGAGATGAGGGCATTTTACATGAAGATAAACCAAAAGGACCCAAGAACAGTGCTTGACTCTGACCTGCTTGCTCCTGAGGGGATAGGCGAGATACTTGGAGGGAGCGAAAGGGTTGAGAGCTATGATGAACTGGTAAGAAGGCTCAAGGAGCAAAAGCTCAAGGAGAAGGACTACAGATGGTATCTTGAATTAAGAAAGTATGGAAGCGTTCCCCATTCAGGGTTTGGCATGGGTTCAGAGAGGCTCTGCAGGTGGATGCTCAAGCTTGAGACAATAAGGGATGCTATTCCTTTCCCAAGAACAATGAACAGGCTGGAGCCATAGCTTAATAATACCTCGGTCAAAATAATCAGTTCGCGCAGGTATTGAAATGGACTACATTGTCGTTCTTCTGGCATTCCTGACTTTCCTCTCAACGCTTATAGGGGGAACCTTTGCCATAAAGCTGAAGAGGTATCTTCCCTATTTCTTTGCGTTTGCAGCAGGCAGCCTTGTTGCCGTGGCTTTCTTCGACCTGTTCCCAGAAGTGCTTAGCATCTCGGCTACGCTCAACATACCGATAAGGGACCTTCTTGTTGCGCTTGTTGCATCGTATCTTTTCTACAACCTGCTTGAGAGGTTCTTCCTCACGCACCACTTCCACGAGCACGGGCAGGAGGAAAAGGGCCATATCATGGGCCCGATAGCTGCATCAAGCCTTGTCATACACAGTTTCCTTGATGGCGTTGCAATAGGTGTCTCTTTCCAGGCAAACCCTGCGCTTGGTATCATCGTTGCCCTGGCAGTGATATTCCATGACTTCAACGACGGCATAAACACCGTTACCGTGATGTTCAGGAACAGGCACAAGGACAGGAACGCATCAATATTCCTGCTGCTTGACGCGATTGCGCCAATAATAGGAGTGCTGGCAACTTTTGCCGTGAGCATACCAGAGACCTACCTCGCCTTCATACTCGCCGTATTCGTTGGCGAGTTCATCTACCTGGGCGCATCCAGCATACTCAGGGAAACCTTTGAGCACACCTACTGGAAGATGATGATACCGATGGTAGCAGCAGTGGTGCTGATCTTCGTGCTCACTTCAATAATATAGAGGATGCCGCAAGCAGGATTTGAACCTGCGGTCTTCCCGTCTTCAGCGGGACGCTTTCCCACTAAGCTATTGCGGCTTGAATAGGTTATAGAAAGAAATTATTTAATACTGAGGCTTTGGATCAGCCGAATGTAAACGTGTATATCCTGAAGCCCCTGCTGGCGTTTATCTCAAGCGTGTGCCATCCGTATGACTGCGTTGACACGATGTTATACAGTCTGTATGAGCTTACATTGACAATCGCGTTTCCGTCTACAATGCTTGCATCGCCACCAAGCTCTTGTGATGGGACACTGTTTCCATCAAGGGTTATTCTTATGGTGCTGTAGTTTGCCCCCGACACGCCAGCTACTACGTTCACCCTGCTGGCCCTGTATATCAGGAACAGCCTTGAATTGTTCACTGCTATCATACTGTCTGGTGCGCTGTACCAGGTTCCAGCTAAGTATATCGTGTCGTTCATGCTTATGTTCAGCGCCTGGTAGGTTGTGTTCTGCCCAGGAGCTATGTTGTCTTCGCTTGAGAAGTAGTTGATCCGGCCCTGGGCAATTTCCTGGCTACCCAGATACATCTCAGGGCTTATCTGCTGCGTGAAGTTCAATATGTCTTTCACATCAACAAGGCTTGATGGTGGCGTGTAGCTCGCGTTCTCAAGCAGCTCCCTTATAACCTGCTGCGTCTGGTTGAAGCTGGTGGGGCTCTCGCCGAATGAGATGTACCTCACGTCACCGTTCTTGTCTATAAGGTAATCCGCTGGCCAGTACTCATTGCCATACGCATCCCATGTTGAGTAGTTGTTGTCCAGTGCAACCGGGTATGTTATGTTGAACCTCTTTACGGCCGCTTCCACGTTGCTTAGATTGTGCTCGAACTGGAACTCAGGAGTGTGCACGCCTATTATTACAAGGCCGTAGTTGCCGTATTCCTTCTGCAACGCCTCTAGATACGGTATGGTCCTTATGCAGTTGATGCATGAATAGGTCCAGAAGTCTACAAGGACTACCTTTCCTCTTAGCTGTGTAATGTTCAATGGCTGCGAGTTTATCCATGCGCTTATACCAACAATGTTTGGCGCTGGGCCGTAGTTCGTGAGGTTTGCAAGCGAGAGCGAAGCCGTGCTTGGAGCCGCGCTCTGGTTGAAGAACAGCGTAGATACTGCTGCTGCTATTATTATCAGCGCTATGACCCCGAACACTGCAATATACACGTTGTTTTGTTTCTTCATCTACTTGCCTTTTGGGCGGTTGTGCCCGCCATGTACGATATGTAGGCAGGGAGCAGCGGAAGTATGCACGGTGACAGGAATGTCAACACACCGGCAAATATGGCAAAGAGGAAATTTAGCTGTTCGCTGAACGACATTGAACCGCTTGTGCCTACAAGGAATACGGCTAATTCACCTATGTACCCTGTAATCACTAGGATCCCCATTGCAACAAGGAACAGTCCCCCTATCACATTGAAGTACTTTAGGAACAGGCGTATCCTCTTCATGAAGTCTGTGAGCCTTGACATGAAGGCCCCGAATATCAGGAACGGGATGCCAAGGCCAAGCGAGTAAGCCATCAAAAGAAGGAAGCCAAGCCCTGGCTGTGTTGCCGCCAGGGTGTATATCGCGCCAAGTATTGCGCCAACGCAGGGGGTCCAGCCGAGCGCAAAGCCAACCCCGAACAACAGCGATGATACATAGCTGTTCTCAAGCCTCTTGAAGCGGATCTTGTGCTCTGTTGCGAAGAAGGGTATGACATACCATGCTGAAGCCATCAGCAACAGCCCAAATGCAAGTATTATCAGGCCACCGATTACCCTTACCACTTCCATTGCCTGGTATGATATGTGAAGAAGCAGGGTCTGGAAGAGTATGCCAACAATGGAAAAGACTAGCGTGAAGCCTATGACAAAGAAAACTGAGTTAAGGAACACTACCTCGTTGTCTTTCAAGAAACAACCCAACTCTACTAGAATATAGAAAGAAAGCTATTTATTGCTGAGAATAAGACCAATTATTATGGACTGGAAGGAGCTTGGCGATTGCGGTAAATTGGTCGACACAAAGCTGGTTGAACCAAGGGATTACCAGATAAACATAGCAAAGAGCATTTTTTCAGGAAAGAATTCGCTTGTAATACTGCCCACAGGCTTGGGGAAAACACTTATTGGCGTTTTTGCTATAGCGAATGCCGTATACAGCGGCAAAAAAGCGATAATCCTTGCGCCGACAAAGCCGCTAAGCGAACAGCACTACAAGTCGCTTGCCGCATTCCTGAAAATAGAACCTGACAAGCTGCTGCTTTCCACAGGAAGCACTGGGGCCTCGAAAAGAAAGAAACTTGAAGAAAGCGCAAAGGTGATAGCCGCAACGCCGCAGACGATAGCGAATGACCTAAAGTCTGGAAGGCTTTCGCTGGAAAACTTCGGCATAGTGATATTCGATGAATGCCACAGAGCGGTGGGAAGGTACGCATACACATACATCGCAGATGAGTGCAAAGAGCAGGGGATACAGCTGGTTGGGCTCACAGCCTCGCCAGGAAGCAAGAAGGACAAGGTTGATGCGCTCATTGACACAATGGGCATAAGGAACATAGAGATCAGGGTGTCATCCGACCCTGACGTTGCGAGCTACGTGATGGGCAAGGAGACGATTGACGTGCACGTTGAGAAAACCCCAGAGATTGATGAGATACTCAGGCTGCTCAAGCCGGTAATAGAGGAGCACCTTGGGAAGCTCTATGACAAGGGGCTAAGTCCGTTCAGGTACATAGAGAGGCTGCCAAAGGGAAGATTGATTGAGCTGGGCAGCAACATAAAGAAGATACAGGCAACGAACTATAGGTTTGCCGCGATGTTTGACTATGTCTACGTGCTTGACCTTCTTCATGCCTATGAGCTTGCCTCCACAGAGGGACTTCATCCATTCCTGAGCTACATAAAAGGACTCAGGGAGAGGGAGCAGAAGGGCAGGGCCGTACAGAGCATACTGAAGAATGCTGCAGTGATTGGAGCAGAGCTTGCTGCAAGGGACGCGCTTGCAAAAGGAATAGAACACCCGAAGATGTTCAAGACAATACAGATAATAAAGGAGAAATACGAGGGAAGGAGCGTCATGGTGTTCGTCCAGTACAGGTCAACGATAAAGAAGCTTGTTGAGCTGATGCAGCTCAATGGGATAAAGGCAAGAGCATTTGTGGGCAAGAAGGACGGGGTTACAAACGCGGACCAGGCCAGCACCATTGCAGCTTTCCGTGAGAGGGAGTTTGACGTGCTTGTCGCAACATCAATCGGCGAAGAGGGCCTTGACATACCTTCTGTTGATGCTGTGATATTCTATGAACCTGTGGCGAGCGAGATAAGGAACATACAGAGGAAGGGAAGAACAGGAAGGTTCAGGTTCGGCGAGGTCGTGATTTTGATAACAAAGGGAACAAAGGACGAGGCTTACCATCTAATTGCAAAGATGAAAGAAAGAAAAATGCGCGAACTCGTGATGAGGATAAAGGACCAGCTTGAAACAGGTACTTATATAGTAACAAGACAGAAAATGCTTGGCGCATGACTAGCGTCGTGTTTATAAACTTAGTTGGAGCAGATAAATAGAATTGTGAACACGATGATGAGAGTAGACTACATTAAGGATTCTGCGAAGACGCCTGGAAGCAAGATAAGGATAGCAGGCAGGGTAAGCAGGGTAAAGGAGCTCAAGACCGGCAGGTTCATCTGGGTGAGGGACATAACAGGGGTTATCCAGATAACAGCGCTGAATGAGAAGATAGACAAGAAGCTAGTAAAGGCTACCGAGGAGCTTGCGCCGAATTACTTTGTGATTGTTGATGGAACCGTCCCTGAAAAGATCCAGAGCGCCCTGGGCGCAGAGATAATACCAAGCAAGATAACCGTGGTGAGCAGGCCCATGGGAGCTTCTCCGATCGACATAGAGGGCAGCATTGAGACAAACGTTGACAAGAGGCTAGACTGGAGGGCGCTTGATCTGAGGAACCCAAAGCAGGCAGCGATCTTTGTGATACAGTCAAAGCTTATGGAGGGTTTCCAAAGGTACCTCTACTCGCAAAAGTTCATGCAGACGTTCACGCCAAGCCTCATGGGAGTCTCTGCAGAGGGAGGAAGCGAGGTATTCAAGCTCAAGCATTTCGGAAAGGACGCATTTCTAAGGCAGGATCCGCAGTTGCATAGGCAATTGCTCATGCTGGCAGGGTTCGAGAAGATCTACGAGATAGGGCCTAGCTGGAGGGCGGAGCAGAGCAATACGCCATTCCACATGACAGAGCACAGGACATGTGCTGCTGAAATGTCCTTCATAGATGATGAAAGAGATGTGATGAAGATTGAGGAGGAGATGGTTGCGAGCGCAATAAAGGGAGTTGTAGCAGAATGCGGGGAGGAGCTGAAGCTCTTTGATGCTGATTTTAAGGCCCCGAAGACGCCGTTCCCAGTGCTGGAATTCCCTGAAGTGTATGACATTTTGGAAAAGAAAGGCTTGCACCCGAAAAGGGGCCAGGAGGACTATGACAAGAAAGGAGAGATAGCGCTGGGCGAATATGCAAGAGAGAAATACAAGTCCGATTTTGTATTCATCAATAGGTTTCCGTTCGCTGTAAAGCCCTTCTACGTGATGAGGGTTGATGAAGACCCGACATACGCAAGGAGCACGGACCTTCTTTACAAGGGAGTTGAGCTTAGCAGCGGGGGCCAGAGGGAGCACAGATATGAAAAGATAGTTGAGCAGGTGAAGCTCAAGGGCTACAACATTGAGAACCTTAAATGGTTTACAGAGTTCTTTAGGTACGGGGCTCCGCCACACGGGGGATTCAGCCTTGGAATAGAGAGATTCACCATGAAGCTCCTTGGAATATCAAACATAAGGGAGGCAACGCTCTTCCCAAGAACCCCGGACAGGCTTGTGCCCTAGTACCTAAACAGGTATTTTCCATTTTTAGCATTTCTAAGGCTGACCGACAGCTTTGGCACTGTATCAAAATTCTTCAGCGCCTGGGGATATATCCATCTGTATTCCGTGTGCTCCACGTCCAGCTTTACCTTTGGTTTTTTCCTCACGAATGCCATCCCGGGGTGGGTGACAAATTTCTTACCTATTTTCCTGTCATCAAGTACAAATGTATTGCCTATCTTTAGCAGCGTTATGTTATTTAGGCTCAAACCTAGTTCCTCGCCCAGTTCTGCAAGCATCTTGTCCCTTACATGGACGTACTCGTCTATGTAACCCGCAACCGTGTTCCATTTTCCTTTGTAGTTTAGCACCTTACTGCTCCTTTTCAGCAGTAGGATTTTCCCTCTGTACGAAACAAACACGGTTACCACAGGCGCGATCTTTGAGCTTCTGTAGTTAATCCTTCCGTCTTTGAATCGCGGCAGCTTTTTGGCGAGCCTTCTCATATTTTCAAAAAGCTTTTGTTCCACGGGAGCATAATCAGGGGACTGCATAAGTCTACATAGCAAACAAGTGTTTTATTTCTTTGCAGAGATAAGGATGCATGGCGATTCAGAGATACTCCAAGGGAGCGCGAGGCGAGAGGGAGCTCCTGAACACCCTTTTTGAGAAGGGGTTCTCTGTCGTAAGGGCGGCCGGAAGCGGAGTGAATGGGATTGCGCCTGACATTTTGGCCGTCAGGGCTGGAAAAGGGCTCGTCTTTGAGTGCAAGGCCTGGGATCGCGGAAGCCTTTCCATAGACCATGAGAAATTTGAGTCGCTAAGGTTGTGGAGGGACAATGCACTCATGGAAACATACATGGCCTGGAGAATGAACGGGCAGGGCTGGTACTTCATAAAATTAGATGAGATGACAAGGACTGAGAAGAACTACACGGTAACAAGGAAAACTGCGATAAAGATTGGGAGAAGACTCGAGCACATAGTAGGTTAATTGTCATTAGCGAATGGGTCGCTGCTTTTGCCAGAGCCTGATCCGCCGCCTCCTGAAGAGGGCTGCGACTGCTGTCCTGACTTGTACTTTATGTTTTTGCTTATAACGCTCTTGTCAAAACCCTTTGGAAGGAAGCCCTCCGTCTTGTACTGGTAGATCACCAGTCTATACACATTGAAGAGCACGTACTGGAGAAGGTGTCCAAGCCATATTACAACTATGCCGATAGAAAGAAGGGACAGCGCTAGCAGCGTCATGTGGGTAGGCGCCACGGCGTAAGCTATCAGGAATAATATCAGCAGTATTACGGATCCTACAGGATTGAGAGCCAGGAAGAACATGAGCACAAGAAGTATTATGAACATCACAACCTCTACAAGGGTTATGCTGCTCAATGCCAATGGAATTGTTGAGAGCACGGCAAGCCCTCCGAGGAACATCAGAATTACGCCAACAGCGGCTACCACATACTGCAGAATGTCTGCGTAGATAAGCCCACCGAAAGTGTTCCCAAAATTGTGGAATATGAACGTTGCGCTCTTCTTTATTGTCTGTATGGGCCCAGTTTTCTCTTCTATAATCACAGGGAGCGCAAAAAGGACTGCAAGCCAGAGGGATATATTCGCCACGCTGACTATTATGCTGGATATTATGTTGCCGATTATGCCGAACCTTCTCAGCGCCATTTCTATCAGTATCTCAACTATCTGCAGAAGCACCGATATCACTGAATAGAAGATGGACCATTCAAGGAGCAGCGTCGTGTATGGATTCGTTGCGGCAAGCGCCTGTCCGACGCTGAGCTTCTTGCCCTTGACATATGACTTGAACGCTATTAGCATAGCGGTAGTGAAGTATACTACAATATAGAAGGCGACCACATAGGCTATAAACAGGCCCACAACAAGCGTAACGAAGCCCACATGCACAGATGCGGATGCTGCGCCCACGCCTACGCTGGCGATTATTATGATAGTCGCTATCACTGCAAAGGCTATCGCCGCAATGACAAGCGCGAGCACTGGGTAAACGAACAGCTGCGGGTCGCTGAAGACTATCTTCCTTACTTCGTTGGCTGCGAGGAAGCCCTGCTGTATGTTGCCAAAGAAGTTGCCTATAGAGTCAAATATGCCCATTGTATCATACCGTTACTGCTTCAGCTTCTGCGCGAGGGACGTCTTCTGTAACAGATCTAGCACCTGCGATTGCGCATCATCTACAAGCGAGAAGCCCTCCTTGTTGAGCGCACCCATGTCTAGTGTCAGCGTATAGCTCTGTGAGAGGATGTCCTTCTTCACCTGGACACTTCTTATTTTATCGTATGGAAAACTCACATTGCCAAGCTGCAGCATCGCATCGGTAACCTCGGTCTGCTTGTAGTCGACTACAGGCTTTCCCTGGGCACCCGACTTCACCTGGTTCCATCGCGACATGGCCTGCTGCGTCTTAATGCCCTGGTTCATCATGGCCATGCCGGACATGCCGCCGCCCATGGCCCCCATCATCACAGCCTGGCCCAGCCAGCCCCCTGCACCTCCCATAAATGGGGATTTGTTGCCCTGCTGCTGCCCAGTATTAGCATCTATGGCCAAGACCCTTGTGTCTGTGAAAATAAGATGGTACACGGAATAATAGTTCCTGTGCCTTGCAGCCAGCAGTATTGTGCCTATTATCTTCTCGGCCATGTTTAGTGATTTGGCATTAACTCTTAAATAGCTTGCTTTAACGCCACATGCCAAGCTGGCACAATATCTTTATATATCTGTTTAGCATAGTCTATACATAGAGAAAAAGTCCGAGTACATACTGAGTGTTATAAATGAACTTCTCACGCTACGAAGCAAATGATGCTATTCTTGTTGCAAGTGCAAAAAGAACAGATAAGGCACCTACCGCGAGGAAGGAATAAGTACAACACCAAGTGTGCAAACCCTGGCTAATTCTCGGCACACGTGATAACATGGCAAAGACTTACATTGACATAGTAAAGTACATGGTAGAGGCAAGGTTCGAGATATCTGGAAGCGTTGAGAAGCCGGACATAATAGGAGCAGTATTCGGCCAGACAGAGGGCCTTCTTGGAAGCGACCTTGACCTCAGGGAGCTGCAGAAGAATGGGAAGATAGGAAGGATAGAGATAGACACACAACCGCAAGGGAGCAGGACACTGGGAAGGCTGCACCTCCCAAGCTCGCTTGGAAGGGTCGAGACCTGCATTCTCGCAGCTGCAATAGAGTCCGTTGACAGGGTCGGCCCTTTTGAAACCCATTTCAAGATAGACAAGATAGAGGATACAAGAAGCGAGAAGCGCAAGAAGATAGTGGACAGGGCAAAGGAGCTCATGAAGATAATGCTCAGCACAGAGATACCTGACAGCAGGGAAATCAGCGAAATGGTAGAAGTGGACATCAAATCCAGCGTTGTCACAGAGTACGGACCTGAGAAACTCGCGGCTGGGCCTGATGTCGACAGCAGCGAAGACGTGATCCTTGTAGAGGGCAGGGCTGATGTGATAGCGCTGCTCAAGAGCGACATAACCAACTGCGTTGCGATAGGCGGAGCAACAGGCACCATACCAAAGACGATAGTCACCCTGATCAACACAAAGGAGACCACGCTGTTCCTTGACGGCGACCGCGGCGGGGACATAATACTAAAGGGCATAATGAATGCGGGTGAAATAGACTTTGTTGCAAGGGCTCCCGACGGAAAGGAGGTGGAGGAGCTCACAAGGAAGGAGATAATCAAGTCACTGAGGTCAAGGGTGCCGATGGAGCAGCTTTTCCCGAACATGAAGGGACGTGAAAGGGAAAGGGACGGAGGTAACGTGGGCTATCAGCAAAGGGGTTCTCCTATAAGGGACTCAAGGCCACAGCAGAGAAGCCAGGGGTACGGCAGACCAGCCCCGGCGCAGGCCCAGACCCAGAGCGCAGCACTCAGCCCCACAGAGATATCAAACAATCTGCTTAACAGGAGGCCCAGACCCATGGCCGCGCAACCGGCGGAGCGAGAGGCTGAACCTGATGAGGGGCTAGGCATAAAGAGCATAATTGAAGAGGAGGCCGCGACATCAAATCCAATTAGGGGAATACCTAGCATGATGCCGCAGAGGCAGACTGCACAGGCAGCGGCTGGCGCAGGGGGGCAGCAATACGTGGCTGCACTAGATGAGCTGCACAACACACTCAGAGGCAGGCTCTACAACGAGAATGGCGAGGTAATCTCAGAAGTGCCGATAAGGGAGCTCATACAGGCAATACAGGACACGAAGAACGTCAGAGCAGTGGTATTTGATGGGATAATAACCCAGAGACTGATAGAGCTCGCCTACAAGCTCGGAGTCAAAGAGGTCTATGGGATAAGGGCAAGCCAGGTCACTAGGACTTATGAGGGCATGCTGCTCTACACCAAGGAGCACGGAAAGGTCTGATTATTCTTGCGCTTCCCTTCTTCAAAAACCCAGCAAGGTTTAAATATCTGATCCTGTCTTATAATATAGTTTAAATTTAAACTATATTGAGTTTAAACCAATTGGGACGGATATGGAGAGGCAGTTTGAGGAGATGCCGCTTGGGATAAAGCGCATGGTGCTTAGGCTGCGCCTTCTTGTCATGATCAAGCATGGGAAAACTTACCCGTATGCACTGCTAAAGCAGCTTGAGAAAACAGGATTTGCAGCAGTGATGGGATCTACTCTCAAGAACGACGTTTACAATACTCTGAAATCGCTTGAGAGAGGCGGATACATAAAGGTCGAGACAAGGCTCGAGAGCGGAAAGGCGAAAGACTATTACACGGTAACGAAGAAGGGCGAGAAGACCTTCAAGCAGGTGATAAGGATAATGATAAGCTCGGCGAAAGAGGCAAACAAGCAGTTTGGGTGATACTTTGGCTGACATAATAAAGATTGAAAACCTGACAAGGAAGTTCGGGGACTTCACAGCGGTGAACAACATTTCACTCTCGATAAAGGAGGGGGAGATATTTGGGCTTCTGGGGCCCAACGGCGCCGGAAAGACGACCACGATAAACATGCTGCTGACGCTGCTGATCCCGACATCAGGCAAAATATACATAGATGGATTTGAGCTGGCGGAAAACCATGAAAGGGCGAAGCAGCTTATGGGTCTTATGACCCAAGAAACAGTTGTTGAAGCTGACCTCACGGCCTGGCAGAACCTCGACCTTTTTGCCCACCTTTACCACATACCGGAAAAAGAACAGGCAAAAAGGATATATGAAGCCTTGCAAGAGGCGGATCTCACGAATTTCAGAGACAAGAAGGCCGGCACATTTTCTGGCGGTATGCAAAGAAGGCTGGGCCTTGTAAGGGCCATGCTTCAGGAACCGAAGATCTTGCTGCTTGACGAGCCGACCACAGGCCTTGATGTGCAGAACAGGAGCACGATGTGGACAAGAATAAGAGAACTTAACAAGAAGGGGACAACAATACTGCTTACAACACAGTACCTTGAAGAGGCGGATGAGCTTTGTGACAGGCTTGGCATAATAGACCACGGTAAATTGATTGCGCTCGGCACGCCCTCTGAAGTAAAGAGGATAGCCGGGAGCGGCAAGGTGCTCGAGATTACTGTGAATTTGCAGGATGTGCAAAAGGTAGTGTCGCTATTAAAAACCAAATTCGGGCTTAATGCAACAGCAAGGACAGAAAAGATAACCGCAGTGTTGGAAAAAGATAAAGAGGATGAATTCGCAAGCATTTCTGCGATGCTGGAAAGGCAGAAAATACCTGTGCTTTCCATAGGGCTGCACCTGCCGACGCTTGATGATGTTTTCATAAAGCTCACGGGCGCAGGGATGAGGGATGCATCTGGAGAGATGCAGGGGGGCAGGACAAACATAAGGTGGAGATGATGAGCCTTCTCGAGGATTCCATATCAATATACAAGAGGGAAATGGCAATATTCATGGCCAACCTTAGGACAAACGTTATCAGGACTGCGATGTTCCCGCTTGTCATCCTGATTTTCTTCAGTTTCCTTGGGGCGGCGATCTCAAACGTGCCAGTAGCCGTAGTTAACTACGCGAACAACCAGCAGTCAACGCAGCTTATAAGTACGCTGAGCGCCCAAAACCTCATGCAGGTGAAGGCTGTAACAAACCAGAACCAGGCGCTAAGCATGCTCTCCGCAGGGCAGGTAAACTTTGTAATAGTGATATTGCCAACTTTCCCATCTAACAATGGGAGCCCCTCTGTGCAGGTGTATTATAATAACATCGAATACAGCACAACTGCTGAGGTTCTGCCAGCAATACAAGGCGATGTTGCATTGTTTGGACCAAAAAGCAACTTCCAGAGCGAAGAATACCTTCCAAGTGCACCTGTATCTGATCCCTCTGTGTCTACGCCTATTACAAGTGCGAGTGGGGGCTACGACGACTTTCTTTTCTCTGGAGTTATAGGCATGATAATAGTGTTCAGCTCTTTGTTTGGAGCAGGAATAGGAACCCTAACAGACAGGCAGGGCGGGAACATAAAAGCATTTCTTATAACACCTATAAACAAATCAGCAATAATTCTTGGCAAGACGCTTTTCAGCGCCGTGCAATCTATCTTCTCAGTGTTCATTGTGATAATAATAGGCATACTTCTTGGGAACTCTATTGAAATGGGAGTTCTTGGAATAGTTTGGATACTGTTCCTTGGCATGCTGCTAGCAGTGTGCATGACAGGAATATCAATAATCGTGGCATCGAGAATGAAGAACATGCAAGCATTCCAGATATTCGGGCAAACTATTGGCTTGCCTTTGTGGTTCATCTCTGGAGGAATATTCCCAGTAACCAGTTTTCCGCCAATCCTTCAAGCGATTAGCGTTGTTGACCCGATGACATATGCGCTTAATGGCTTCAGGTTTGTTGTCCTTGAGGGCGTATTTCCACTTGCAAGCATAATAACGGACGTGGGTGTCCTGTGCATCTTTGCGGCTGTTACAACAGCGGTAGCAATAGCGCTGTTCAAGAGCACAATAGATTAATAGTTTAGGTTAGTATTTGAATGGTGTAAAAATGAAAACAAAAACAGTCTTTTTGGCACTTGCCATTATGGCAATAGTTAGCGGTGTGATCAGCGCACAAAGCGATTCTTTGTCACTGGTTAATCTATCGGTTTCGCCAAATCCAGTCATAGCTGGAGGCAATGTTACGATAAAGTTTCAGCTCTACAACTCTTATGACAGCTGGCTTTATGGCGGCACTTTACAACCTACTGGAAGCTATCCGCTTCTAAACGTTTCCCCGTTGAATACCTACATATTGGGTGTAATAAACAGCGGACAGAACCCTAGGTATTCGAATGTTACATTGAGCCCTACGTACTACAACTTCAGCTTCAGAATACCAAGCACAACGCCATCAGGCACTTACACCATTACATTTGTGTCAACCTATTTCCTCTATGCTGGAGTTGGAACAGAGACTGCTAGTTCATATATGCCTGTCAGCTTCTACGTGCAAAACAAACCCGCAATAACTGTTTCCGCATCAAGCCCTACACCATCTGCGCTCTATACCGGGTACAACCAGACGCTGAACCTTGTGATAAACGACACAGGCTATGGAACAGCAAGGAATGTTAGCTTAACAGTAAGCGGTGGGCCAGGACTTAACATTTTGAGCTCTGTTACAACCTTCTTTGTGTCAAACCTGACAAGAGGTTCTTCTGTAAGGGAGCCGCTTTTGGTCTCTGCACATAGCATAAGTAACCCATACATACTAGTAAATGCTACATACTACTCCTCAACGTTCCAACAGCGTTTTAGCAGCACTCAACGCATAAATCTTTCAGTTGCACCATCAGCACAGTTCACAATAAATTCAGAAGGGCCAAGCCCTGCAATTGGAGCATCTGATGTGCCGATATCTTTCAGCATAACAAACACAGGAACCAGCACAGCGAATCAGCTGCAACTCAGTCTACAGACTACGTATCCGATAAGCCCGGCTGCTAGCACAGCATATGTAAATGACTTGCCGCCTGGAACCTCTACAAATGTTACCTTCTTCATTAACGTGGATAGCAGCGGCGTATCTGGAAACTATCCGGTTACGCTGTATGAGCAGTGGAGACAACCAAGCGGAGCTGTGAATCAGCAGTTTGCCGGGTCTGACAGCTATTATATAGGAGTTGGCCAGGCAGGCTTGACAACGGGTTCGCTCACAACTGATGCGATAGTCGTAATTGTTGTAATTGCAATAGGGATTTTTGCATACAGAAGGTTTGCTGCAAAAACCAGGAAGAAAACTGAAAAGAAGTAGAAAAGAGGAGAAAGTGTAAGCGATGGTGATAAAGGAGAAGCTTGTAGACGCTGCGCTTGAGAGGTACAGATTGCCAATATGGCTAAAGCCATACGCTCTCAGCTACCTAAAGGGAGCAAACAGCCTTGGAGCAATAAAGCACGCAGCAAGCTTCATAGACATAGGAAGAAGAAAGGGTACAATAACAAAGACAGAGGTTGTGCTGCCAAATGGCACAACGTTCAAGAGGGAGCAGGTTCTGCACCTTGCAAGCTTATTCTTCTATGGAGAAGAGCGCATGAGCGAAATGTCAAAAATGTGGGCGTCTGCGGTGCCAGGGCTTACAAGCGGGCACAAGACCCATTTTATAAGCATGGCTGCGATAGAGGCGAAGAGGGCTAGGGCTATAAAGAGCCTAATTCAAGGACTTGGAAACAGACCAGTTGCGCCAACAAGGGAGCTGGTTGAGCTTTTTGACTATGTGGAAAGGCTGCACAGCTGGGAAGATATAATGATAACAAAGAAGATACTGCTATACAACTCATTCGCAATGCCATTTGGCTATGTCTTTTACAGGATATTCTATCCAGTCTCACCAGAATTCATGAGATCATTCGGAACAGCATTCAACACAAAGCAACCGGAAGAAATGGCTGGCGAGGAAGAGGCCTGCAGGATAATAGAACAAGATGAGATAAGCCGCGAGCGTCTTATCTATATAACAGAGAACGTGCTTGCAAGAATAGCAAAAGCTGTAGACGCAGAAATGAAAAATGCGAAGAAAGCTGGCATAGAAAGAGAGGCTGTTTTGCTAAGAGACATATCAATAGCTTATCCTTTGCACAGGCTTGAAGAGCTTGGAGTTAATCTTGATATAGAAAAAGAGATTGCAACAGTAAAGAGAATGTCTCGCTTAAGCAAATTGAGTTAGAACAGCTTAAGATATGATTAAATATGTTCTCAGCTCATTACAATAAATGGAGTTGAGTGATAACCATGAACGAACCCGGGCAGCAGATAGGCGCAGATGGAGAGAACGTAATTTACATAGGAAAAAAGCCAACGATGAATTATGTCTTGGCTGTTGTCACCCAGTTCAACAGCGGCGTGCAGGAGGTTGCGATAAAGGCAAGGGGGAATTCCATTTCTAAAGCAGTGGATGTCAAGGAGATAGTTGTAAACAGGTTCCTTCCCACACTGAAGGAGAAGAGCATACGTACATCTTCGGAAGACCTTGCAAACGAAGACGGGACACACTCTAAGGTAAGCGCCATACACATTGTGCTTGTAAAGTAGGCTACTTCTTCTCGGCTGCTGCCTTGAGCAGCTCTGTTGCAGTTACCACCCCGACGCACTTCATCGTGGCAAGCGAATCCACTACTGGCAACCTGCTTATGTTGTTTTCCATGGCCTTCCCCACAGCCGATGAAACAGTGTCGCTGGCTGCAACGAATATCGGCCTCTTGGCTATGTTTGCCACCTGGTTTGCGCTGTTTGGATTGGCCGTGAGGTAATCCTGGAGTTCCTCCTGGAGTATTACGCCAACAAGCCTTTCGTTATCGACTATGAGGATAAGGTCCACACCAGAATTCTCTGCGAGCTTTAACGCAGACTTCACTGTTGCGCTTGGAGCAACGGCTACGAGCTTCCTGTCCATTATGTCGGATATTCTCTTCACCGCTACCACCCGCTATAGTTAGTTGCCGCAAAGGTATTAATATGTAACAGTAATCGTAGCATTATTTAAGGCAGGTGCCCAATCTTATATCTTGGTGTTCGCTTGGCGATGTACAACCTGACGCATTCATCTGATCTTGATGGAATGGCCAGCGCAGCGATGCTTGTGCACTACTTCAAACTGCCGATAGAGAACGTGATATTCATAAACTACGGCGGCGAGCTTTTTGGCGAGGCGCTGCGCTTCGTAGAGCGGATAAGCGGCAGCGGTCACATCCTTGTGATATCAGACTTCGGCGCATCTGAGCCTGCAATAGGCTCGATTGCCAGAAGCCTTAGCTCGTTCAGGAGAAAGGGCAACAGGATAATATGGGTGGATCATCATCCATGGAGCAACAGCTCAGTCTTGAAGATGTCAAAACTCTGCGATGTGATGGTTGTGGGCGAGAACAAGGATTTCTGCGGCGCGGAGCTCGTGTACAGGCTGCTCTGCGGGAAGAGCGCCTTCGGGGACAAGCTTGCAGAGATAACGCACCTGGCCGATTTTGCGCTGAAGTCCAGGTCGGAAAAAATGAACAGGCTGGTGGACAAACTAAGCTACTCCATAAAGTACCTTGGCGCAGAAGGCGCCATAGACAACCCAAAGCTCAGGGAACTGGTGCTTGAGCTCTCAGCTGGCAAGATGGAGTCAAAGCTCGTGAACCGGGCTTATTCAGTCTACAAGAAGGAGACTGCTCCGTACATGAGGGAGCTCCTTGACGCTGCTGAGATACTTACGATCAACGGCATAAGGATAGCCGTGGGCTTTGGCATAAAGTTGTCGCACCAGGAGGCGTGCATGGCGATGATGGAGAAGCTTGATTGCGACATTTCAATATACGTAAACAAGGACAATGGAAACTCTAGCATAAGAAGCAGGAGGGACTCTGCGGGCTGGGGAATAGAGAGCATGCAGATATCAATGAAGTTTGGCGGAGGAGGGCATCCCTTGGCATCGGGGTTCTCGCTCTACGGCAAGGGATATGACCTTGAAGAGAAGGGGCAGAGGCAGAAGGTAACTGAAACTATAAGAGGCATGTGCGAGGGCTTATACGGTAAAAGGATAATGTACTATAATCAAAGGACAACAAAAAGGAAGACGATTGTCAGATAGTCCCGTAACCTGTGAGCCTCCATCTCTGGCCTATGTTCCTCATGACTGCCATCTTTGTGTTCTTTGCCGGGACTACAGGCCTCTTGAGCTCCACCTCCACAGTGTCCTTCTTCACCTTTTTCACGTAGCCTATTGCTGTTGCTGTTCCTATGCCTATCACAAGTGGCTCGTCCTCCTTGAGCGACTGTTCTGGTATGTCGCTCCTGTTGAGCCTGTGGTATTTGAATGTAAGGTCTGATACCACATCAGGGAGCTTGCCCACGTGGCCGACGACATCCCCGACAAGGCCGTCCGCCTTGGTGAAAGATGGGTCCAGCTCTGTAGAGATGCCGATCAGGCCGCCTGGCAATGCCTCTGCTATCTCGCTTGACCCTGTGTTCATCCTGTCTATCACTGTGACTATAGGGGTGTATGCCTCGCGCTTTCCCGCCTTGCCAGGAGCCTTCATGCCAGGCCTTATCTCTATCTCTTCACCGAGCCTGAACCTTCCTCTAATTATCGCGCCTCCTATCACCCCTCCGGTAACCTCTGATGCGTCTATGCCTGGCTTGTTGACATCAAAAGACCTCACCACATACATCAAAGGGTCTGCGTCAATTTCGCGTTCAGGCTTTTTCATGTTTGCTACCATTTCAAGAAGCACATCTATGTTTATGCCCTGGTTGGTCATCACAGGCACTATCGGCGCGTTCTCTATGGCGCTGCCCTTTATGAACTCCTTTATCTGTTTGTAGTGCTTGATCGCTCCCTCCCTGCCAACTATGTCTATCTTGCTCTGCACTATTATCACGTTCTTGATTCCAAGAACGTTGATTATCATCAGGTGCTCCTTTGTCTGCGGCATGGGGCATGGTTCATTTGCAGCTATGACGAAAAGTATTCCATCTATTACGCTTGATCCTGCTATTGCCGTTGCCATGAGGGTCTCGTGGCCAGGTGCATCAATCAGCGAAACCCTTACAAGGGGTTCTGTCTTTGACTTGCAGTGGTCGCATTTTTCCTTTGTTGTGTATGCCTCGGCTCCCTTGCAGCTTGGGCACTTCCTTATCACTACGTCAGCGTAGCCCAGCTTTATAGTCATGTTCCTCTTTATGCTCTCGCTGTGCCTGTCTGTCCAGACATTTGTTATCGCCTTCGTTAGCGAGGTTTTCCCATGGTCTATGTGGCCAAGGGTCCCTATATTCATTACGCTTTGTTTCAATGGATCCAATTGTATCACTATCTAAGCTCTGTAGAAATATTAGAGAATGAGTATATTATGCCTTTGCTTCCTTCTGCTCCTTCTTCTCCTCCTTTTTCTCTTCCTTTTTCTCTTCCTTCTTTGCCTCCTTGGGCGCCTCCGCAGCTTTCTCCTTTTTGGGGAAGAGCTCTTCTGGCGATCTGTCCCCATACTCCAGGATTACAAGGTTTACCTGCTCCGTGTCAGGGCTTACCATGTTGCCCCTCTTGCTTTCCCTTCTGTACTGGCCGCTGCTCTTTCCTGATTTCGATATGAGCTTAAGCACCTTGACCTTCCCGGTGCCGTCCATGCTCCTCTCCATTGGGAACCCTGACTTGTCGCTCCCTCCTGTTATCTGGAGCGTGTATCCCGTGAGGCCAAGGAACGTTCCGTCAACCGTTTCTCCTATCTTCTTGTTGAGAAGCACTGCCGCCTTGTCAACCTGCAGCTCCATCTGAGCGCTTCTTCCCAGTTTCCTATCAGAGAACACTATCTTCAAAAGAACACCTTTTTATCTGTACATCATTTCTGGTTCCTCCTTAAACCTTCTGATCCTGTCAGCAACATCCTTTGGCACTGCTGGCCTCACCTCCTTGAGCGCGGTGGTGAAGTCCGCCTTTGAAACCATTGGCCTGCCGGCCCTTATCGCGTTCATTCCCGCTTCCCTGACTATGTTTTCCAGCTCTGCGCCAGTATAGTTCTCTGTCATCTTTGCAAGCTCTTCAAGATTCACGTCCTTTCCAAGAGGCATTCTCTTTGTGTGCACCTTGAATATGGCAGCTCTTGTGGTTTCATCAGGAAGCGGTATCTCTATTATCTTGTCGAATCGTCCTGGCCTCAGCAGCGCTGGGTCAATCATGTCTGGCCTGTTTGTGGCAGCAAGAACTATTATGTTCTTCATTTCCTGGAGCCCGTCCATTTCAGTGAGCAGGGTGTCTACAACCCTCTCTGTTACCATGGAGTCGCTTGATTCAGAGTCCCTTACCGTTGTTATTGCATCTATTTCGTCTATGAATATTATGCATGGCGCGGCCATCTTTGCCTTCCTGAACACCTCTCTAACAGCTTTCTCGCTTTCCCCAACGTACTTGCTGAGCACTTCTGGACCTTTTATCAGTATGAAGTTCGATTCGCGCTCTGTTGCAACAGCCTTTGCCAGGAGCGTCTTTCCAGTTCCTGGGGCACCCACTATCAGTATTCCCCTTACAGGCCTTATGCCCATCTTCTCGAACGCTGCTGGGTTCTTTATCGGCATTTCACATGCCTCCTTGAGCTGGTTCTTTATCTCTGAGAGGCCGCCAACATCGCTCCAGTGCACGTTTGGCCTTTCAACGAAGACCTCTCTGAGCGCGCTTGGCTGGACGCTGCCTATTGCCTCAACGAAGTCGTTCCTCTTCACATTTAGGCTCATGAGCAGCTCGTTTGGCACGCTTTTCTTGTCAAGTATCTTTGGCAGTATTGTCCTTAGCGTCGCCATGGCAGCTTCCCTCACAAGAGCAGATATGTCTGCTCCGGTGTATCCGTGCGTCATGTCTGCCAGTTCATCTATGTTTACATCTTTTGCAAGCGGCATATTCCTTGTGTGTATCTGCAGAATCTCCTTTCTTGAGTTTCTGTCAGGTACTCCTATTTCAATTTCCCTGTCGAATCTTCCAGGCCTTCTTAGCGCAGGGTCGATTGCGTTTGGCCTGTTAGTTGCGCCGATAACTATTACCTGGCCTCTTGAAGCCATTCCGTCCATAAGCGTAAGAAGCTGTGAGACCATTCGCCTCTCAACCTCGTTTGTCGCTTCCTCCCTTTTTGGTGCAATTGCATCTATCTCATCCATGAATATTATTGTGGGCGCCTTTTCCTTTGCCTCGTTGAATATCTCTCTAAGTTTCTCTTCGCTCTCTCCCACGAACTTGCTGACCAGCTCTGGCCCTGATATGTCTATGAAGTGCGCATCGCTCTCGTTTGCTACAGCTTTTGCCAGAAGCGTCTTCCCAGTTCCAGGCGCCCCGTAAAGAAGCACTCCCTTTGGAGGCTCTATCCCCAGCCTTTCGAACAATTCCGGGTAACGTATCGGAAGCTCCACCATCTCCCTTACCTTCTGGATTTCGTTCTTTAGTCCTCCAATGTCCTCGTAGTGCACCTCTCCGATCCTAACCATAGAGTCAGAAACAGGCTCAGTCCTGACTATTACTTCTGTGTTCCTTCCGACCCTGACCACTCCATGAGGGGTGACCTGCGCCACAACAAAAGCAAAGACATAGCCGAACATCGCTATCGGGACAACGTCTCCCTTTACAAGAGGCTTGTCCTCCAATCTGTTCTTTGCATATTCAGAGAAGTCAGGAGAAATTGGATTCTTCTGGTTTGGAGGAGGAGCAAGGATAACCCTTTCTGCGTCCTGCACCTCTGCCTTCTTCACAAACACCTTGTCCCCTATGCCTATGCCAAGGTTCTGCCTTATGAAACCGTCAATCCTTATGAAGTCTAGGCCCTCGTCCTGCTGGTGGGCCTGCCATACTATTGCTGCAGTTGACCTCTTCTTGCCCTTGATCTCTATTATGTCGCCGGAGATCACGTTGAGCATCTTTCTTGCCTTTGAGTCTATCCTAGCAATGCCCCTGCCATCATCAGTAACAAGCGCACCTGCGACTGTTAGCTCTACGCCATCTGCCATTCCTGACCAACTATTTGATTATTTATAAACGGTATTTATAATACCCTTGCCTATGCTTAGGCTAGATAGAGAATCCGACTGTCCTCACATATATTTTGGTATTGTTCCTTTTATACCTTTCGAAAATAAAAGGAAAAGAGACATATAGCAAGAATTAACTGGATTTGATTACATGTCTTCGTCGTCCATGTCATCGTCGTCCTCATCGAAGTCGTCTTCATCCATGTCGTCTTCGTCGTCCTCGTCTTCAGACTCCTTTGCCGCTGCTTCCAGCATAATGTCATATTTCATCTAGATCACCGTCTTTGTGAAGGCCATTCACCTCTTTTTGTTATAAATACGACCTTATAAATACCTTTGTTTTTGGTTAGCAGATAGGTATGGATGTTACACGGTTGCAACATTGTCCTTGCGATACTAAAAACATAAATATAATGACGTGAGAGGTATAGGCATGGGAGTAGACACAACTAGGGTTTCAACACCTGTGAAAACTGAGATTATGCAGCCAAGAAGTAGCCTTGATCTCCTAAGAGAAGTGGTGCAGCGCAGGTACGGGGCTGACAGATGCAGAGAAGGATGTGAGTGTGCGCTCAAGATAGAAAAACTTGTGCGCAGTTTTGACAACTACTCTGGAACTGAGGTTCTTGCAAGGTTGGCCCCTGAGCTTAGGGAATTTGGTGGGCTCTATGACAGGGAGTCACACCTAGACGGCACCGTACATACTATTGAAAACCTTTGCAGAGTGGGCTTAGCCGGTGTAATGCTTGCAGAACTGATAGAGTTTTTAAGGCAACCACCACATGTTTTCACTGACGTGATTGCTCCAGCAACCATAGCTACTGCTGTTTTATTCATTTATGTTAAATTACCAACCCGCATTGTGCACCGCCGCGAAGGCAATCCAGATTCAAGAATAAACATACTTGGAGATGACATATTTTCAAGAGCCATGAAAGCTATGGGGCTAAGGGCTTGGGACTTTGACCTTGAAGAAGATTAAAACAGATCCAAAAAAGCATAAAGTATAAATATCTAACCACTATATAATACAACGGAGGAAAGCGCTTTCTACTGACGGAAACTGGCAAAACAGCCTCGGTTCGCTTTTCATAAATTCACATTAACGATTAGTAAGTGATAACATGGCAGACAAACCACACATGAACCTAATATTCATAGGGCACGTTGACCACGGAAAGTCAACCACAGTCGGAAGACTGCTTTTTGAGACAGGAGCTATTTCTGACAGAGATATGGCAAGAATGAAGGAGCTTACTCAAACGTTCAATAAGCCTACATTCGAGTTCGCTTTTGTCATGGACTCACTTAAGGAAGAGCGTGAAAGAGGAATCACAATAGACATAGCTCACAGGGAGTTCCAGACGCAGAAGTACTACTTCACTATAATAGACGCTCCTGGGCACAGGGACTTCGTAAAGAACATGATAACAGGGGCAAGCCAGTCTGATGCAGCCGTACTGGTATGCAGCGCAAAGGAGGGCCTTCAGGCGCAGACAAGGGAGCATGCAATACTTGCAAACGTTCTTGGAGTAAAGCAGATGATAGTCGGTATAAACAAGATGGACGCTGTAAACTTCTCACAAGAGAAGTACGAGGAGACAAAGAAGTCAGTGTCAGAACTGCTCAAGACACTTGGCTACAAGCCAGATACTGTAATAGCTTATGTTCCATACTCTGCTCTAGAAGGCAGCAACGCCGGAAAAAAGAGCGACAAGATGCCATGGTACAATGGGCCAACTCTTCTGGAGGCGCTTGACATGCTCAAGCTTCCTGCAAAGCCAACAGACAAGCCGCTAAGGCTTCCTGTCCAGGACGTGCACACTGTGCAGGGATTCGGCACAATACCTGTAGGAAGGGTAGAAACAGGGGTGTTGAAGCCTGGAGACCTTATAGTCGTGATGCCTGGCGGAGCAAAGGCAGAGGTCAAGAGCATTGAGATGCACCACCAGCAATTGCAGAAGGCAGAGCCTGGCGACAACATAGGATTTGCTGTAAAGGGCCTTGAGAAGAAGGATCTTAAGAGAGGAGACGTGATAGGGCCAAGCTCTCACCCGCCAACAGTTGCGCAGGAGTTTACTGCCCAGGTAGTGATACTCCACCACCAGAACGTGATTGCAAGAGGTTACACTCCTGTATTCCACATACACACTGCCCAGGTGGCGTGCACCTTCGTGGATTTCCTTGAAAAGAAGGATCCTAAGACAGGCCAAACCGCAGAGAAGAATCCTCAGACATTGAAGACAGGGGACATTGCAATAGTCAAGATAAAGCCCACAAAGCCGATTTCTTGCGAGAAATTCAGCGACTTCCCTCCTTTGGGAAGGTTTGCCATAAGGGACATGGGAGAAACAATAGGCGCTGGGGTAATACTTGAAGTGACTCCAAGGGCCTAGATTCAATGAGCATTGCAATAATCAAGCTGGTCAGCATCAACAGGAAGGATGTTGACAGTATTGCCAAGCAGATAAAGAGCATTGCCCAATCTTTGAACGTGAAGAGCCGTGGCCCTGTACCTCTTCCAACAAGGAGGATTTCCCAGACAACAAGGAAGACACCTGCAGCTGACGGAAGCCACACCTATGAGAAGTGGGAATTGAGAATACACAAAAGACTAATCCAGATAGATGGCAGTGAACAGGCGCTAAGGCAGGTAATGAGGATAGTTGTCCCTGACACTGTGCAGATAGAGATAAGCCTAAGCTGACGCTTCTCTAATTCCTACTCCTGATACTCTTGGGTAACCCTGTTGCACAAGAAGCTCATATGGCCTGTGCAGCTTATGCCTCTCAATAATGCCACTTATTACTAAGTCAGGTATCTTGAACATCTGCTTCAGATCAAGCAGCTTGAGTACACCTGCTATGGACGTTTCCGCTCTTGTCGCAGCGGCAACAGCCTCGCTGATCGCCATGTTTATTGATAGGTCTATATTCTCTTGCGGCAACCCTGCATTCTGCGCTATTGTTGCGCTTCTTACATAGTCTCCGCTTGCAAATTCCCTACTGTACTGTATGCGGGCACCGTGAAGCTTCTGGCTTATCCGACTGAACAGCGCCTCTGCCTGCACATCTGTGCATCCCGCCTCATTGGCAATCGCCTTGAAGAGTGCCTCTGGAGGCACTCCCTTTCCATCTGCCCTTATAAGCTCTGCTGCCCTCATCGCGTCGCCGTCCCTTTGGGTATAGTACCTGACGAAAAGGCGTGCGTATTCGCGGGCTCTCTGTACCACAAGATCAGGGGTCGAGCTGTCAACCCTTAGTTGCTTGGGTATTGACGGCTGCGGCGGCCTTACATTTACGGATGCGGTTTCCATGTTAGCTCCTTATATTCTCGTGAATCCCTTGATATTTAAACCTGCTTTTTCCTTTACATTTTATAGCAGTTTTTTGCGGATTTGTACCATTAATAAACTACGTCAATCTGCGTAATAGGCAACGACATATTTAAATACACTCCGAGAGGCTCTTTGTGGCGATTATATGGCAGGTACCATTAGGATAGCACCACTAGCAGGCATAGAGGGACGCATGCCAAATTCGGCTTCGATGTCAGCAGTACCGACTGCTCAGCCGGGGCTTGCGCGAAGCACTGCCACTGAACCAGCAATAGATAGGACAGAAGCTTTGGGCAGGAAAGTGCAACGGCTTGCAGATGTGCCTGTGTTTACTCATGTCTCAGAATTGCGGAGGCGCGCGGGCAGCATAGATGATGAGCTCGACAAAGATGGACTGCCGGGACAGCCTCTATTCCCAGGAGCAGATGTAATGGCAATAGGCAGACAACGAGTCGCTGCTAGAAGAGAAGAAAGAATCCGGGAAGGGCTTAAGCGTCTGTTTGGCTAGCCTTCTTCTTCCTGCCCATTCCGGGGAACTTCGGGGGCTTTAGCTCCTTCCATATCTTGGACATTGCCAATTGGTCAACTCCAGTGACTAGTCCAAGTTCTGTTATTATCTTGTTTAGCAGGTAAGCCTTTGCCAATGGAATAAGGTCCTTGTTTTCGCATGATGAGTCTATTGCGGCCTTGCTCTCCTTTGAGTCAAGCTTTGCCACTGCAATGGAAAGCTCGCTCTTTTTCATTCCAGAGGTGACGCTGGACGCAAATGAGTCAAGCGTTTCTGTCTTTATTCCAAGAAGCTTGCACGCCCTGCTGTCTATCAGGTTCCTTATCCCAGCCAAATGGAATACAACCTCTTGAGGAGTTGTGTTCGGCCTTATGCCGAGTCTCTTTATAGAGATCCAGTCCTTGTACTTGATCATGAAGTCTACGTATTCCTCTGGTTCCTCCATCACACCTGACCTATTATATAGTAGCCTGATGCCTTTTCCCTTGCAATCCTCTTTATGACATTCTTCTGCACAAGCGATACTAGCGCGTTGTTGACCATTCCTTTGGGCCTGTTGCACTTCTTCATTATGTCGTCTGCTGTCTTGATTGACGTGTCCTTTGTTGCGCCGAGCTCCTTCATCGCGTTAACCACGAGCTGCTCTATTGGATTCATTTCTACCATTTACTCACTTCTTAACGTTATTTCTTCTGTTTTGTCTCCTTGTTCTTAGGCCTCAGCGCCCGGTAGCCGCACTTCCTGCACTTCTCCGCACCCGCCTTGTTCCTCGCCTTGCACCTCTTGCATATCCATACCTTTGAAAGCTCAGCATCTGCTATAGGAAACTTTCCCACTAAAACACCATTCCAGAATCACGGCTAAAGAGTCATTTTTCCTCTCTGTAAAAAGCCTTGATTCTATATGCTTATCAAGATTAATAAAGGTTGCTATATCAGGCACCACAAAACCAATAAAAGCCTTTATTATGAAGATAAGCTGATTATGATGGCTGACTTCAGGGTTACCCCGTGGCAGGTAGAGGGCAAGATAGACTACCAGGCGCTTGAGAAGCAGTTCGGGATAAAGCAGTTGGACGAGCACATGCTTAACAGGGTAAAGAAGCATACAAAGGAGCTCCACTTCTTCCTTACAAGGCAGATATTTCTGGGGCACAGGGAGTTGGACTGGATACTTGATGAATACGAGAAGGGAAACAGGTTTTACCTTTACACCGGAAGGGCGCCCTCCGGAGGGATGACGCTGGGCCATCTTCTTCCGTTCATGATGACCAGGTGGCTGCAGGAAAAGTTTGGTGTAGATGTACTGATCCAGATACCTGACGAGGAGAAGTTCCTTGTGAAGAAGGAGATTACTGACATTGACAAGCTCAGGCCAATAATCGAGGACAATGTGCTTGACATAATAGCCCTTGGATTCGACCCCAAGAAGACAAAGATATTCCTTGACACTGATTATGCGGGTGTCTTGTACAGGCAGGCCTGCAGGGTGGCAAAGAGGATTACATTCTCAACTGTGAAGGATGCATTTGGCCTGACAAACGAGGCAAACATTGGCTGGATATTCTATACAAGCATGCAGGCTGTGCCTGCATTCCTCAAGTCTGTTGAGGAAGGCCACAACGTCCCATGCCTGATACCGCTTGCTGTTGACCAGGATGTCCATTTCAGGGTTGCGAGGGACGTGATAGGGAAACTTGGCTACTACAAACCCGCAATACTGCACTGCAGGTTCCTTCCAGGACTGATGGGCGACGCAAAGATGTCAAGCAGCAGCGACCTTGACGCGATATACCTGAATGACCCTCCGGATGCTGTTACAAGGAAGGTGAACAAGGCGCTTACAGGGCAGCAGGCAACCGCAGAATTGCAGAAGAAGCACGGCGGCGACCCTGAAAAATGCATGGTCTGCCAGTATTACAAGTTCCTGTTCGAGCCTGACGACAAGAAGCTTGAAAAAATATTCGAGGCTGAAAGAAAGGGAACCGTACTTGCCGGCGAGCACAAGGCTGACCTTGCTAAGAGGATCAACAAGTTCCTTGAGGAGCACAGAAAGAAAAAGGAGCAGGCAAGGTCAAAGATGGACCAGTTCCTTCTCAAGGGCTGATTTTTATGACATATGAGAGCGAACCCGGAGATGTGCAGGAGCTTGCGCTTAGCACAGCAAAGAAAAGCGTGATCTATGTCGGAGGGGAGATCGCCACATCTGTAGTAACCTTCATAATGATAATAGTGCTTGCAAGGCTGCTGCAGCCTGCTGCCTTCGGGCTCTATTCCATAGCAATTGCATTCAACATGATACTTGGAATAGCGAGCAACTTTGGCATAGGAAACGCATTCAGGAAGATGATACCTGAATTTGGCAGCAGCAAACAGAAGATAAACGAGCTCCTTGGCAACGGATATTTCGTCGCAACAACGCTTGGCCTTGTCATAGCAATCGCAGGAATCATTGCTAGCGGATACATAGCCACAAACATGTATGGCAACAGCACGCTTGCCCTGCCGTTGGAGATAGCCTCGCTTGCCGAGTTCTTTACAGTGCTGTTCAACCTGACGCAGGGTGCGCTTGTCGGGCTTGGCATGGTCAAGGAGGCCACATACGCAAACGGGGTCTACTCTTTTGCCTACCTTTTTGTATCCATTGCGCTTGTGCTTCTAGGTTATGGAGTAACCGGAGCAGTGACAGGGCTTTTGCTTGGGCTGGTGCTCGGCTCAATTGTCGGCTTCACATATACAATAGCGAAGACAGGGTTCTCCATGATAAAGCCTGCAAAGGATTACATAAAAAAGCTCATGAATTTCTCAGTGCCTGTAATGGTGTCATATGTTGCAACGCAGGGAGCGCAGAACTTAGCTGTTCTGATACTTGGAGTCTACGCTGCTTCAGTAGTAGTTGGCAACTATGGCGCAGCGTTCAAGATAGCCCAATTCGTCGTAATAATAATGTCGTCAATGTCCTTCATATTGCTTGGTACCTTTGCGCAGGCTTTGGCAAAGAAAGTCACTGCTGTGAAGATAGGCGAGATATACAATAGCAGCGTCTATTACACTGCGTTGTTCCTGTTTCCGCTAATAGCCTACACTGTTGCTGTTGCGCAGCCTATAACAAACCTATTGTTCTCTGCGCAGTATACCACTGCACCATTGTATTTCGTTATGATAGCGATAGGAACAGCGCTTAGCATAATAGCCCTCTATGCCGGCACTCTTGTAATAAGCAAGGGAGACACGAAAAAATTCATGAGATACCAGGTTAGCGCCGTGATTGTACAGATCGTCCTTCTGCTTGTGCTAACTCCGTTGTACCAGGTTGCCGGAGTGCTGCTTGCTCTGTATCTGATAACGCCGATATTCCTTAACATATTGTACATGAGGGCGCTTGAGGAGCAGTTTAGATTTAAGCAGGAGTTTGAAAGGCTTGCAAAGGTAACAGTTGTTTCTGTGATTATTGGGATTCTCCTTTATGCTGTTGCCTATCTAATGCACCAGAGCAAGTGGTCAATAATAATTGACGCAATAATAGCGCTGTTGCTCTTCCCGCCATTGGCAGCACTCACAAGAAGCGTTGATGAGGCCAGTTTGGAGTTCATAAAGAAGGCTGGGGCAAGGCTAAGGCAACTTCATGTTATTGTTGACTGGATTGTTGGCTACACGCAGATGTTTGTGAAATAGAGTTCAGCCCATTGCGCTGACATAGCTTTTCAGCCTCTTTGCTATTATACTGTAAAGAACTCCCATTATAATCAGCGATCCGATTAGCGAAAAGATAAATATCTCTGTGCCAGCCTTTCCTGTCAACAGCTCTGCGGGATAGTATGTCGCAAAGCCAACCGGTATTAATATAGTGAATATGATTGTGGCTGTGAAGCCGTAGATGCTCAGTGGGTAGCTTCCGAACTGCATGAATGTGTTGAAGAAGTTCATTGTAACGCTGGCAGTCCTGAACGCCCTGTAAGTTAGCATTACTATGGCTTGCATCAGCATTGTCACTATTATTGTGCCAAGTATGAACACTATTGCGGTCATTGCTACGCCAATAAATGTAACCTGAAGATGAAGCGCAGCATAAACAACTAGAAGGAACTCGTCTATTATCCCTGCTATGTTGGTTGTGTCTCCATAATTGGCCATTAGTGCAGTAAACGCTGAGTATGGCCTTGTCAGGAAAACCTCAAACGTACCATACCTTAGAGCATAGACAAGTCCAGATGGGTTGCATATGTATGGCACAAGCGATGAAAGCATCCCCACAACTCCGCTAAGGAATAGTAATTGGTAGAAACTCCATCCTGGAACGCCTGCGCTTACACTGTACACAACGTAAACAAAAAGGAGGCTTGCAAGCGGGCTCACCGCTGCGTATACTAAGTAAAAGAAGAATTGCGTCCTGTAGTAGAGGAAGCTCTTCCAATTGAACAATTGGCCATTATACAATGCGTTTGTATCGTCTTTTATTTCGCTAATCTAACCACCGCTAGCCATTATCTTTTCTCTAGATATCTTCCACATTATCACAGACATCATAAGGAAGATTGCTGTCCATGCAAGCATAACAAGGATACCTGTCTCTATGTAGCTCCATGACGCGAACCCGCTAAGCGTGACAACTGGTAAATAGAACACCGTGCCGAATGGAAGCAGCGCAAGTATAGATGCTATCCATGTTGGAAATACTGATAATGGGATGAGCCTGCCACCAAGCACGTTGAATACCCAGAGCAGAACATTGACTATACCGTTTATGTTGACAAAGTAGGCTGCAAGGCAGCCAACAAAGAAGAACATCAGGTAAGTCATTAGGAATCCCAGCACTATTTCAACAGCGAATACCGCCGTGTTTACAGATGCTGGTATGAACCCTGCTATAACGCACACTAAAAGGAATATTGGCATTGTTATGAATATAAAATCTACAAAAGTGTCGCCAAAAGAGGTTGCAAACTGCAGCAAGGGATAGTTCATAGGTCTCATGAGCGAAGCCGCTATATCTCCAGACTTTATATCACTCTGCATATCCTGTGAGACATCTACAACAGGGAAAACTCTTGCAAGCGCAGCTGTAAGGAAGAAGTATATGAAGATATCAGAGCTGGGGAATCCGTTTATCACTGTGGTATTACTAGCAGCGTATATCACTGTCCAGAGTATCACGGTTGCAAGCGGCGCAATCAGTCCTCTCACTATCCTTGCCACTATTTCCACTCTGTAGTTGACTATGCTCTTGAAATAAAGGAGCGCAATCCCGAAATACCCGCTGCCAAAATCTGTATCTTTATCCAAGGCATCACCTCTCTGAATAGAACTTGCCCATCACGTCGCCTATTTCTGGAGTAGATACATTGTAGTCTATTACCTCCTTCTTTGTTAGAAACTGGGTTAGGAGCTTATCCTTGCCCTTGCCGCCCTTTATCCTAAGCTTTACATAGGCCTCACGCTTATCCACAATAGTTCCAAGTTCACTGAAATTCATCTTTGCCCCTTTTGTGAAGTATATCTCTACCATCTTGTAATTGCCGAATAGTCTGCCAAGCCTGCTCTTCGAGTCGTTGAAAACAATGTTTCCCTGGTCCATTATCACAACATTTTCAGCAAGCACCTTCACGTCTTCAAGTATGTGCGTTGCTATAAGGAATGTTGCCCCGTACTTTTTCTGCAGCTCTAGCGCAGCCTTTCTTATCTTAAGAGTTGATGGAAGGTCAACTCCGATTGTAGGCTCATCCAGTATTATCAATTCAGGGTTGTGTAGCACTGCAGCAACAAAGTTGCACTTCATCTTTTCCCCTAGGGAAAGTTCACGAACCTGCCTTCGCTTTGCCACTTCTTCTAACTCTAGCATTCTTATGAAGTGCTCTTGTCTTTCCTCAAATTCCCTCTTTGGCACCTTGTATATCCTTCTCATGTAGTCGAAGCTCTGTATTGCTGGAAGGTCAACAAACATGGATGGATGCGCGCCAAGCACAACCCCAGTATGCCTAGCCAGTTTTATCCTGTCCCTCCATGGATCCATTCCAAGTACCCTCACTGTGCCCTTATCAGGAGGCATGATCCCTACAAGAAGCTTTATCATAGTGGACTTTCCGGAGCCGTTCTTGCCAAGCAGAGCTGTTATGCTGCCCTTTTTGACATTGAAAGAGACTCCCTTCAGCGCCCTCTTCTCTGTCTTTTTCTTCATAAGCATGGCTAGCAATCCGAGGGATTCGCCCTCGTATGTAATGAATGTCTTGCGCACATCCCTGATTTCTATTGCATTAGCTACCATATTGTCGTTCATCAAGTAGTCTTGTTTATTAAAGTTTATAGAACTAGTGTTTAAGGCAGAAAGAGAAGGCATTTATATAATATTTACACGATAATTAAACTCGTGCCCGGGTAGCTCAATGGCAGAGCGTTAGTCTTGTAAACTAAAGGTTGAGGGTTCAATTCCCTCTCCGGGCTTATTACATTCTTGCGATGTGCTTCAGCGCCTTGACCTCCAGGTATCCGATTCCTTTGGAATCCCTCCTAAGGAAGAACACCAGCACGTCCCCGGGCACCACTCCTAAAGCTTCCCTTGCCTTGGCAGGCAAGCGAATCCTGCCGTCCATTGCAAACTTTGCAGTCATTACTTCAACTTCCTTGCCAGGCATTTGATCAAAGTGACTCACCTTGTTCAGATATATAAGCTTTATATGGGGCCCCTTTACATTGTCTTTTTAGATTTCTCAGCGCTTTGCCTCGCTATGCAATGTTTATATACCTGATTGACCTAAAGGGCATCGTGGGTAAATGGCAAAAGTAATAAGCGTGAAGGCGAGAGAGGTGTTTGATTCTAGGCTGACCCCGACTGTGGAGGCAACAGTGCGGACTTATGACGGCAAGTTCAGGGCAATGGTGCCCAGCGGCGCATCGACAGGAAGCCATGAGGCGTTTGAGCTCAGGGACGGCGACAGGTCAAGAGCCAATGGCAAGGGCGTGCTAAAAGCGGTGGCAAACGTAGAGGGCCCGATTGCTGACGCGATTACAGGCCTTGATGTCGCAAACCAGGAGCTTATAGATACGGCTCTCGTGGAGTTGGATGGCACTCCCAATAAGAGCAGGCTTGGCGCAAACGCAACGCTTGCCGTATCCATGGCGGTGTGCAGGGCAGGTGCAGCTGCAAAAGGAGTGCAGCTTTACACGCACATAGCTGATTTGAGAGGAGCAAGCAAACTCGTGATTCCGGTTCCCTTTCTGAATGTTATAAACGGGGGAATCCACGCGGGGAACGGACTGGCTATGCAGGAATTCATGATTGCGCCGGTAGGGGCCAAGAGTTTTGCTGAAGGCATGATGATTGCTGCCGAGGTTTTCCAGCAGCTACAGCAGGTCATAAAGGAGAAATACGGAATTGGAGCCACAAATGTCGGCAACGAGGGCGGCTTCGCGCCAAACATCAAGGACGGGGTTGAGGCGCTGGAACTTTTGGCAGAAGCCATAAGAAGGGCCGGTCATGGTGGGCTGGTAGCCATAGCCATAGACGCAGCCGCGTCGGAGTTCTACAAGGGCGGTAGATATAACCTTGACTTCAAGCTAAAGGCAGAAGAGGCGCAGAAGTCAAGAATACTCACGCCAGCCCAGCTTGATAAGCTGTATCTTGAGTACGTTGATAGCTATCCTGTGGTATTGTTGGAGGACCCACACCATGAATCCGGATTTAAGCTGTTTGCAGGACTGACATCAAGGATCGGGAAGAAGGTTGAGGTTGTAGGTGATGACATATATGTCACAAACCCAAGAAGACTGCGCATGGGAATAAGGAAGAAGGCGGGCAATGCCGTCCTGATAAAACTGAACCAGATAGGTACTGTTTCAGAAACCCTTGAAACGGTTGGCATTGCAGGAAGCGCTGGCTGGGGCGTATTCGGAAGCCACAGGAGCGGGGAAACCGAGGACACCTTCCTCGCCGATTTCGCAGTAGGAGCAAGGCTGGGGCATCTAAAGGCAGGCTCAAGCAGGTCTGAGAGAACCGCAAAGTACAATAGACTGGCGGAGATAGAGCTTGAAACCCATGCACTATATTCAGGAAGAAATTTCAGGCTTCTCAGGGCGGACTAACAGCCTAGACTGTAGCGTCTACCTCTGCCCCCTTCCAGAAGAAGGCTGGCTTGTGCCCCTTCTAAGCTGCTCTATAGGAACCAGTCTTAATTTCAGTATCACCCCTGTTGCTGGTTTTCCTTCACCATCAGGCTCCATCTCTGATGAAGCAGGTTGCCAATCATAAAATGACAAGCCTCGCCTAAAAAAGGCTGCATTTTCGGCCTGGGAAATAGGTGGTATCATACCCTTGTCATCATGCAGCCATATTTCCACTTCACGGCCTTTTATATTGAGGACTGAGAATTGTTTCCTCCTTTGCGATAGCTCGCTTGCCTCCCTGGCAGCGTGCGCTACGTTGTGCGCTGTATCGCTGGATGGACTATGTACTGAGCGTGGCATACCCATATTAATCAGGTAAAAGGCTATTTGTTCAGATATTTAAACCTATTCTGCGGATACATACAACAGGAAGTAAATGTGGTTCCAATGGCACATCTCTCGAAATCAAGGGCCGTAAGGGCAAGGAGAAGGAGGAAGATGCGCAGGATGATGCGCTAGTGGTGCAATGCCTGGGATAGAGGAGGCGAAGTGCGACATATGCGGCGATGAGCTCAGCATGGAGAATTATTATTATATTTCTGCTGGAAGGCTTCAACAGGGAGTTATGAGCGACCCTAGATCGTATACAGAGTACAAGCTCTGCACCAACTGCTACACAATGATAAAAGCAGAGCTCATTGCATCTGTGCAGAAGCAGAAGAACAGGAGGAATGATAAGTAGCTATTCCTTGCGCCAACGGACCCCCTCCTTTGTATCTTCAAGTGTTACCTGATATCTCTCCTTCAGCATCGCCCTTATCTCATCTGCCCTATCAAAGTCCTTCTTCCTCCTTGCTTCCTCCCTCTCGTCTACAAGCACCTGTATCTCCTTGTCGAGTTTGGCTGGCTTTGCAGTAATCCTTCCGCTGAAGCCCAGCCCAAGTATCTGGTCAATTTCAAGCATAGCCTTTATCACAGTCCTGGCTTCGCTTCTGTTCAGTTTCGTTGATTCACTTCTTGAATTGGTCTCGTTGATCAATGCATAGAGCCTTGCGAGAGCCTCAGGCATGTTTATGTCGTCATCAAGCTCCCTGAAGAATCCGCTCTTCAGTTCGCGTACCTTCTTCCTGAACTCCTTTGTGTCTACATTGCGCGCCTTGTTCCTGTTCTCCTGGAGGCGCTCAATAAACGAGTAAAGTCTCTTTACCCCAAACTCTGCGTTTGACAAAGCGTCAAAGGTGAAGTTAAGGGTCTGCCTGTACTGCCCTGATATCATGAACATCCTGAGCGCCATGGGGGAGTATCCCTTCTCTATTACCTGCTGCACGGTGTAGATGTTGCCCATAGATTTTGACATCTTGCCTCCATCTACTGTAAGGAAATTGCTGTGCAGCCAGAAGTTGACGAACTTTTCGCCAGTAGCTGCCTCGGACTGCGCGATCTCATTCGGGTGGTGTATCTGGAGGTGGTCTATTCCCCCTGTATGAATGTCAAAATGGTTGCCAAGGTACTTCATGCTCATGGCGCTGCACTCAAGGTGCCAGCCTGGGAAGCCTCTTCCCCACCTTGTGTCCCAGACCATTTCTTTTTGGTCGGGTGTAGAGAACCTCCACACCGCGAAGTCGGTTGCGTGGCGCTTGCCCTCTACTTTTCCAATCCTTGCCCCTTCCTTCAATTCGGCGTTCAGCCTCTTGAACGACAATCCGGTGAGCTTGCCGTAGCCCTTGAACTTTGACGTGTCAAAATACATCCCGTTCTCTGCCTTGTAGAGATAGCCTTTTGAGTCAAGCACCTCCAGGAGCTTTATCATGTCATGCACGTGCTCTGTTGCCTTGCATACTATGTCCGGAGGTATTATGTTAAGCATCTTGCAGTCATCAAAGAACATCTTTGTGTAGAAGCCAGCTACATCCTTCATGCTCCTGTGCTCCTTCTCGGCCGCAAGCCTGAGTTTGTCGTCACCGGTGTCCGCGTCGCTGGCGAGGTGCCCCACGTCTGTCACGTTCTCCACATGGGTTACGCTGAAGCCTTTATGAACCAGCATTCTCTTTAGTACATCGTCCTCAAGATACTTCCTCATATTGCCTATATGGGGCGAGTAATAAGCGGTGATTCCGCAGGTGTACATTCCGATCTTCTTGTCATGTATTGGCCTGAAAACCTGCTTTCTGCGAGTAAGGCTGTTGTAGAGCTTTAGCATAATACCTAATTTGATGCCATCTATAAATACATTCTGTGCCCTAAAAGCAGGAATTGACAAGCTATAAATAAACAGAATGAGCTGTATTGGTATGGTAAGGCTACATCCGCACCCCGGAAGGCACCTGTTCCCGGCAGCGATAGTGCTGCTCTCAGCATCAATACTTGTGTCTGGCGTGCTCATTGCGCTTAGCTTCTATTACGCCGGGGAAGGAGCCGGCCAGGTGGGAGGAAGCACCATTACAATAACGGCTACAGGCTCGGCCTCCATGCCTGGAGGCGGAGCAGAGCTTTACCTTTACGTGAATGGAACAGGGAATACAACACAGTCTGCAGTGGCAAACCTTTCAAGGACACTTTCTACAGTGAACAGCAGCTTGTCTGGTTATCTCAACGGCAACCTGAGCCTGATAACCACACAATACTTCAACGTTGGAAAGGTAACGCTATGCGTCCCATACCCATATGTTGCGCTTCCTGCTTGGTGCAGCGGTAACTACAACAAGACAAGCTACCAGGCATATGAGAGCGTCTCTGTTGACATACCAAATGCAAAGAACGCAACCGGGGTGTTGGTCGCCTTGTCTGGAATACCAAACGTATACGTTAGCAGCATACAGGCAAAGCTCACAGACCAGCAGACTGCGGCGCTGAGAGGGGAGGCGCTCGCATCAGCCATGTCAAACGCCACAGTTCAGGCAACCGCCCTGGCGCCCTCAGGCAAGGTGTCACCATTGAACATAACGGTCAACAACTACTACGTTTACCCGTTGCCGTACAGCTTTGGCGGGACCCCTGTTGCTGCGCAGGCTGCAGCTTCCAGCCAGGCGGTGAACTCGCTTTTCTACAGCGGCACAAGCAGCATAACCGAGAGCATAACTGTTGTGTTCGGCACCGGCTGATGCCGTATGGGCGGATCCGCATTCTACAACTTCGCGCTAAGGCCGTACTTCTTCAGGCACAGGGACCCGGAGGATTCGCACAGCGAGACGGTCAGGTTCCTCAGCTCGTCATTTCCATCAAGCATTTATGCACGGTCATCTGACATACACAGTGATGTGCTTTCCGTAGACCTTGCGGGGAAGGTCCAGATGGACGGGCCAGTAGGCATTGCTGCTGGATTTGACAAGGATGCAGAGATGCTTCCAGGGCTTGCAAACATTTTCGATTATGTTACTGTAGGGACAATGCTGCCGTATAAATGGGAGGGGAACCCGAGGAGCGGTGCTCCTGGAACAAGGAGAATAGTCAGGCTTGACGCAAAGAGGTCGATGCTAAACTGCCTGGGTTTCCCGTTCATGGGCCTTGGCGAAGCTGTTGGAAGGCTGGGGCGGTACAATGGGAAAGTCCCGGTAAGCGTGAGCATAGCCGTGAGGCCTCCTGCAGAAGGCCAGAGCCTTGATGACGTATATGAACAATTCAGGAGCATGCTGCACGTCCTGGCAGGAGAGGCGTCCAAGATAAGCATGATAGAGGCGAATTTCGCATCGCCAAACACAAAGGGATTGGCAGTCTTCTTTGATGAGGGGGTTCTAGAGCACCTCCTAGGAATGATAAGGGCAGAGGTAGGGATAAGGCAGAAGCTCCTTTTCCTGAAGCTGCCTCCGCACATAGACGACCCAGGGAAGGAGAAGAATCTTGGGATAGCGCAGAGGTGGCTTGACGCCAACGGAAACGGGATAACCGTGATAAACACGCTAAGAATGGATGACAACAGGTTGTCAATGGGCGCTGGAGGGCTGAGCGGCGCAGAGCTGTATCCGGCAATGCTGAAGAACCTCAAGGACTACAGAAACAGGTTCGGCAGGGAGCCCATAATAAATGCTGTTGGGGGAATCTTCCCCGAGAACGTCCCTGAAGTCATGATAGGCGGACAGGCAGACACTGTGCAGGTTCTCACTCCGTTCATATTCTATGGGCCGACGTATGTCCATGACGCCAAGGCCCTGCTTGCGGCAGAGCTGAAGAAGAGGGGCATTCCAAGCCTTAAGGAGCTCAGGGAGGCGCAGATGAGCGGCAAATTAGCACAGAAGCAATAAATACCATAAGAAAAAAGTGCTCGTGTGATTGTGTGGAGCGTGGTCACTTCCAAACAGGATAAAGTCTTTTTCTGCGATAGCATACATGCTTATTAAACTCTTCTTTTCTAATCCTATTGCCAACGCTTACTCGGTGCTGTAATGAGAATCATGCAGATGGACGTGAACAGCCTGGAGTTCGAGCCAACAGAGCCGGAGATAAAGGTCCACGAGGCATCAGACAAGAAAAGGGTCAGCGTGAAGGATGCGCTTGTTTTGTTAACATCGATAGAAAGGGGGGACAGCGAAGCCCTGGCAAGCAAAGCGATAAAGGATGCTGTAGAGTTTGCCGGCAAGAACAAGATAAACACCATTGTTGTTTACCCGTGGGCGCATCTTAGCAGCAACCTTGAGGAGCCCCAAAGGTCAATGAACATTTTCCAGTACATGGTGAAGGAGGCGCAGAAATCAAAGTTAAAGGTCGTTGCAGCCCCGTTCGGATGGACAAAGGCTCTATCAATGGATATAAAGGGACACCCCCTTGCAGAACTATCAAGGAGTTACAGCGCAAACGCTAAGATAGCAAAAGTAACCAAGAGCGCAAGGAAGGCCGACACCTCAATAGTGAGAAAGAGCGACTGGTCTGGCCTGCCAGAAACAGACCACAGGACAATAGCCGAGAGGCTTGATCTGTTCAGCTTCCAGGAGGTCTCTCCTGGCATGGTGTACTGGCACCCAAACGGCTACATACCGTATCTGGAGCTGCAGTGGTTCATAAGGGAAAAACTCCGGGAGTATGGATACATGGAGATAGCTGCCCCGGTAATGGCGGATACCGCACTGTGGCACTTGAGCGGCCACATAGACCATTATAGGGAGAACATGTTCATCTTTGAAGCAGGGGGACATGAGCTTGGCATGAAGCCAATGGCGTGCCCGTTCTCAATGCTTATATTCAAGTCAAGGGCACGTAGCTACCGCGAGCTTCCCATGAGGCTCTCTGATTTCGACAAACTTTACAGAAATGAGATAAGCGGCGCATTGAGCGGCCTTTTCAGGGTGAGGGAGTTTACCCAGGATGACGCGCACTTGTTTGTGACAGAGGAGCAGATAGAAGACGAGATAACATCGTTGATAAAACTGACACTGGAATTGTATAAGACATTTGGCTTGCAGTGCGCGCTCCATTTATCAACTATGCCAGACAGCCACCTCGGCACCGAAGAACAATGGAAAATAGCAACAGGCAAGCTGATCAGCGCGCTGAAGGCAAACAAGGTAAAGTATGACATAAAAGAGAAGGAGGGTGCGTTCTACGGGCCAAAGATCGACATAGAATTGAAGGATTCTGCGGGTAGGGAGTGGCAGTGCGGAACAATACAGCTTGATTATCAGCTACCGGAAAGGTTCGGCCTCAGGTACACCGGAGAGGACGGGAAAGAGCACATGCCGATAGTCATACACAGAACCATACTCGGAACCCTTGAAAGGTTCCTTGCTGTGTACATAGAGCACATACAGGGGAAATTCCCCACATGGATGGCGCCAGTGCAGGTGAGGGTGATAACCATATCAGAGCAGGCTAATGAGTACGCGTATAAGGTCTACAACGAGCTCAAGAAGAACGGGATAAGGGTGGAGGCCGATGCCTCTGACAAGACGCTTGAGTACAAGATAAGGGAGGCGCAAAACCTCAAGATACCATACATGATAATACTTGGAAAGAAGGAAGTGGAAGGAAACAAGATATCAGTAAGGAGCAGGTCTACGAAGCAGAAGCTTGGCATCACTCTTGATGAGTTCGTTGCTGCGCTAAAGGAAGAGAAGTACGAGAGGAAGAACGAGCTAATGCTCTGAGTTTTGCATAGAGATTGAAAGGCGCATGGAGAAGGCAAGGGAGCAGGAGACGGAGCTGGTGTTTGTTACTAATGGAAGCAAGAATAAGGAGGAGATTGAGAGATTGACGAATAACGAGTTTAAGTGCTTGAAGCTGCCTGTAGCTGATCAAAGTTAGTGTATTTATCTGCCTTAGTAGCGAGATACTCCAAAATATCAGCGGTTTGTGACAATAAATTTTTAGTCTTTTTATTGTCAAGTAATGGTCTCACATGTTTATAGAACCTTTCAACTGATTTAGCTGAAGATTTACCTGTGGCTCTAAGTTCTTGTTTTGCAGTGGATAGCATCTTATGAAAGCTTTCATCATAGTGCATTATTATATCACCCGTTTCCATAGCAGCTTCAATCTTCTTTGTAATAGTGTGATCTAGTACCCCTAGCTTTTCACCAGCTGCAAAAAGTTCCTTCCGAGATAGATTGCCTTTTTTACCAATTTCTTTATTCACCATTCTTACAATCTGAGGATTATCTATATCATAAAATATAACTTTATTAGGGTCTCCTTGCTTATGCTGATCATGCATAACTTTAAACCAGGCCTTTTGCTGAATTGTTGCATACATGGCGCTGTCAATCGACGCTCTGCACAAAACAGCGCAACCTAAAAATAGTCCAGATCTATAACATTCGGTTGCTTCGCAAAAGTAAATAAAAGGGTCAAATAACAAAGTTGATATAAGTGACTTCCAACGTCCAGTTCTATTCCACCAGTCTTTAATCAGCTTGTCTGCAAATTTCGCTCTATCTAAACCTTCAACCGAGTTTAAAAAACGATGCTTTGCTTTAACCTTGAATTCTGTATGATAAATTTCGTTATCTAGGAGTACTCTTGTTGTATCCATGAACGTATTTACTCTTCCAAATATTTAACGCTACCTCACCACCATCACCAACCCCACGCCAATAACCAAGCCCAAGTGATTCTTACGCTTTCTATGCTCAAGCTTGCAACAATCCTTAACCTCTTCCATACATGGAGCTTGGCTCAGTGCTTTAACTTGAGCCTTTTGTTCTGGTCTTTGTACTAGCTTGGAGTTTTGCAATTGCAAAAGGCAGTTCTGAAAGCGCATTTATACGTACATCTTCGTTGCCTCTACTTTGCTTTGCTACAAGAATCACTTTCATTCCAGCAGCTCTGCCAGTTGCAACATCTATTTCCTGGTCTCCAACGTAGATGCACTCTTCTGGTTTTAGTCCGAGCCTTTCAGCAGCAAGAAACAGGCAGTCTGGGGATGGTTTTGGATTCTTGTATTCGCCAATGCACGCCATTGCAGCAAAGAACCCCTTCAATCCAGAAAGCGCTAGAAATGTATTCACATAAAGGGCAGACGCGCTTGTGGCTATAGCGAATTTAAAACCACTCTGAAGCTCTTTCAGCACCCGCTCAGCGCCATCTGCGACTCTTATCATATCGTACGGAAAATCCTTTGCCTCTTTTGTTGCAAACGCTTCCCTGATTTTATCTTCAGAAGTTTCTCCAGTAAGCAACTTTACCCTCTCGATGTTTGTCATATGGTAGGTATCTCTTATCTCTTGGGCAGAGGGCTTTCTCCAGCCAAAAAGAGGAAGCACTCTCTGATAGTAACCCACTTGCGCGTCTAAAGTGTACGCAAGCGTTCCATCATAGTCAAATATTATTGCTTTTATCATATTGTGAAATGCCCTTTTCACATATTTAACGCTAACGCATCAAGAGCATTATACACCCTAAAACCACCAACCCCAAGCTTATTATCATATTAACCTTTCTCACCCTTCTTCCACGCTCAAGCTTCTCACAATCCTTAATCCTGTAAAAACCTATAATCTTAAAGTCTTTGTTAGTGAAAAGTGATTATGGCAAAGTTTCGTAAAAATATGCCTGTAGTTGTGAAGAGAGTGCTTCATGGTTCCACACCGCCTAAATATGTTAAAGACCCTAAATTTTCAGTCAAGCTTACTAAAGGCATGACGGGCCGTATCATAGGTTTTAAGACTCTTGTAAACGTGCGCCTTGATAAACGCCCAGACTTAAAATACCTCTATCTGCCAGAGGAATTGGGAATACAAAAGAAAGCTAAAAAATAAACACGCTAATGCACAATTAACATAATACACCCTAAAATAACCAAACCTATGCCTATTATCAACTTCATATTACGCCTACGCCTCCCACGCTCCATCCTCTCACAATCCTTTACCTCTTCTAAAGGTATCTGCCACCTGCTCCCAAGTCCGCAACCCGCGCATCTATATATCATGTGAGTTTCCATAAAATTGCCTCTACTGGCAAGTGGGCAATTTTATGAAACGAACGGTATATAGAATTTTAGCGGGTTGCGGTAGTAGGTGGCAATTAAAATTATATGTGTCTTCTGCGGCTATGTCTATACCGAACTTTCTTGATTATGTATGGCCTACCAGAATGCTTAAATGTTTCTTTAAATGTAGTGCCTGAACCTAAGCATGGTTTTCCTAAAATGATACGCGTTTTATGGCTCTTTATTTTGTATAAATTTACAGTAGTTTTAACATTGTAATAATGGTCTACGGTAATCTCCCCTGGTCCATCGCCATCGTCCGCTGGGCTAAATGTTCTTTTTGTAAACTTCGCAAGTGTCTTTAGGTATATTGCACGAACCTTCCGACCACAATATTTACAAGTCGTTTCCATTATATTCAATTAAATAAAACAGCATAAACTTAAAATACCTCCAAGCCCA